>NZ_CP013233.1:3600000-3974662 GCF_001584165.1 Collimonas arenae
CCAGTATCAGGCGCCGCTCCAGCGCCGCGCTGGCACGTGGATATAAGCGCCGCAAGTTGAACATCAAGGCCGCCCCGACCTGTACCGTCGGCCCTTCACGGCCGATGGTAAAGCCACCCAGGATGCCGACAAAAGAAATACCGATCTTGCCCATCAGGATTTTCATCGACAGCAGCGACTGGCCGCGCCTGGTGGTGTCCTCTTCCAGCGTCGCGATCACCTGCGGGATGCCGCTGCCTTCGGAACCGGGAAAATAACGGCGCGTAGCCCACACGCAAAAGGCGCCGATCGCCGGCGTGATGAACAACGGCAACCAGAAGTGCGATTGCTGCATCGAGCGAAACAAGCCGAAACCGACATCCATCAGCCAGGCATACAGTACGGCGACCAAGCCAACCAGCACCGCCCCCATCCACAAAATGCCGTATTTACGCCAGGCACGCCGCACCTGGCGCAGCGTCTGATCGGAAAAACTGGGGGGGAGCGGATTCATTGGATTTGCGCGCAAAGACATGATTATAAATTATCCCCGCACCATTCCCGCCAAATTGACCATCGGTATATCGATCAAGACGGCGCGGAAGTCGCACGTCAACGCCACAAAAACATAACAAAAATATAATTTAACATCAGGTTTGAACGATGTGCTCACAGAGCAACAGGCTGTCTAGATGTGATAATTTTTGAGCCAGGCTTTGATGTTTTTGATATCTTCAAATGCCAGCAAATCGCTCTTGAGCGCATTGATGTTTTGCCGGACGTCCTTGGTCGCACTCTTCAGGTGACGCATCGCCAGCGCCGGCGACATCGCCTCTTTCTGATCGAAGTTGAAGCGCATCCGGAACTCTGCCTCCAGCCCGGCGATCTCGTCACGCAGTTCCGCTGACTGCTCGGTCAACACCTTGCTGTAGTGCCGCAGGTGCTGCTCCGACAAGGAATTGATGCGACTCTGGTCGATCTGCTCGATTTCCAACTGAAGCTCCAGCAAGCCGAGCAGATCTTTCTTGTCATAGGCGATATTCACTCTTTGCATCAGTGCTGTCTTGCGCAAGCGTTCCAGCGGATCCTGCTCGCGGTCGGGATGCAAGGCGCTTGCCAGCTTGCGATAGACTTCGCGCACTGACTGGCTGGCGTTTTGCAGTTCTTCCTGTTGCTTGGCCTCTTTGGCGGCAGCCTTGGCCGACTTCTTGCGTTTTGAGGCGTGCTCGCGCGCATATTCCGTCGACGCATGGCGGTCGCTATCTGCCTCTTGCTCGGATGCCTCGAAATCATCCTGCGGCCCTTCCGCTGCGTCGACATCGGCACCGCCATGCATGCGGTAGATTCGTTTCAAATCTGCAGCGTCGCTGTCGCCAATGATGACGGTTCCAACTGAACAGATGATGTGGCTGATTTTTTCCTGGTCATGCCGGCTCAAGCCTCTCACCGAATACGCATCGTCCAGCAAGCGCACCAGCTGCGCCAACAGCCGGTGATAGCTGCGCATCAGGGGCTGGTATTGGCTGACATAGTGTTGCTGATGCAAAGGAATCATTTGCTGCCAGGCAGCCAGCAGCTGGCGCTCGGTCTCCAGTTTCTTGAGCAGCGCATTGAAGCTCTTCTGCGCTGGCGACAGGCTGGCCTGACCATGCTGTTCGACGACATTGAGCGCCTTGGTGTCTGTTTTTTTCATCGCTTGCGTTACTGCTTGTCAGGGTGTGATTTTTCGGATGAAAAATAAGCTTGAGGGCGCGATTATAAGTTGCGGCGGCCGGCGCGCAGCAGAAACCGGCCAAGGGGCGTATGATCTTGTCTGCGCAATAAGTATCAATCCGTATCAAGCTGAAACTCCAAGCTGTGCCTAACAGCAATCAATTACAGACTCCATGCACTGTTCCACCAACCGGCGACTCCGCCGATAAACAACAATATGGCTATCCATTCTGCCTCTGCTCACTCGAGCGACCAGGTTTTACCTTTCCGTGAATCACTGCTTGCCATGCTCGGCATCGCCTTTGTGGTGATGTTGGTGGCGCTCGACTCAACCGTGGTCGGCACCGCGTTGCCGACCATCGTTGCAGAATTGAAAGGCTTCGACCTGTATGCGTGGGTCGCCACCTCATATCTGCTGACTTCTGTGATTACCGTGCCGATATTCGGCCGACTCGGCGACTACTATGGTCGAAAACCGTTCGTGCTGGTCTCAATCATCCTGTTCACTGCCGCCTCAATCCTGTGCGGCATGGCGAACAGCATGCTGTGGCTGGTGATTGCGCGCGGCTTACAAGGCATCGGTGGCGGCATGCTGGTCGGCACAGCATTCGCCTGCATCCCCGACCTGTTTCCCGGCGCCCATGTGCGGCTGCGCTGGCAGGTTCTGATGAGCACGGCATTCGGCATCGCCACTGCGGTGGGTCCCTCGCTAGGCGGCTTCCTGACCCAATACTGGGGCTGGCGCTGGGTGTTCTATGTCAACCTGCCAGTTGGCGTGTTGTCGCTGTTCTTCGTCTACAAATACTTGCCGCACCTGCGCCACACCCACCCGGACGCCAAGATCCGTCTCGACTGGCCTGGCGCGTTGCTGATCACTGCGGCGCTGGGCTGTCTGCAGCTGTTTGTCGAAATGCTGCCCAAGCACGGCCTGTCGCTGGCAATGCTGGGCCTGCTGGCGGCCAGCGTCGTAGCGTTCATCGCGCTCTGGAAATGGGAACATCACACACCGCAACCGATCCTGCCGTTCGACCTGCTGTTCGACAAAAAATTGTCGACGCTCTTCCTGCTGTCTGTGCTGAGCGGATTTTCCATGTTTTCGTTGATGTTCTACGCACCATTGCTGTACCAGGGCGGTTTCGGCCTGTCGCCGCAGGAGGCCGGCCTGCTGATTACGCCGCTGGTGGCTTGCATCATGGTCGGCAGCATTTCCAATGGCCGCATCATCACCAAGCTCAAGAATCCAAACATTATGCTGTATGTCGGGTTCTCGTTGCTGGCGCTATCGTGCCTCGGCGTCGTGATATCGAACCGCTGGACCTCACATGGCGTCATCGCCGGTTTCATGCTGGTCGGCGGATTGGGCCTTGGCTTCATCCTGCCTAACCTGACCATTTTCATCCAGCAGGAAGCTGGTCGTGAACACCTTGGCATCGCGACAGCACTGATGCAATCGCTGCGCATGATCGGCAGCATGCTTGGCACCGCGATCATCGGCACACTGATCAACCACATGTACGCCGGAAGCGTGCATCAGGCATTGAGCGAACAAAAGGCGGACGACTGGTTCAGCAGTTTTTCCGATCCGCAGATCCTGATCAGCCACGACACCCAAACCACGGTGCTGGCGCAATTGGCAAGCGCCGGCCACCAGGGCCAGTTGTTGCTGGTAGCTGCGCGCGAAGCCTTGATCGGCGCCATTCACATGGGTGTCGGACTGGCCGTGATCGTGACCGTGACAGCCCTGTGGCTGGTGCGCAGAGTGCCTGCCATCACCTTGCACAGCAAGCTCGAACCGGCTGTCGTCGCTGAATAATCGTATCGTTCATCCGGACATTTCCCGTCCGGACAATACCTACAAACGGTTACATCTCACACTGTATCGAAGCACATGTAGCAAGATGTTGATGGCATTCTGAAGTCCTGGTAACTCAAACAGGAAAGAAGGCCAAAATGAAAAAGCTCATCGGACTCGTAGTGCTCGGCGTCACCTTGTGTACCGCCGTTACCGGCTGCGTCGTCGTGCCTGCACGCGGCTATTACGCTCCCCACCCTTATTACTACCGCTACTAGCCGAAGCCATCGTTCTACTTTTCGTCATACAAAAATAATCACGGAGCTATCATGAAATTGATCCACAAACTCACACTTTCCCTACTGCTGATTCCGGCCGTCATCCCGCTTGCCGCGCAAGCCGACGAACCAGGCCACCACGGCGCCTATCAGCATGCGCTGGCCGACCTGCACGCAGCCCGCTGGCTGATCGACCATCGTCCCGGCGACAATTGGGAAATGGGCCGAAACGAGCAAGTAGCCTTGTCCGAAATCGATGCCGCCACGCGTGAAATCACTCAGCTTGGAGAGTACGTCGGCAAAGATATGTATCGCCAAGAACGTCCCGACGCCAACCTGGACCACCGCGGCCGCCTGCATGACGCCGCCGATGCCTGGCCCGCGCCCGCAACGACGCCGCCCAACGCGAAGACGACCCACGCGTGCTAGAGCTGCAGCGTCATGCGCTGCATCGTATTGAGGTGGCGTTGCATGCGACGGAAGATGCGATGCGGGATGCTGGTTATTAAGTAACGGCTAAGAAGCATTGAGTGCCACGGTGTGCACTCCGTGGTTCGTTAAATGGGGTCAGAGCTGCGCGGGAAGTGTAATTTTCGCAAAAACCGCGAAAAAAAACTCCGACCCCATTTAACTGCTCGGGGTTGGTTTTGATGCTGTTGTTGGTTTTGATGTTGCTTTTGAATTGGCTTTTGACGTTGCCGTTGCTTTTGACTTTTCGCATGCTGACGTTGCCAAATGAGCCGGGTGACAGTCGGGAATGATGGGACACATGTTTGAGCGCAGCGAGTTTGTGTCCCATCCGACTGGCGCGCGGCTCATTTGGGGACCCGCCGAAGGCGGGCAACGGCTGTGCGATCGCCTTTCTTTGCTTACTTTCGGGCGCCCGGCTAGGGGCGAAGCAAAGAAAGTGAGCGGCTGCCGGGCCGCCCCCGGCAAGCCCCCACGGAGTAGCAACAGTATTAAGTAACGATGATCGCCAGTTGTAGATGCACCACCGCACTCACTCCGTAGGCCGTTAAAAGGGTCTGAGTAATTTTCGGCGAAACCCTGCCGAAAAAAAACTCTGACCCCATTTAACTCTGCCCTATTTAACTAGTTGCCATTTAGCTGCAACAGCGCATGACCGACGATCCTACAACTCGTACATATCCTTCTCGCCATTCATCACCTGCTCGATCAGCTTGCGATTCATCGTCGGCGCCAGCAACTCGATGAAGGTGTAGACATAACTGCGCAGATAAGCCCCCTGCTTCACCGCAGCACGCGAAATATTGCTGCCAAACAGATGCCCGACCGGAATCGAACGCAAACCACTGTCCCTCTCCGCATCGAATGCCATGCCAGCAATAATGCCCACTCCCATACCCAACTCGACATACGTCTTGATGACATCGGCATCAATCGCCTCCAGCAACACATCCGGCTTCAAGTTGCGCAAGGCAAATGCATGATCGATCTTGGTACGGCCGGTGAAGGCGCTATCGTAGGTAATCAACGGGAAAGCCGCGATCTCCTCCAGCGTGATCGCCTTCGACTGCAGCAAAGGATGATCCGGCGGCACCACCACCACATGTTCCCATTGGTAGCAAGGCAAGGTCACCAGGCCATCGGCGTTGACAATTGCCTCGGTCGCCAAGGCCAGGTCAGCCTGGTCGTTACGCACCATGTCTGCCACTTGCTTCGGGTTGCCTTGCAGCAAAGACAAGCGCACTTTCGGGAATTTCTGGGTAAACGCCTGTACCACCTTGGGCAACGCATAGCGCGCCTGGGTATGCGTGGTGGCAATCGTAAAGCTGCCGCTGTCATGCGCCGCGTATTCATTGCCGATGCGTTTCAGGCCGTCGATCTCCTGCATGATCAGTTCGACCGATTTCAGCACCGCCCTGCCCGGCTCGGTCAGACCGCGGATCCGCTTGCCGTGCCGTGTAAAAATATCAACACCAAGCTCCTCTTCCAGCTCGATGATCGCCTTGGAAACACCTGGTTGCGACGTATATAGCGCCTTGGCGGCCTCGGTCAGATTATAGTTTTGCCGCACTGCCTCGCGAACAAAGCGGAACTGATGGAGATTCATGACTTTTCCTTGGTTTTCTATTTTCACTATTTCTATACAAGAATCTGCTCAATATTCCCAACAATAAAATTGGCAAAAAGACAAATCCGGGACCAGACAGCAAACGCATTTGCCGTATTTACATATATCAAATGCGCATATAAGCAAATAAATAGTCTGTAGTTGGAGATAGATGTGAAGTTTATTACGATTCTGGGTGTTTAGTACGAGGTGATATGACTGTTTCTTATGTAGTGAGCGGTTTTGCCGTCGGATTACTAGTGGGATTGACCGGTGTCGGCGGCGGATCGCTGATGACGCCGCTATTGACGCTGCTGTTTGGCATCCATCCCAGCGTGGCTGTGGGTACCGACCTGGCATTTGCGTCGGTGACCAAGGTCGCCGGTACCGTCGCTCACCGCTCGCGCGGCACCGTACGCTGGGACATCGTCAAACGGCTGTCGCTCGGCGCGTTGCCGGCAGCTATCGCCACTGCATTGATACTCAAATACCTTGGCGGCATCAGCGCTGAAATCGGCCAGGTGATCCGCTACTCGATCGCCGTCTCGGTGCTGCTGACCGTGATCGCTCTGCTGTTCAGGGGCAAGCTGCAAACATGGCTGAATGCGCATCCGGAAAGGCATTTACGCGGCCGGAACCTGACGCTTGCAACCGTCTTCGCCGGCGTGGTGCTGGGCGCCCTGGTGACGATGTCGTCGATCGGCGCCGGTGCAGTAGGTGCGACCATCCTGGTGTTACTGTATCCGCGCCTGACGCCGGCAGAAGTTGCCGGCACTGACATCGCCTACGCAGTACCGCTGACCGCGATTGCGGCGCTCGGTCACTGGTGGCTGGGATCGATCGACTGGAGCCTGCTTGGATCGTTGCTGCTCGGCTCGGTGCCAGGGATCACGCTCGGCTCGCTGGCGGCGCGCGCGGTACCGGAAAAATTTCTGCGCGGCCTGCTGGCAGTGACATTGACCAGCGTCGCAGTAAAGTTGATTTACTGAGTTACCAAGGGACTCGCAACAAGAGTCCCAGCATCTATTGATAAAGGCGTGGTGAGGCTGGCCACAACCCATAAGGAAGACGAAGATGTATCGCTACGATCAATATGATCACCAGATAGTCAAGGAACGCGTCGCCCAATACCGCGACCAGGTACGGCGCCGCTTGTCCAATGAATTGGCGGAAGACGAGTTCCGCATCCTGCGCCTGCAAAATGGCCTGTACATGCAGCGCCATGCCTATATGCTGCGGATTGCCGTGCCTTACGGCCTGCTGTCGGCACCGCAAGTACGCAAGTTCGCCCATATCGCACGCAAGTACGACCGCGGCTACGGCCACTTCACCACGCGCCAGAATATCCAATTCAACTGGATCAAGCTGGAAGAGTCGCCAGATATCCTGGCCGAACTGGCAACCGTGGAAATGCACGCGATCCAGACTTCCGGCAACTGCATCCGCAATATCACTTCCGACGAACTGGCCGGCGTGGCCGCCGACGAAGTGATCGATCCGCGCCCGTACGCCGAAATTCTGCGCGAGTGGAGCACCTTCCACCCCGAATTCGCCTATCTGCCGCGTAAATTCAAGATCGCCATCAACGGCTCCGAGGAAGACCGCGCGGCAACTGCCGTGCATGACATCGGTCTGGCAATGGCCAGGAATCCTGCCGGCGACATCGGCTTTCGTGTGATGGTTGGCGGCGGCATGGGCCGCACCCCGATCATCGGCAGCGTGATCCGCGAGTTCCTGCCATGGCAGCATGCGCTCACCTACCTGGAAGCGATCCTGCGCGTGTACAACCAGCACGGCCGCCGCGACAACATCTACAAGGCACGTATCAAGATCCTGGTGAAAGCCATCGGCGCCGAAGAATTCGCGCGCCAGGTTGAGGCAGAATGGATCGACATCAAGGACGGCCCGGGTACGCTCACCGTCGAAGAACTGCAGCGCGTGGCCCAGTATTTCACTGCGCCTGCCTACGAGACATTGCCTGCGACCGATACGGGTTTCGAAACCCGCAAGGCCGAGGATAAAGCTTTCGCCAATTGGATCAAGCGCAACGTCAAGGCGCACAAGGTTGCCGGTTATGCGGCAGTCATCCTTTCCCTGAAAAAGACCGGTGTCCCACCGGGCGACCTCACCGCCGACCAGCTCGATTTCGTCGCCGACCTTTCCGAACGCTACAGCTTCGGCGAAGTGCGCGTCACACACGAACAAAACCTGGTGCTGGCCGACGTCAAGCAAAGCGAACTGTTCGCGCTCTGGCAGGAAGCCAAGGCACAGGGCCTGGCAACTCCAAACATCGGTTTGCTGACCGACATCATCTGCTGCCCCGGCGGCGATTTTTGCTCGCTGGCCAACGCCAAGTCGATCCCGATTGCGCAAGCCATCGCCGAGAAATTCGACAACATCGATTTCCAGCACGACATCGGCGATATCGAGCTGAACATCTCCGGTTGCATCAACGCCTGCGGCCACCACCACATCGGCAACATCGGCATCCTCGGTGTCGACAAGGATGGCGCCGAGTGGTACCAGGTCTCGATCGGCGGCGCGCAAGGCAACAACACCAGCATCGGCAAGATCATCGGCCCGTCGTTCTCGGCACACCAGATGCCGGCTGTGATCGAACGCCTGCTCGACGTCTACGTCAAACAGCGCACCGAAGATGAGCGCTTCATCGACACCGTGCAACGCATCGGCGTTGCACCGTTCAAGGAATTTGTCTACGCAACACCGATCCTGCTGGATCAACCGCATGGAGAGGATGCCTGTGTCTAATTCTGAAATCATCAAGAACCGCGCAGTCGTCGCCGACGACTGGACCGTGCTCCGCCTCAGCGAAGGCGATACTGCCGACAGCGTCACCATCCCGGCCGGCAAAGTGATCCTGCCGCTGGCGGTGTGGCAAGCCCGCCGCACCGAACTGCAGGGGCGCACGCCGCTGGGCGTATGGCTCAACAGCGACGCCCAGGCTGATGCGATCAAAGACGATCTGGAACAGTTCGAAGTCATCGGCATCAACTTCCCGATCTTCACCGATGGCCGCGGCTATTCCATCGCCTTCAACCTGCGCACCCGCTATGGCTACGCGGGCGAATTGCGCGCGATTGGCGATGTCCTGCGTGACCAGTTGTTCTACATGCAGCGCGTCGGCTTCAACGCATTCGCTGTCCGTGCCGACAAGAACATCCATGATGCATTAAAGGGATTGACCGATTTCTCGGAAAAATACCAGGCTTCGTGGGACGAAAAAACACCGCTGTTCCGTCGCGTACAACGCCAACCGGTTACACAGGATTGATCATGAGCAGCCCGGCCTTATCCCTGCACGATCTGATCGCCGCAACCAAGGCGACCCTGGAAAAAATCGCGGCCGAATATGCACCCGCGGCATTTGCCTCCAGCCTGGCGGCCGAAGACATGGTGCTGACCGATTTGATCCTGCGCAACCAACTGCAGGACAGGATCGGCATATTCACCCTGGAAACCGGACGCCTGCATGCCGAGACGCTGGCATGCTCGATCGCATCAAGCAAACCTACGACTACGACGTCACGCCGTATCGGCCGCAACCGGAAGCCGTGGCCGCCTATATCGAACAGAACGGCCTGAATGCGTTCTACGACAGCATCGACATGCGCAAGGAGTGCTGCCGCATCCGTAAGATCGAGCCACTGAACCGCGCCCTGGTCGGCAACAAGGCCTGGATTACTGGTCAACGCCGCGCGCAATCGCAAACCCGCGCCGAACTGCATGTGCAGGAACACGACGCCGCGCATGGAATGGAAAAATTCAATCCGCTCGCCGACTGGTCGGAAGACGACGTCTGGCAATACATCCGCAGCAACAACGTGCCGTACAACCCGCTGCACGACAAAGGTTATCCGTCGATCGGCTGCGAACCTTGCACCCGTGCGATCCAGCCGGGAGAAGATGTGCGCGCCGGCCGCTGGTGGTGGGAAAACCCGGAATCGAAGGAATGCGGCCTGCATGTGGTCGACGGCAAATTGATCCGCATCAAATCCGTCGCACAGCCGAACACCTGAACCATCGCACCTTTACATGACAAGACCTGACATGAACACAGTTGTTGAAAATTTTTTCCTGGACAAGGCCGCCAACCGCCACCTCGACTGGCTGGAATCGGAAGCGATCCACATCATGCGCGAAGTGGCCGCCGAGTGCAGCAATCCTGCGCTGCTCTTCTCGGGTGGCAAGGATTCGGTGGTGATGTTGCGCCTGGCGGAAAAAGCGTTCCGCCCGGGCAAATTCCCTTTCCCTCTGGTGCATATCGACACCGGCCATAATTTTGAAGAAGTCATCACCTTCCGCGACAAGCGCGCAGCAGAGCTGGGCGAACGCCTGATCGTCGGCTCGGTCGAGGATTCAATCAAGCGCGGCACGGTGCGCCTGCGCAATCCGCAAACCGATTCGCGCAACGCCGCGCAAGCAGTCACCCTGTTGGAAACCATCGCCGAATACAAGTTCGACGCCTGTATCGGCGGCGCCCGCCGCGATGAAGAAAAGGCACGCGCCAAGGAACGGATTTTTTCGTTCCGTGACGAATTCGGCCAATGGAATCCGAAAGCGCAACGCCCGGAACTCTGGGACCTGTACAACACCCGCGTCCACCCCGGCGAAAACATGCGCGTGTTCCCGATCTCCAACTGGACCGAACTCGACGTCTGGCAATACATCGCCCGCGAAAAACTGGAACTGCCACCGATCTATTTCGCCCATCAACGCCAGGTAATCCCACGCAATGGCCTGCTGGTACCGCTGACCGACCTGACCCCGGCACGCGAAGGCGAAATCGTGGAAACCCGTGAAGTACGCTTCCGTACCGTCGGCGACATCTCCTGCACCTGCCCGGTAGCGTCCGATGCAGCGACGGTTGAAGCGATCATCGCCGAAACTGCGGTAACGCAAATCACCGAACGCGGCGCCACCCGGATGGACGACCAGACCTCGGAAGCGTCGATGGAAAAACGTAAGAAAGAAGGATATTTCTGATGAACGCCGTTGTGACAAAAGTTGCCGATGCGAGCCATGCAAACACTGCGCCTCTGGAGCGTGGTCTGTTGCGCTTCATCACCGCCGGTTCGGTAGACGACGGCAAGAGCACACTGATCGGCCGCCTGCTGTTCGACAGCAAGGGCATCTTTGCCGACCAGTTGGACGCCATCTCGCGCGCCAAGCACAAGCGCACAGTCGGCGACACCATTGACCTGTCGCTGTTGACCGATGGCCTTGAGGCGGAACGCGAACAAGGTATCACGATCGACGTCGCCTATCGCTATTTCGCGACGCCGAAACGCAAGTTCATCATCGCCGACACCCCGGGCCACGAGCAGTACACCCGCAACATGGTAACCGGCGCGTCGACTGCCGACGCCGTCATCATCCTGATCGACGTCTCCAAGGTAAAGCTCGGCGACGACGGCAGCGTTGAGCTGCTGACCCAGACCAAACGCCATTCGACGATTGCCCACCTGCTACAGATCGAACACGTGATCGTGGCAGTCAACAAGATGGATCTGGTCAACTACGACCAGACCGTCTACAACCGCATCGTCGCTGCCTACCAGGAATTCGCCCAACAGCTCGGCCTGCGCGATGTGCGCCCGATTCCGCTGTCGGCACTGGCTGGCGACAACGTCGTAGTGGCTGGCGACAACATGCCTTGGAACCAGGGCCCGACCCTGATCGAACTGCTGGAATCGCTGAGCGTCTACGACGAATCGCATGACGAACCATTCCGTTTCCCGGTCCAGCTAGTGGCCCGTCACAACGGCCATGAAGCCAACGATTTTCGCGGCTACATGGGCCGCATCGAAGCCGGTAAGGTTAGCAAGGGCGACAAGCTGATCGTGCAACCTAGCGGCCAGAGCGCCACCGTCAAGGACATCCTGGTGCTGGAAGGTTCGCTGCAATCAGCCGTGGTCGGCCAATCGGTGACCTTGCTCCTGGATGAATACCTGGATATCTCGCGCGGCGACATGTTGACTTCGGTTGATCGCGCACCGACTTTGCTGAAGACCGTCGGCGCCGATCTCTGCTGGCTGTCCGAAGAGCCGCTCGACCTGCGCCGCAAATACTGGATGAAACACAGCACCAAGCAAGTCGCTGCACGCATCGCCAAGGTCGATACGCTGCTGGACATCAATACCCAGGAACGCCGCCCGGCCGAATCACTGAAGCTGAACGACATCGCGCGTGTCTCGTTGAACGTGCAGCAAGCGATTGCCGCCGATTCCTACGATGCGATCCGCGCCACCGGCGCCTTCATCCTGATCGATGAAGTGACGCATCAGACCGTCGCTGCCGGCATGATCCGGCTCGACTGACACCACACTGACAGAAGCGCACGCCATGCAAACCACTCGCCCAGCCAGCACCACATCAAGCCCCCTCGGCAAGGTCTACCTGATCGGTGCCGGCCCGGCGCCGCCGACCTGATCACAGTGCGTGGCGCCCGGTTGCTGGCGCAAGCCGAAGTGGTACTGCATGACGCGCTGGTGACCGAGGAAATGCTGGCGCTGTGTCCGCAAGCCGTGAAAATCGCCGTCGGCAAGCGCTGCGGCAAACTGTCTACCGCACAACAGTTCATCAACAAGCAGCTGGTCGACAATGCCCGTAAATATGCGGTAGTGGTACGTTTGAAGGGCGGCGATCCCATGTTGTTCGGCCGCGCCGACGAAGAATTGCGGACGCTGGAGCAGCATGGCATCGAAGTTGAGGTGGTCCCCGGCATCAGCGCTGCGCTGGCGGCAGCGGCGGCTTCGCAACAGCCTTTGACCAAACGCGGTGTGGCGCGCAGCGTTGCCTTCTTTACTTCCAGCACCGCGCCAGGCGAATCGGATCAGGTCAACATGCCATCCTGCGACACGCTGGTGCAGTACATGGGTGGGCGCGAAGCGGCGGCGACGGCGCAGCGCCTGCTGGCGCAAGGCCGCGCTGCTTCAACGCCGGTAGTGGTGGTGGAAAACTGCAGCCGCGACAATCAACATATTTTGCGTCTGCAGCTGGATCAGCTGGAACAAGGTTTGCAGCAATGCGAAGGTCCGGTACTGGTAATGATCGGTGAAGCCTTGGCAACCCGCGCTACGCAAACACTTGAGGACGATCAAGAAAAAATGCAAGAAGCGCCGGCCGAAACGCGGCGCAGCGCGGCTTGACGGATTAACGTGCGGTATGGGCGCTGGGTTGCGACGCCAGCGCCTTTTGCAGGATCGGACCGGATTGCTCGACGCGGTCTTCCGGCGACAAGACATTGATCCAGCTGACCAGGAAGGCGGCTGTCACGATCAAGACTGCGAATACTGCTACTCTCTTATTAAAAAATTCCCATTTCATTGTTTACTCCTAACGTGCAGCATCGCATCTACACCACATGTGGCAAGCGATACACTGTCGCACTCAAATAGCCAGCCATCCCGAGCCATCGAAATGGCATCGGGATAACCTCTTACTACGATTAATAATTTATTGAATATGTTGGCTCAGCGTCCGGAGACGCTACGCGTCGCCAGTACGCCGTACATGCCAACCTGACGATCGGCCTGGCTAACGCCGCGCTTGACGGCTTTTGCGCCGGTGTTGGTGGACAGTACCGATGCCTGGCTAGAAGTCCAGCCGAAGGTCCAATTGCTGCCGTTGTTGACGCTGTTACGATTGTTGGATGTCATACCCAGCAGAGTCTTGATAGTCATCATTTCACCTTTTCATGCCTAGCTTCCCCGACGCTCTTTAACGGACGGGAAGCGGATTGATCATGCAAGGCGATTGCGCATCGTGCCTGCTGCGGCACAAGCGACAGCGACGTGAAACTGGTTGTCGGTTGTCGATTGCGAGCTGTTCAGCTCAGCCAATCGACACGGAAAAGTGGGAGTGGCTATGCTGATGCAGGCAAATGCAGGGACGAAGCCGCCTTGCGATTTTTTATTGCTGATTTTTTTATCCGGTTACCCGGACAACTGGAACAGTCCATTTCAATAGCTCCTGATTCAAAATTTCCGGATTACGCCGGCAATGCTGCGCCCCTGGACGGCGGCACATAGGCCGGTTGTGCGGCACGCGGCGAACGCTGAGGAATGCTTTCCCAACGCACGCTGCGCACACTGACTTCCTGCGCCAGGCGCGTCACCAACTGCACCAGTCCGGCACGTTCGCGCACCGAGCACATCACTTCAACCGTGATGGCGGTGAGATGGGACTGCACCGCAGGCTCATTCGCCTGGTGAGTGACGTCATAGGACGCCAGCAGCCGACGCATCAATTCTTCCAGGTTTGCCACTTCCGAATTGCGGCAAGTCGTGACGATGCGATAAGGCAGCCGCGAAGCCGCTTCGTGCTGATCGCCGCCGGCGACAAAAGTGGAACGATGCTTGCTGAAAAAAGCATGCAGTTTGTTGAATAGCATGATGTACTCCTTCCCGCTGACGTTGCCCGCAGCAGCCGGACGATTTGCTGCAGCCGGTGCCCGACTTGCGCACATGCCAGATATCGGGCACACGCGTAGTCGAACAGATGCAATTCCTGTCCACCCGACGTTGAACATCAAGAAGCCATGGCAAATACAACCGCCACGGGCAAGCCCGACAAGGTTCAAGACGATCTGGAACTGGAATAACACGGCTGAACGCAAACCGCCAAATGGCAGCACGAACAACGGTATTACATTAAACGGATGGGAGTATCGGTGCGGATTGAAACGACGTTGCTACCGCGATACTACAGCTCGCATATACACAAGCTGTAGCGGAGGGAGGTCTGCTATAGACTATGCGTAATGTGCTGGGCTGAGGACCCATCCACGTCTACTACTAGAACAACTGTCCAAGATATGGACCTCCATGTGATGCAATGCCGGGGAGTATATTTCCGACTGTCCAATCTGTCAAGTAAAAAGGCTTTACTTTCGACAAAAAATATGTATCGCCGCGCAACACCCCACGCGTGCTCCTCCCAGTTCTCGCAAATAAAAATGCCGCTCAATCTTCATTGAACGGCACCAGATCAACGAGATCAATATGCGCTGACCTTCATCACCCGCAACGTATGCAGCACCGATCCATGCCGGCACTCCAACACCTTCAGACGCCGCTCCAGATCCTGGTGATCTGCCGCCGCTGCGAGAAAGGCCTGCTCCGCATCCACTGCACCAGCAATAGCCCGGCGCCGCCACGTGCGAGCCAGGAAGGCAAATAATTTAATATTAGAAAAATTATCGGTAACTGACATTCGAAGCTCCCGTCGATGACTGCACGAAATATACTTCGGCAATCATTTTTCATTGCCGGTGCATGTAGAATAAGCCTGCCCCGACTTTCCCCAAAGCCGTATTTTCCATTGGAAATATAAGTTTTTTTAACATGAAGACACGCTTGCCACCTCTCAAGCCATTGCGCGTATTCGAAGCCGTGGTGCGCACCGGCAGCCTGACGCTGGCCGCCGCCGAACTCCATCTGACGCACAGCGCGGTAAGCCAGCAAATCAAATTGCTGGAGCAGCATTTCGACCAGACCTTGTTCATCCGCGGACAGCGCGGTGTCGAGCCGACCGAAGCGGCAAGAGTCTTCTTTGCCGACGTCAAAGCCGGATTGGACCGTATCGCGCTGGCCTCCGAACAGCTGCTCAATACCGGCAAGCAGCGCATCATCCGCGTCAGCTGTACGCCATCGATGGCGATGCGCTGGCTGATTCCTCGGCTTTCGTCATTCCAGATCGAGAATCCACGCGTCGAGATTCGAGTCACCACCTCGACTGTTGCGGTGGACGCCATCAAGGAGCCCTTCGACGTGCTCATACGACGCAGCCCGATGCATCGGGCAGAGTACGAATGCATCCGCTTTCTGGACGACGTGCTGACACCAGTGGCATCGCCACGTTATCTGCAACAGCACAAGTTCGCAGCCCCGGCCGACCTGCTGCAGGCTTCCCTGCTGCATCTGTCGAGCCGCTCGGAAACCTGGACCCGCTGGTTTGGCGAGGTGGGCGTGCCGATCAAAGGTCAGTTACCTGGCCAGATCTACGAGCATTTCTTCTTGAGTCTGCAAGCAGCGCTGACCGATCTTGGCGTGGCGATGGGTTCGCTGGCTCTGATCGAAGATGATCTGGCCCATGGCAGCTTGTTGCCGCTATTTCCGGATCTGCGTTTGCAGGATAAGGGATTTCATTTACTGTTCCGGCCTAGCCATCAAGACCCGGTGTTGGCCAATTTCATCGCGTGGCTGCAATTGAAAGGCAAGCAAACTTCCAACGGCATCAAGGAGGAGAATCAGCAGGCAAAGTAGAAATGCAGTATTGAGCGATGGCGTTGAGCACGTCTGGCTGTTCGCCAACCGCCTGCGCCACGTTGATGGTCATTTGAGGATACTGCTGCCGGGCTTGCGCAATCAATGCCGGCAGGTCGCGCCGTACATGGCCGCCCTGTCCGAGAAAGACCGGCACCACGCTAACCTCGGCGATGCCGTCTGTTGCCAATTGCTGCAGCAATTGCGGTAGATCCGGCTGCATCAACTCCAGGAAAGCCAGCCTCACTTGCAGCGCCGGTAGCTGCCCCTGGATGAGTTGGCGCAAGGATTCAAACGGCGCCGCCCAAGCCGGATCGCGGGCGCCGTGGCCAAACAGCACCAGCGCCTGCGAAACGTTGTTTGATGAGAGTGGCTGCGACATATGCGTCCGGTCCTGTGGCGGCACTACTGCCGCTCGATCTTCCACAGCGCCGCCATGGCGACCAGCAGGAATAAACTGCTCGGCAACGCCGCGGTAATGAAAGGCGGCCAGGTATTGAGCAATCCAAGGTGCGAAAACAGCGTGTTGACCAGTTGGAAGCTGACACCGATCATGATGCCGGTGAAAATCTTCAGGCTGACGCCGCCTGCCCGGAAATGCAGATAGGCGAACGGCAAAGCCAGCGCCATCATCACGAATACCGACAACGGATACACCAGCTTTTTCCAGAACGCGATATCGTATCGCTCGCTGTGCTGGTTATTCTCCGCCAGATGCCTGGAGTAAGACCACAAATTATAGGCCGACATGTGGTCCGGATCGGCGAACAGCACCGACAGGATTTCCGGCGTGATTTCGGAAACCAGATCCTTGCTCGGGAAACTCTTGGTGGCGATCGAACTGGTGATGTCCTCGGTCGAGGCGCCGTTGACGAAATCGGTCTGTACCACCTCGGCCATGCGCCAAACATGGTTGCCTTGGTAGTTGGCGCGCTTCGCATGGAGCTGCGCCGTCATGTGCAGGTTGCGATCGAACTCGTACAGCTTGACTCCCTCCAGCTCGCCGTCAGAGCGAATTTCATCGATATTGATGAAACGTGAACCAATAATGTCGCCAGTGGTGCCGTCGGTCCGGATCACGTCTTTGCTCCACAAGCCAGTCTTGAATTTCTGTGAAATCGATGATCCCTTCGATTGCAGCTTCAGTTGCTCCGCCCATTCCGCACTCTTGGGCGAAACGAATTCGCCGATCAGCACAGTCGCCACGACAAACAGCAGGCCGATCTTGAACAGCGCCTTGGCCGCCATCATGGTCGACATGCTGGAGACCCGCATGATGGTGAATTCAGAACGTGCGGCAAATTGGGAAAGCGTGTAGATGGTGCCGATCAACGCCGCAATCGGCATCAGTTCATAGGCATAGCTCGGCAGTCCCAGCAGCACAACCAGGAAAGCATGCTGCAGCTTATAGCCGCCGCGCCCCACAGACGGAAGTTCGTTCATCAGGTCGAAGAACGCGAACAACGCCAGGAACGCCGCCAGCGTAAACAGCACTGAGCGGACAATCTCGGCCCGGAAATAACGCTGCAGGACCTTCATGCTGCCGCCGATCGCTTGGTTTTAGTCAAATGCGCATGCTTGATGGCAGACCAAATGACCAATGGATGGCAACGGCTATTGACCTTCAGCCGCCACAGGAACAACAAGGTAATGATGACCAGCACCACCAGGTGAATCGGCCACCAGGCAAGGGCGAATGACATGCGTTTCTGCACCACCGCAGCCTGAAATATGTTGATGACGTTGCTATAGGTAACGAACAGCAACAGCGCAATCAACAGGCTGGCTGAACGACCGACACGCGGATTGACGAAGCTCAGCGGGATCGCCAGCAGCATCAAGCACAACGCCATGAACGGCAGCGACAGGCGCCACAGCAACTCGCCCATGTTAAAACTGTTCTGGTCCTTCAGCAGATCGGCGGTCGGCAACGCGCGCGCCGACTTGTCGCCGTTGACTGCTTGCGAGGCGCTGGACACCAGCACGCCATAACGCTCGAACTCCATGATCCGGAATTCATTCTGGGCCTCTAACGCGTCATAGCGCCGCCCTTTCTGCAGGATCAGGAATTTGTCGC
The DNA here is from genome assembly GCF_001584165.1 of Collimonas arenae. Lineage (NCBI taxonomy): Bacteria > Pseudomonadati > Pseudomonadota > Betaproteobacteria > Burkholderiales > Oxalobacteraceae > Collimonas > Collimonas arenae. The sequence goes on from NZ_CP013233.1 coordinate 3,618,200, forward strand.
CGTTCTTGTCCAGCTCGACCATGCCTTCCTTGGCCACCACGATACTGTTCTTGCCATCCTGCTGGGTATTGACGAAGACGTTCTTGACCTTGGTGCTGTCGCCGGAAATCCCCTCGACGAAGAAAATCCGGTTGGCTGCGGCCGATTCCTGGAATTTGCCAGGCGAAACCTTGGAGATATCTTCGCGTTTTTCAAAGCGCTCGCGGTACTGGGAACTTTGGTTGTTGGCCCATGGCGTCGCCACGAAACTCAGGATGGCGGTCAGCACGATGATCGGCAAGCCGAACAGCAGCACTGGCCGAACCCACTTGACCAGGCTTTGACCGGAGGCGAACCAGACCACCATTTCGGAATCCTGATAGCTGCGCGTGACCACCAGCAGCACCGAGATGTAGCCGGTCAGGATCAGCAGGATCGGCAGGTAGTTCAAGGATTGGAAACCGATCAGCGCAACCACGTCCTGCGACGCAATTTGTCCTCCGGCTGCCTGTCCCAGAATCTTGATCAGCATCACCGTGATGATAATTGTGAAGAGCGTCGTGAAAACGGCACCAGCGGTGCTAATTAATTCGCGTCGGAGTGCGCGCTGAAAGATCATTGGGGAATATAATTGCGGATCAAAAAAGGAGTAAGTGATGGACTTTAGCATAAAAACCAACGACGCAAAAACCTCAATTGCCTCTCTGAAAGCCGGCTGTATCGCAGTCGGGATCTATGAAAACAAGAAACTCTCGCCACAAGCGCAAGCTCTTGACAAATCTGGTGAAATCGCTGCTGCATTAAAGTCCGGAGACATTTCCGGTAAGCCAGGCTCCACCCTGTTGCTGCGTAAAATCGACGGCGTCGCCGCCGAACGCGTATTGCTGGTCGGTCTCGGCCAGGATGGCGAACTGAGCGACAAGGTCATGTCGATGGCAGCCCTGTGCGTAGCGCGCACGCTGTCAACCTTGGGCGGCAGCGATGCCGTGCTGGCATTGCCGTTCGACGGTATCGCCAAGCAAACCCCGGAACGCGACCTGGCCTGGGCGATTCGCAACAGCATCCTGGTGCTGCGCGATAACAGCTATCGCTCGGACACCCTGAAAAGTAAAAAAGAGACAACATCGGGTGGCATCAAGAAAGTTGCTTTCCTGGTCGCCACCGCCAAGGCTGCTGCTGCCAAGGAAGCCCTGGCACAAGGCCTGGCACTGGCCAACGGCATCGACCTGACCAAGGAACTGGGCAACCTGCCTGGCAACGTCTGCACCCCGACCTATCTCGCCAACACTGCCAAGAAGCTGGCCAAGGAATTCAAGTTGTCGGTGGAAGTACTGGACCGCAAGCAACTCGAAGCGCTGAAAATGGGCAGCTTCCTGTCGGTTGCGCGCGGCGGCGGCGAAGCACCAAAATTCATCATCATCAAGCACCTGGGCGGCAAGGCCAAGGATGCGCCGACCGTCTTGGTCGGCAAGGGCATCACTTTCGACACCGGCGGCATCTCCCTCAAGGGCGGCTCCGGCATGGATGAAATGAAGTACGACATGTGCGGCGCCGGCTCAGTGCTGGGCACCATCCGCGCCATCGCCGAACTGAAACTGAAGCTGAATGTGATCGGCGTCATTCCTGCGACTGAAAACATGCCATCCGGCACAGCGACAAAACCAGGCGACATCGTCACCTCGATGTCCGGCCAGACCATCGAAGTCTTGAACACCGATGCTGAAGGCCGTCTGGTGCTGTGCGATGCATTGACTTATGTTGAACGCTTCAAGCCGGCTGCCGTAGTTGACATCGCCACCCTGACCGGCGCTTGCGTGACCTCGCTCGGCCATCACAATTCCGGCCTGTTCACCCGCCACGACAGTGCGCACGATGAGCTCGCCAACGAATTGCTGAGTGCCGGCAAGGCAACCGGCGATACCGCCTGGCGCATGCCGATCGAAGACAGCTACCAGGAACAGCTGAAATCGAATTTTGCCGATATGGCAAACATCGGCGGCCCAGCCGGCGGCAGCATTACCGCAGCCTGCTTCCTGGAACGCTATACCAAGAAGTACACCTGGGCCCATCTGGATATCGCCGGCACTGCCTGGAAAAGCGGTGCAGCCAAAGGCGCCACCGGACGTCCGGTGGCTTTGCTGACCACGTTCCTGATCAACCGCGCCGAGCGCGCTGCTGCAGGCAAGTAACAGGCCAAGTCTCCAGGCAACAAAAAAACGGGCTGTTGGCATGCATTTGCCAACAGCCCGTTTTCACGTCATGCGGGCAATAGAACCCGCCCGCCCTGTAATCATTATTCCAACGTTGCAATCACCGGCGCATGATCCGATGGTTGCTCCCATTTGCGCGGTACCTTGTCGATTACGCAAGCGGTGCACTGTGCCGCTAACGGCGGCGACAACAGAATATGGTCAATCCGCATGCCGCGATTGAGGCGGAAGCCCATCTGCCGGTAATCCCACCAGCTGAACAGCTTCTCCGGCTGCTCGAACATCCGGAACGCATCAACCAGCTCCAGCCCCAGCAAACGCACGAAGGCGGCACGCTCAGGCGGCGACACCAGGTTCTGTCCCACCCATGCAGCGGGATCGTGGACATCGCGGTCTTCCGGCGCGATATTGTAGTCGCCCATCAAGGCCAGTTTTGAATGCTGCCGGCGCTCACTCTGCAACCAGTCGTGCAAGGCATCCAGCCACTTCAGCTTGTACTCGTACTTCTCCGTATCCGGCGCCTGTCCGTTCGGAATGTATGCGCAGACGATCCGTATACCTTCGATGGTACCGGCAATGATGCGCTGCTGCGGGTCTTCATAGAGCGGGTTGTTCCTGACCACATCGGTGATCGGATGGCGTGACAGGATGGCAACCCCGTTATAGGTTTTCTGGCCGCTGAACACCACGTGATAGCCGGCGGCTTCGATTTCCGCAGCTGGAAACTTGTCGTCGGTCAGCTTGGTTTCCTGCAGGGCGAGTACGTCAACCGGGTTCTCGGCCAACCATTGCAGCACTTGCGGCAAGCGCACCTTGAGTGAGTTAACGTTCCATGTTGCCAATTTCAGCATAATTTCAAATCCTTGTTTGATGCGGGTTCCGCACGGCGCCTGGCACTTGCTTGCACCTGCTCCGCCATTCGGCGCCCCCGTTTTAACCCAATGGGTTTCAGAGGTGACGATGTTACCTCACTCGCCGCGTCGCCGGGACACACATCGGTCTTTACATTATTTTTTATACCATTTTCGCCCGACTCGCACCCATTCAGCGCCACAGGCCAAACAGCTGCCACAGCGCAAACCCTATCAGGAACAAGCCGGCCAACTGATTAATCCTGCGCATCGTACCTTGGTCGATCTTGTGGCGCACGACCGAAATTCCGAGTGCCAACGTCAACCACCAGAGCGCCGATCCGCAACCGATACCGAGCACCATGATACCGGCATCGCCGCCGCCGACAGCGGCGTTGCCGCTAATCGACGCGAACACTGCGACGAAGGAGAGGATGGTCATCGGGTTGGTCAGCGTCAGTGCGAATACCGAAGCAAACGCCCGGTGCGGACGCATCGTATCTACTGCCACTGCCGCCTCACCCGCCGGACGGGCGAACAACATCCGGATACCCATCCAACTCAGGAAAAAGGCCCCGCAGAGCGCCAGCGGCGTCGCCAATGCGACAAAAAAATGCGTCACCGCGGCCAGTCCAAATGCGCCGACGGCGCCGTACACGGCGTCCGCCGAGGCCGCCCCGAGTCCGCTGACAAAGCCAATACGCGGGCCGTGCATCAATGTGCGCTGGATACATAGCAAACCGACCGGGCCCACCGGCGCCGCGATTGACAGGCCGATCAGGAGCGCCTTGAGGAACAATATCTTTTCCACGCTAAATCCCTTGTATGTCTGTTCATGTCGACATCGATTATCTCAAGATGAGAATGCTTCAAACATGGAGAAAATCAGGCGAAACTGCTAAATTGCAGTAACTATTTCTGAAAATATGGATTTCACCGGTGAATGCCATGGATATCGATGCCAAAGGACGGAAAATTCTAGCGGCGGTCCAGCGCGACGGCCGCATTTCACTGAAAGCGCTGGCCGACGAATGCGGGCTTTCGCTGCCGGCCACTTCCGAGCGCCTGAAACGCCTCGAGGAATCCGGCGTTGTCACCGGCTATCGCGCCGTGGTGGATGCCGCAGCAGTCGGCCGCGGTGTCATGGCAGTGGTTGGGATCACTGCTGCGCAAGCCTATAAAACGCGCCTGATAAAATTACTGCAATCGATGCCGGAGGTGCTCGAATGCCTGCACGTCACCGGCGCCGATTCGTACCTGCTGCGCGTGGCGACGCAAGACATCAGCCACCTGGAGCGCTTCGTCGGCAGCATCAACCATTACGGCGAAACCCGGACTTCAATCATCATGTCGATGCCGATTCCGCTGCGCCCGATCGCGCTTCCCGACGCCGACTGACCGTCAGCCGTCCTGCCTATCCCAATCTGCCTGTCGCAGTCTGCCTGTCACCAATCTGCAACAACGTCTCCCCGAGCGCGACATCCGGGGAATGAATTTGCAATTCGCTGGTTGACAGAAGTTTCGCAGTATCTATATTATGCATATACATAGATGCATATGCATTAAAAAGGAAAGCGCATGATGGAAAGCCAATGCAGCTGCTCGACCCTACGCCAGCTGACTCGCAAGATGACCAATATCTACGACCATCACCTGGCCGCTGATGGACTCACCATCAGCCAGTATTCGCTGTTGGCTAGGATTGGCAAGTATGGGCCGATCGGCGTGATTCCGCTGGCAAGCGCCATGGGCATGGATCGCAGTACGATGAGCCGCACCCTCAAACCTCTGATCGGCGCCGGCTGGATCGAGAGTGTCGACCTGCCGCTGGACATGCTGACCGACAAACGTTCATTCGGCGTCCAGCTGAGCAACGAGGGACAGCGCAAATGGAAAAAATCCCTGCCCAACTGGCGCAAGGCACAAGATGAAATCAACACGATACTGGGCGATCGCACGCATCAAGAATTGAAACGCCTGGTCGACGACGCCAACGCCAAGTTTGAACAATCCGAAAACGCCATCTCATGAACAAGACCGTACAAGCCATCATGTCACGCACACGCTTCAGCTACGTGTGGATCATCGTCGGCATCACTTTCCTGGTACTGCTTTCCGCCGCCGGCATCCGCGCCACGCCATCGGTGATGATCCTGCCGCTGGAGCATGAATTCGGCTGGAGCGTCACCACCATCTCGTTCGTGATATCGGTCAACATCGCATTGTATGGTTTGATCGGACCGTTCTCGGCGGCCGCCATGCAACGTTACGGCATCCGTCCGATCGTCCTTGGCGCGCTGGTGCTGTTAGCCGTCGGCACCTTCCTCAGCACCTTCATGACAATGCCGTGGCACATGGTGCTGGCCTGGGGCATCCTGGTCGGCGCCGGCAGCGGCGTCGCCGCCAATACGCTGGCGGCAACCATCGTCAGCCGCTGGTTCGAAACCCGGCGCGGCCTGGCGATGGGCTTGCTGACTGCCAGCTCGGCCACCGGCCAGATGGTGTTCCTGCCGCTGATGGCCTACATGGTCGAACATTACGGCTGGCGCTCGGTGGCGATACTGGTTTCCAGCGTAGCCGCACTGGCGATCCCTCTGGTGGCGATCTTCCTGCCAGAGCGGCCACAGGATATCGGCATGAAACGCTACGGCCAGTTCGAGGAACTGCCGCCGGATGCAGTCAGCAAATCGAAAAATCCACTCAGCATCGCCTTCGAAGCGTTGGGCAAGGCAGTAAAAATCCGTGACTTCTGGCTACTGTTTTTCAGCTTCTTCATTTGCGGCATGAGCACCAACGGCTACATCGGCTCCCACTTCATCGCGATGTGCGGCGACTACGGCATTTCAGCCGTCGGCGGCGCCAGCATCCTCGCCACCATGGGTCTGCTCGATCTGTTCGGCACCACCATGTCAGGCTGGCTGTCGGATCGATTCAATGCCCGCGTACTGCTGTTCTGGTATTACGGTCTGCGCGGCATCGCGCTGATTTTCCTGCCGCACGCATTCGGCCTGAGCTATTTCGGTCTGCCGATCTTTGCACTGTTCTACGGCCTCGATTGGATCGCCACGGTACCGCCTACAGTACGCCTCGCAAATGATGTATTCGGTCGCCTGGCCGCACCGATCGTGTTTGGCTGGATCGTCGCCGGCCACCAGCTCGGCGCGGCCAGCGCGACTATGCTGGCGGGCACATTGCGCAACAGCCTTGGCAGCTATACGCTGTCGTCAATGCTAATGGGAACCGCCTGCATGATTGCAGCGGTGATGGTATTGCGGATCAAGGGGCATCATGCTGGTGGCGATTTGATTCCCGCCAGCCCGGGATTGAATCGATGATGAGCGGTCCCCCGCAGAGCCAGCTATTTCCTGACTGCAGCCACGATCTCGTTAGCGACTTGTCGCGAGTTCATGATGACGGTATGGATGGTCGGCAGCAGTTGCAGCGGGAACGAACCTAACTGCACTTCGCTGACTGACAGGATGCCGTCGTTCGGTTCGTCGCCGAACGGCATCCAGCGTCCGCGCGGGCCTTTGATGCCAGCGTAGATCCGCAATGGAACCTGCGGCATCGGCAACGATTCCATGAACTTCTGGTTCGCCAGCAGCTGGCCCATTTCGCCGGTGATCAGCTTGAACAGGCGCCAACGCGACAGCTTGATGGCATAGCTGGAGGCGCGTGTCGGCGGCGCCAGGAAAAAACACATCTGCGGCGCTTGCGCCAGTTGCGGCAATACGGCGCGCGTCAGCACACAACCTAGCGAATGACCGACGACAATGAAACGTTCACCGTTACTGCACGTTGTGATGAAACGCTGCAAGCGATCGACGCAAGGTTGCCAGCGCTCGAATGCGGCCGAGTAAGCAAACAAATGGGGAGTTATTCCAGCGGAACGCAGACGTTTAGCCAACAGTAGCATCGACACCGGCGTGCGCCCCATGCCATGCACCAGGATTGCATGGATGCTTGCGCCAGCGATGGCGGATTGGCTCATGGCGCGAGCTAGTCTTTTTTCTGCAATTGCTTTTCAAACGCGACATCCAGCTTGCTGATGCGCTTCGGCTTTTGCGGACCGTAGGCATTGACGAAGCGCACGAAATCGTCCAGCTCCAACGCTTCACTCAAGCGAATCGGCGCCTCCATGCCGGCGTTCTGGGTCAGGTAAAACAGTTCACCCGCAGTCCGCACCATCGAATAGCGCAGATCTGTGCTGCGGGCATTGAGACGTTCGACCGCAGCGGTGGCTCGGGTTGATCTCATTGCGTACTCCTGGTGTTTTTCATTTTTTCCAAAACCTGTGTTCCTGTACGTTGATTGCGGCCGACGCTGTCACAAGGTGCGAAGACTGGAGAAACGCCGCTCGCGTCCATCCAGCGGATCGATAAAGGCGATCTCGCGCGCCAGCAATTTCAACGGCGCCGAGAAGTCGTCGCCCTTGCAGGGATAGACATCCGGATAAAAGGTATCGTTGATGATGGGTATCCCCAGCGCTGCCAAATGTACACGCAATTGATGCTTCTTGCCGGTCAACGGATGCAAGCGGTACAAGCTGCAGGTGGCGCGCCGTTCGATCAGTTCGATGCGCGTTTCCGAATTCGGCTCGCCCTCAACTTCCTGCATGCGGAAGAACGGCGTGCCATCCACCATCCGGCTGCGATACACCAGCGGCAAGGTGAGCTGCAGTGCAGTCGGCGCCAACGCCTCGTAGGTCTTGTCGACCAGCCGCTGTTGAAACAACGATTGATAAGCGCCGCGGCTAGCGACATCATGCGAAAAGACAATCACGCCGGCAGTTTCGCGATCAAGCCGATGAATCGGCGTCAGATTGGCCAAACCGGTTTTCTTTTTAAGACGTACCAGAAGGGTCTCATGCAAAAAGCGCCCAGTCGGAATCACCGGCAGGAAATGCGGCTTGTCGGCCACCAATAGCCGATCATCCTGATAAAGAATGGCTTCCTCAAACGGAATCGGCGTTTCCGTCGGCGGCTCACGATAATAGAAAATGCAGCTGCCGCGTCGATACGGACTATCCGGCGCCAACCGTAGGCCATCGCCGTCGACCACCTCGCCGCGCGCCATGCGTGCCACCCAGGTGGCGCTGTCGATGGCTGGGAAGCGTTGTTCCAGAAAGCTCAGCAGATTCGACCATTCGCCAACCGGCAGCCACAGATAGCTGGGTGCTACGCCGTCGACAATCGGCAGCGGCGACAGAGCCATCACAACACCCGTTGCCAATAGCCGACGTCGATCCAGCGATCGAATTTCTTGCCGACCTGGGCAAAGTGCGCGACTTTTTCAAATCCCATTTTTTCGTGCAAGGCAATGCTGGCGGCGTTCGGCAACGCTATGCCGCCGATCACCGTATGCACTGGCAATTTTTGCAGTTCGGCGATCAGGGCATGGTACAAGGCGCTGCCCAATCCCTTGCCGCCGGCTGCGCCGGACAAGTACACAGAACTCTCTACCGCATGCTGATAGGCTGCGCGAGCGCGCCACTTGGTGGCGTAGGCATAACCGAGAATCTGGCCATCTTCGACGCATACCAGCCACGGCAGATGTGCCGTGATATCAGCGATGCGCTGGCTCATCTGTTCGGGTGTCACCGGCTCGGTTTCAAAACTGATGGCGGTGTCCAGAATGTAGGGATTGTAGATCTGACAAATGGCGGCAGCATCGGCGATGGTTGCCTGGCGGATAGCGTGGGTCATGGCGATAAATAAGGTTGCACGGGTGAATGCACAATCATACCGTGCAATCGCCTGTGCTTGAACGAATCGGCCAAATCAATGGCATCACCCACTCCACTCTATTCGCGATTACCCACGCAAGGCATCCTTGATCTGCTGCAGCGAAGACGGGTCCTCGATGGTTGTCAGGTCGCCCGGGTCGCGGCCTTCGCAGATCGCCTGGATCGAACGGCGCAGCAACTTGCCGGATCGGGTTTTCGGCAGCAGGCCGACCACATACACCCGCGCCGGCCGGCCGACGCTACCGATCTGCTTGTCGACCACGCGCATGATCTCGGCCTCCAGCGTTGCCCTCCCCTTTGTCGTGTTGTCGGCCACCTTGGGAATCACGAAAGCAACGGCCACCTGGCCTTTGAGCTTGTCCTCAACGCCGACCACCGCCACCTCGGACACATTCGGATGGCTGGAAATGCTTTCTTCGATTTCACGCGTGCCGAGCCGGTGGCCGGCGACATTGATGACATCATCGGTGCGGCCAAGGATGAAATAGTAGCCATCGTCATCGCGAATGCCCCAGTCGAATGTCGAATACATCGGACGTCCCGATTCCGGGGATTGGGTCGTCCAATAGGTATCAACAAATCGCCGGTCGTCGCCATAGATGGTTTGCATGCAGCCCGGCGGCAACGGCCCTTCGATGACCACCACACCCTTCTCATTCGCGCCGCACAACGCACCGGTGGCCTCGTTCAGCAAACGCACCTTGTAGCCGTACATCGGCACGCCAGGACTACCCAGCTTGCACGGCTTGTCTTCGATATTCTTGGCGATGGTCAAGATCGGCCAGCCGGACTCGGTTTGCCAGTAATTATCGACAATCGGGACGCCTAGCGCTTCCGATATCCAGCTGGAAGTCGTTTCATCCAGCGGCTCCCCGGCCAGGTACAAGGCTTGTAACGACGACAGGTCGTATTTTTTCATCAGTTCCGGCGGCTGCTTTTTCAACACTCGGATCGCGGTCGGCGCCGAGAACATGCGCGTCACCTTGTACTTCTCGACGATGCTCCACCAGATGCCGGCGTCCGGGCGGATCGGCAATCCTTCGTACAGCACTGTCGCCATACCAGCAATCAGCGGTCCGTAGACAATGTATGAGTGGCCCACTACCCAGCCGATGTCGGAAGTACAGAAATAGGTGCCACCCGGTTTGCCGCAAAAAATGGCATCCATCGAAGTCGCCAAAGCCACCGCATAGCCGCCGACATCGCGTTGCACGCCCTTCGGTTTTCCTGTGGTGCCGGAGGTGTACAGGATATAGGACGCTTCATTCGATTCCAGCCATACTACCGGCACCTTGGCATCGATATGCAATCGCCGGTGTTCGGCATAGTCGACATCGCGGCCGGCCACCATTTCCATCGGCGCCAAGCCGCGGTCGACCAGCAATACGTGGGCCGGCTTATGCTGCGCCAGCTTGATCGCATCGTCCAGCAAACCCTTGTAGGGCACCACCTTGCCGCCGCGCGAGCCAGCGTCAGCAGAAACGATGAGCACGGGTTGCGCATCGTCGATCCGGCTCGCCAGACTGTTTGAAGCAAACCCGCCGAACACCACCGAATGAATCGCGCCGATACGGGCACAGGCCAGCATTGCAAACGTCGCCTCGGCAATCATCGGCATGTAGATCAGGACCCGGTCGCCACGGCCGACACCGAGCGACTGCATGATGGCGGCGGTGCGGATGACCTCGTCCTGCAGTTCGCGAAAGGAATAGGTCTTTTCAGTATTGGTTTCGGTCGAAATGGCAATCAGCGCAGGCTGTTCCCCGCGCGTCCCGACCCAGCGATCCACAGCGTTGTGGCACAGGTTGGTGGTACCGCCGACAAACCATTTGGCAAACGGCGGACGGCTGTCATCAAGGACTTGCGAAAACGGGTGATGCCAGTCTATCCGCCTGGCTTGCTCGCGCCAGAATGCGGACGGATCGTCAATCGACCGTTGGTAAAAAGTGGCAAAACTCATGCTGTCTCCTGGTTTTCTTATAAAGAATCGTCGGGTGGGAGCCTCTGCGGGCGCCTCGTGCAATGATCAAATTACATACAGGTCAACATATTCGTTGACTGCCATGTCCTCCAGTTTCTTCTGATCCAAAGAAACGTCCAGTATCGCTTGTTGTTGCTTGGCAGGGAGCTGACGCGCCAGGTTGATCTTGAACTTGGCTTCCAGCAGCGGAATGCCCTCCTTGCGGCGGCGCGCATGGCCGAGTGGATATTCGACCACGATTTCCTTTAGCTTCTTGCCATCCTTGAATTCAACCGTCAACGCATTGGCAATCGAACGCTTCTTTGGATCGTGGTAATCCTTGGTGAAATCCTTGTCTTCGACACACACGATCTTGCCGCGCAATGCGTCGATGCGTTTGTCGACAGCGACGCTGTCTTCATAATCGCTGGCGGTCAAGCGGCCGAAGATCAGCGGCACGGCGACCATGTACTGGATGCAGTGGTCGCGGTCAGCTGGATTGTTCAGCGGTCCCTGCTTGTCGATGATCCGGATGCACGCTTCGTGGGTGCGGATCGTGATCTTGCTGATGTCGTCGACCGACCTGCCGCTCTTGGCCAGCCCGGCATGCAAAGTCATCGCCGCTTCAACCGCAGTTTGCGCGTGAAATTCGGCCGGGAATGCAATCTTGAACAGCACGTTTTCCATCACATAGGATGCGTACTTGCGCTGGAACTTGAATGACTGCCCGTCGAACAGCACATCGTAGAACCCCCAGGTCTTGGCGGTCAGCACCGACGGATATCCCATCTCGCCGGTTTTGGCGATCAATGCCAGCCGCACCGCGCGCGAAGTGGCGTCGCCTGCCGCCCAGGATTTGCGCGACCCGGTGTTCGGCGCATGGCGATAAGTGCGCAGCGCCTGGCCGTCGACCCATGCCAGCGACACCGCGTTCAGGATCTCTTCACGCGTCAGGCCCATCATCTCGGCAACCACCGCCGTCGATGCCACCTTGACCAGCACCACATGATCCAGGCCAACCTTGTTGAAGGAATTTTCCAGCGCGATACAACCCTGGATTTCGTGCGCCTTGATCATGGCAGTCAGCACGTCTTTCATCTTCAAAGGTTTCTTGCCTGCGGCGATCGCATTGCGCGAAAGCCAGTCTGCAGTCGCCAGGATGGCGCCCAGGTTGTCGGACGGATGCCCCCATTCGGCTGCCAGCCAGGTGTCGTTGAAATCCAGCCAGCGGATCATGGCGCCGATATTGAACGCGGCTTGAACCGGATCAAGCTGATGCTGGGTGCCCGGCACCTTGGCGCCGTTGGGCACCACAATACCTGGGACGAGCGGCCCCATCAGCTTTTTACAAGCCGGATACGCCAGCGCTTCCAACCCGCAGCCCAGCGTATCGATCAGGCAATTGCGGGCGGTATCGTAGGCCAGCCTTGAGTTGACCTTGTAGTTGGTCACGTAGTCGACGATATCGACCAGCACCTTATCGTATTCAGGGCGAACGTTGGAGATGTGAGCGGACATTGCTTTCCCTCTCAGACAAACATATTGCGACTGGATACATCCGATATTACGTCGTCTCGCGCATCTGCAACGGCATCGCCGCCGTCAATACATCAGCGCACCTTGCATTCGTTCGCCAATTGTTGCCCCAGCTTGGAATTGAGCAGCATCGACTTGGCCGGAATCTGGATCCACACCAGCCCGCTGGCCTTGTCTTCCAGCCGCACCGCGCCGGTAGTCGTAGCGACCGTGGTCATCGAATAGCTGCGCCCTTTCCAGTTCAGCTTGACGTCGCCATTGCTTTCATTGGACAAATCGACGCGATTGCCCAGTTCGCAATAAAAATTACCAACCAGCAAACTGGCTGTCGGTGTCGGCGCCAGGTTCAAGGCATTCGATGCCACTGGTTCCGGTTTGGTCTCGGCCAGGGGCACGCTGGATCCACAGGCCGCCAGCAAGGCCGTGAGTATCAAAGCAGAAGCAATACGGGTGTTCAAAGCAGTCATGTTGTTCCAGTTCTGTGGCATTAGGTTGCATACGGTCCCGCCGCACCGTCAGTATCGGTGCAACGGGTTGATCGGCTGCGCAAACGCAGGTCTTGCCATTCTGCACACAAGCGCTGATTGCAGTTGCCAATCGGGATAAATTTTAAATCTTTCAGGACCACATCATGCGCTGAAGGACGAATAAACCTATTATCTGTCAATTACGATGCGCGGATGTGTGAACTATCGTGAAGAATGACAGGTGCCGAGCCGTTGGGTTGGCAAATTTCTGCCCATCCTACCCGCTCCCGCAAATAAAAAATGCCGCTCAGTCTTCACTGAACGGCATTCAAACTTGCGCTCTCCCTGTTTTATTCCCGCTTCTGACTAATCATCCTTGGCGCCATCGATTCCCAACTCCTGAATCTTGCGCGTGATGGTATTGCGCCCAATACCGAGTCGCACTGCGGCATCGTTCTTGCGGCCATGCGTGTGGCGCAACGCAATCTTGATCAACGCCGATTCGAACTGTCGCCCCAGCACATCCATGACATCTGCATCGCCATTGCTCAGCATGTGGGCCGCTTCGGTTTCAAGCAAGGCAATCCAGTTCTGCCGGTCGATGACCGGCACGCTCGACGGCGCGGCAATCTCCTGATACGGCGCTGTCGCAGCGACTGTCGTCGGCGTCGCCGAGTAATGCGGATCAAACGCCACCGGCCGACTGGCCGGGCTCTCCAATTGCGAACCATGTTCACGGCCGCTGACCAGATCCTGCGGCAAGTCCTTGATTTCGACAGTCTGCCCGGGCGCCATGACGGTGATCCAGTTGCACAGGTTTTCCAGCTGGCGCACATTGCCCGGCAATTCCAAGCTGCTCATGAAACGCATCGCGTTGTCGGATACCCGCTTGCTTTCGACGCCGAGCTGCTTGGCGCTCTGGCTGAGGAAATAACGGGTCAGAATCGGAATGTCTTCGCGCCGTTCGCGCAGGCTCGGCAAGCGTAGCCGGATGACATTCAGGCGGTGATACAAGTCTTCCCGGAACAGGCCTTCACGCACGCGAGTTTCCAGGTTCTGGTGAGTTGCGGCGATAACCCGCACGTTGGCTTTCAGGGACTGGTGACCGCCGACCCGATAGAAATGACCGTCCGACAGCACCCGCAACAACCGTGTCTGCAGGTCGAACGGCATGTCGCCGATTTCGTCGAGGAACAGCGTACCGCCTTCGGCCTGTTCGAAGCGTCCACGGCGCGATGCCTGGGCGCCGGTAAATGCCCCACGCTCATGGCCGAACAATTCAGACTCCAGCAGATCCTTTGGAATCGCTGCGGTGTTGAGTGCAATGAACGGTTGCGACGCGCGCGGGCTGTGCTTGTGCAGCGCACGCGCCACCAACTCCTTGCCGGTGCCTGATTCGCCGGTGATCAGCACCGTCACATTCGATTGCGACAAGCGGCCGATGGCGCGGAACACATCCTGCATCGCCGGCGCCTGGCCGAGGATTTCCGGCGTTTCGGCGGAGGCCTGTTCGACATTGGCTTCGCGCAGGCTTTCTTCCAGTGCGCGGCGGATCAGTTCGACCGCCTTGTCGACATCGAACGGTTTGGCCAGGTATTCGAATGCCCCGCCCTGGAATGCGGCAACGGCGGAATCAAGATCGGAAAATGCGGTAATGATGATGACCGGAACGCCAGGAAATTTGGCCTTGACGGTTTGCAGCAACTCCAGCCCGGATGCGCCCGGCATGCGGATGTCGGAAACCAGCACCTGCGGCGTGCTCGATTGCAGCGCCTCAATCGCATCGCGTGCATTGGAAAAACTCTTGGTGCTCAGGTTTTCGCGGGCCAGCGCTTTTTCAAGCACCCATCGAATCGATTCGTCGTCGTCAACAATCCAGATTGGTTTCATATCTTTTCTCTTTATGCTGCATCAAGAATCCGCTCGCGAACTTGCCTGACTGGTTTGTCATTGCCACGACGGCCGGCGGGTAAGCCGACCGCAAGTTCACGGTAGCGGTATCAGAATTCTGAAATCGGTACATCCCGGCCGACTTTCGCATTCAATGACGCCCATGTGCTGCTGCACGAAGGTTTGTGCCAGCGTCAATCCCAAGCCGCTGCCGCCATCGCGGCCCGATACCAATGGATAGAAAATGCGCTCCTGGATCTCGGCCGGGATACCGGGTCCATTGTCGATGATATGCAAGTCTAGTGCCAGCCGGTAACGGACCTTGGCCAGCGTCACCTGACGCACCACCCGGCTCTGGAAAGTCAGCTCGGCATCGCCCGCCTTGATGCGTTCCTGCAATGCCTGCGCTGCATTATGTGCAATATTCAGGATGGCCTGAATCAGCTGTTCCTTGTCGCCGCGAAACTGCGGGATCGATAAATCGTAATCGCGCTTGATGGTCAGTCCGCTCGGGAATTCGGCCACAATCAGGCTGCGGACCCGTTCGCACACTTCGTGGATGTTGACGTCGCCGACGATCTGCGCCAGCCGGTGCGGTGCCAACAGCCGGTCTACCAGGGTCTGCAAGCGATCGGCTTCCTTGATGATGACTTGCGTGTACTCGCGCAACTCTTTCAGATGGCGCTCCGGCAGCTCCAGCTCCAGCAACTGCGCGGCGCCGCGAATGCCACCTAGTGGATTCTTGATTTCATGTGCAAGATTGCGGATCAATTCCTTGTTGACCTGGCTTTGGTCGATCAGCCTTTCCTCGCGCTCCAGCTTGAGTTGCTGCACATTCTCGCGCAACTCAATCAACACCGGCACGTCAGGATTGTCGAGCGCTGTGACAATCGTATCGACCCACAGCGGCTCGCGGCCCATGCGCTCCAGGATCAGGTCCTGGCGGGAATCGTCGAACTGGTGTTCCAGCGCCTGCTGAAAAATCGCCAGCAACTGTTCCGGGTTGAGGAACAGGTCCGATAGCGTTTGCTGCACCAGCAAGCGGCATGAACTTTCCAGCAGATTTTCGGCGGCGGCATTGGCAAATACCAGGCGTCCCTGCCGATCGAGCAACAGCACGGCAGACGCCAGCAGGTCGAGGCTGGCAAGCGCCGATCGTTCAGCGATTTTTGTGGGCATCCGAGGTTCCTATAAGAAAACGTAGTGCAAGCGCATATCCGGCCGGATTCGACGCCGCCATCAAATCGCATTGAAGATGCTGGAAAACACGATGGCACTGGCGGCATCGGCACGATTCGCTGCATTTGAATGGTGCATTTTCCGAGCATAACAAGCTTTGCGAGCGATGTCGGCATGGAATATACAAGATCGCAACATTATGGTGCGTCCGGCATCAGCCTGATCCGAAAATTGAACCGACTCCTGCCACGCCCTGCAGGCAAAAATAAAGGCCGCAATAGCGGCCTTATGAGTAAAGCAAGGTTGATACCAAGCAGATGGATTACTTCAGATTCGCCAACTCACGGTTAAGCGCCTCGATATTTTTCTCGCTGCGCGAGATATCCTCTTTCATCGATGCCACGCGCTCCTGGTACTTGGCGTAGTTTTTCTCATTGCCTTGGCGCTCGGGTGCACCGTCGTTGTAGTCTTTCTTGAGATCGGCCAGGCGCTGTTGTTCATTTCTCAATTCATCCTGCAAGATCTGGCGGCGATCATTGTCGCGCGCTTTTTGCGTGCCGTTATCCACCTTAGGAAAATCCGACGGCGTGCTGGCTGCCGGCTTGCTCGAAGCTGCACCACCGCCACCACCCGTGCTCGGCTTGCTGGATGAACTGACGGTCAGCGGCGGCAGGCTCACGCGTTTGCAGCCCTTGGTGTCGCCGGTGTTCTTGTATTCCTTGACGCCATTCTGGTCGACACACAGAAACACTTCGCTTTGGGCGTGAACAGTGCCAGCAGCGATGCCGACCACGGCCAGTAGCAGAAATTGCCGGGAAAAACGCAACATAGGACGCTTCATAGATTTTCTTTGCAATTCAATGGAGACGCTAGTTTATGCCAAGAAACTGGCAATGACAAACCATCCTGCAGATTCATATCATTGCCGAAAATCGGTCCCAAAAACAAAAAGGACAGGAAAACCTTTCCTGTCCTTTTATCTTACTGAACTGCCGGCCTTGCATGATGCAAGAGCGGCGGTTCAAACTTGCGAAACGACTTATACCGAGTAGTACATGTCGAATTCGATCGGGTGGGTTGTCATGCGGAAGCGTTGAACTTCCTGCATCTTCAGATCCAGGTAAGCATCGATCATGCTGTCGCTGAATACGCCGCCCGGGTCAGGAACTCACGATCCTTGTCCAACGCTTCCAGTGCTTCGTCCAGCGAAGAGCAAACGGTTGGGATCAGCTTGTCTTCTTCTGGTGGCAGATGGTACAGATCCTTCGAAGCTGCTTCGCCTGGATGGATCTTGTTCTGCACGCCGTCCAGACCCGCCATCAACAATGCTGCGAAGCACAGGTATGGGTTAGCCAGTGGATCCGGGAAACGGGTTTCGATACGACGGCCCTTTGGATTGGCTACGTGCGGAATGCGGATCGAAGCCGAACGGTTACGCGCCGAGTAAGCCAGCTTGACCGGTGCTTCAAAACCTGGAACCAGACGCTTGTACGAGTTGGTGCCTGGGTTAGTGATTGCATTCAGTGCTTTAGCATGCTTGATGATGCCGCCGATGTAGAACAGTGCGAACTCGGACAGACCGGCATAGCCGTCGCCAGCGAACAGGTTCTTGCCGTCTTTCCAGACCGATTGGTGCACGTGCATGCCGGAGCCGTTGTCGCCAACCAGAGGCTTAGGCATGAAAGTAGCAGTCTTGCCGTAGGTGTGAGCCACGTTCCAGACCACATACTTCAGGTTCTGGGTCCAGTCGGCGCGCTCGACCAATGTCGAGAACTTGGTGCCGATTTCATTTTGGCCGGCGCCAGCCACTTCGTGGTGATGCACTTCAACCGGAATGCCCAGGGATTCGAGGATCAGGCACATTTCCGAACGCATGTCCTGGAAGCTGTCGACTGGTGGCACTGGGAAGTAGCCGCCCTTGACGGTTGGGCGATGGCCGGTGTTGCCGCCTTCGAGCTTGGCGCCGGTGCTCCACGATGCTTCTTCGGAACCGATCTTGACGAAGCAGCCCGACATGTCGGCGCCCCAACGGACGTCGTCGAAAATGAAGAATTCTGGTTCTGGACCGAAATAGGCGGTGTCGCCCAGGCCGGACGATTTCAGGTAGGCTTCGGCGCGCTTGGCGATCGAACGTGGGTCACGGTCGTAGCCCTTGCCGTCGGATGGCTCGATCACGTCACATTGCATGAACAATGTGGTTTCTTCCATGAACGGATCGATGTTTGCAGTATTTGGATCCGGCATCAGCAACATGTCGGAAGCTTCAATACCCTTCCAGCCAGCAATAGAAGAACCGTCGAATGCATGACCCGATTCGAACTTGTCGATATCGAAATGGGAGACTGGAACAGTTACGTGCTGCTCTTTGCCCTTGGTGTCAGCGAAGCGAAAATCAACGAATTTGACTTCGTTGTCTTTTGCCATTTTCAAGACTTCTGCGGCCGTCATTGCCATGTGAATCTCCTAAAGATGAAAGTACTTGCATAAAAGTACTGCAGTTTTTAAATTGTGCGCCATGCTCAAGATCTGTTGCGCGCGGCTTGCAGCGTCGCAGTAACATCATGGTCAGGCAGTGAGCAAACTATGACCGGACAGCAATTCAGTACGACCAGAACTCAGTGCAGGATGATAGCAGAATCCATGCCACCATCCGTTTTAAGCGCAAGGCTTATTCGGCCTAGTAATATGCTTGCTTGAAAGGCTTAATATGCCATTTTCCCGTGTCTGGCATGATTACAGACAGGATTGGAGATCACCATATTGGTGCAACATATAATGAAAGCACCATTTTTGTGCATTTATTGAGTGCAAACGCAAATGTGTACGTAATTGGTGCGGATGGCTGGCGTGAGCGTATGTCAGCATTTCAATGCAACAACTTTCTGGAGAGATATGATGACAACCCGTGACGAACTTCTCACCACTGCCAGGCAACGCGGCCACGAAGGCCGTCTGCCCTACGCCGGCGCCGTCACGCCGAACGAAGCCTTTGCCTTGTTGCAGGATGATCCCGCGACAATCCTGGTAGATGTCCGCACCAATGCCGAACGCGACTGGGTCGGTCGCGTGGTGATCAGTGAGCCGCAGCACGCTGCGGTGCAGTGGTCGCAGTATCCCGGTGGCGTCCCGAATCCGGATTTCCTGGCGCAGCTGGCTCAGATTGCGGAAAAAGGCACGCCGCTGCTGTTTCTCTGCCGTTCCGGCGTGCGCTCGCAACATGCCGCCAAATTGGCGACCGAACATGGTTATACCAACTGCTTCAATATCCTGGAAGGCTTCGAAGGCGACAAGGATAACAACGGTCATCGCAAGAACGTCAACGGCTGGTGCAAGGCAGGCTTGCCCTGGCTAGGCGCTTAAGGGCTTAAGTTTTTTGCAGGGCAAGGATACGGTTCTCGTATTTCTGCTCTTCGAATTCGTGCCAGGTCATGCCGATGTCGGCGAAGCCGTAGGCCTTGTAAAAACCCAGGGCCTGCGTATTGCCGGCCCAGGCCGTCAGCCACAGCCGCTCGCCTGCATTCCGGATGGCGTGATCGAGTAGCGCGCGGCCGATGCCGCGGCCATGGAAGTGTTCCTGCACATACAGCGTATCGACCTCGACACCGCCGTAATTGTTCGTGGCGCATGGCGAGTCCAGGTCGAGCAGGATATAGCCCAGCAAATTCTCGTCGCTCACTTCCACGAACAGACGGTAATCCGGATCATTGATCAGGTCTTGGAAGTAGGCTGGCGTAAACGTCGACATTACCTCGCGCGCGAGGTCGTCGCAGACGCCCTCTGTGGCATAGGTATGCAGCCAGACCTGGATCGACAGCGCGGTCAGACTCATGCAGTCCGCTTGCAACGCGTCTCGAATCAAATGCTCTCCTTGTGTCCGTTGGTTAATGGCCGCACGCCTCAGCCGGCCAGCGATGCAATCGCGACTCGCGCAGCTGCCAAATCCCACGCGGCCTGACCAACGGTTTTATAAACCGGTAACAACGGCTGCTGCACAAACCCTTGCGCCAACACATCCGGCAATTCGCGCACCTTATCCCAATCGATCTTTGCCTGCAGCAGATCGCCGGCTTCATGTTTGGCGCCGGCCAGGCAATCGACCACCACCGTACGGCTATGCAAAAGTTCTGCAGGAAACTCCACCATGTCCGGCTTGAATGCGCCGACGCCAATCGCCAACGTGTTCGCCGCGATATTAACCGGGATCACCGCGCTGCGCGAAGTGGTTAACGCTATCATGACATCGACAGGCGGTACGTCGGAGGCCAGCGCAGCAGCTGCCAGCGGTTTGACCGTGATCTGCGGATGGCGCAGCTGCAACGCATCGCAAAATGCCTGGGTCTTGTGCAGATCGCGAGCGGATACCCAGAATTCACCGACACCGAAATAATCGATCAACCCATCGGCATGCGCAATCGCTTGCACGCCGGTACCAATCAGCAATGCCGATTTCGGCTTGACCGGCAACAAAGCCTCGATGCCAAGCAAACTGACGGCGGCAGTGCGGCGCGCGGTGACAGTCGGGCCATGCAACAAGGCCAGGCGGCGGCCGCTGGCGGCATCGAACACCACCACTTCACCTTGAATCGCAGGCAGCTGGTATTGCGCATTGTTGGCGTGCACGGTAATCAGCTTGGTCATGCCGATATCGGCGGCGACAGCCGGCATGCACAGCAGCACGCTGGCCGGATCGATTTCCACCACCATCCGTTCGGGAGCATTGATCTTCCCTTCGCGCAGTTGCTGCGCGACCTCGACCAACGCTGGAACCAGCTCGGAATAGGGCAATGCGGCGGCGGTGCTTGCAGCGTCAAAAATTTTCATGTTCTTCTCTATTATCCAGGCCAGTTCAAAGAACCGCCGCAGTGCAGCGACGCCCTCTCTGATCGGCCCAACCTTCAATCAAGCAAATGGTCAGCGCAGGAAAAAACCTTGCGGAAACGGATCACTGTCTTCCAGCACCCACTGATTGAAACCCATGATGTGCGCATTGCCGGTGACTTCGGTAATCGCAGCGTCGAACTCGCCAACTTTGGCGGTCTCGGTGACCTTTACCCGGAAACAGCTGCCAACGATGCTTTCATTCACCAGAGTCTGATTCAGGGCCAGCTTGCCGCGTAAGAACAATTGCGCAGCGCGGCCCGAGGTGCCGGTGCCGGTTGGCGAACGATCCACTTCACGATCGGCAAAGATGCAGACATTGGCCTGGTCCGCCGCCGGATCGTTCGGCGCGCCATCGATAATGGTGCCGTACAGGCTGTCCAGTCCAGGTTCGAGAGGATGCTGGATCTTCACCTTGGCCTTGACTGCCTGCTTGGTTTCCGCGCCTAACTGGATCAAACCGCGCACCTGCTCCGGCTTGATCTGGACGTTGGCCTGATCGGCGTTCATGTAGTAGTAGAAGGCGCCGCCGAAAACGATATCGCCAGTTACCTTGCCGAAGCTTGGCGTTTCGACTTCGACATCGCGCTGATAGATGAATGCCGGTACGTTACGGAAGGTGACGTCACCCGCGCGCTGACCATCCCACTCGACCTGCGCCTCAATGAAGCCGGCCGGGTATCGAAACCGATGCGCGTCAGCGGCACCGTCCGCTCCACGTGATTCAGCTCCACCAGTACCTTGCCAGTGCGATGATGCCATGGCCGCACATGTCGCTGTAGCCTTCGTTGTGGATGAAGATCACGCCGAAATCGGCGGCCGGGGTGGTTGGCGGCAGCAGATATGCGCCGTACATGTCGGCATGGCCGCGCGGCTCGTTCATCAGGAACTGTCGCACATCATCGCGCTGCTCCTTGAGCCAGCTACGGCGCTCCAGGATCGTCTTGCCGGGGACCGGCGGCAAACCGGAAATCACGATGCGTAGCGGTTCGCCGCCGGTGTGCGCATCGACCGTATGGATTGTGCGTGTGTAACTTAGCATGGGGGATATATTGGGAAACAGGAAAGAATCGCCTGAAAGGCGACATGACAAAGCCAGGCCGGTCATGAAAAAAGCCGACTACGTTTGACGTAGCCGGCCCGGGTAAAGCTTAGTAGCTGGTCAGCGCTTCCGGCACGCCGCCCTTGAAGCGATACACCGTCACTGGCGATTGCTTCAGATCGTGGTTGGCGTCGAATTCATAGACACCGGCCACACCCTTGTAGTGGATCTTTTCCATTGCCGGCAGATATTGCTTCGGCTCTACCGAGTTGGCTTCCTTCATCGCCTGGGCAATCAACATCATGCCGTCATAGAAAGATGCAGCATAGGTTTCCGCAGGACGGTTGTAACGCTTCTGATAATCAGCCGCGAAGGTCTTGCCGGAAGCCAGCTTGTCCAGCAAAGCGCCGCCCTGGGTGCAATACACCTGGTCGGTAATCGCATCGCCGCCCAGACGGCCCATTTCAGGCGCGCAGATGCCGTCGCCGCCCAGCAGCAGGGTATTGACGCCCAGTTGCTTCATCTGACGCGTCATCGGGCCACCTTGCGGCGAGTAACCACCATAGAAAATCGCGTCCGGTTTCTTCGACTTGATGGAGGTCAGGATAGCGGTGAAATCGGTTGCCTTGTCGTTGGTGAAATCGTTGCTGACGACCTGGATGCCGTTAGCCTTGGCAACTTTTGCAAACTCTTCCGCCAGACCTTGGCCATAGGCAGTGCGGTCATCGATGACCGAGACTTTCTTGATCTTCAGTTCCTTGGCTGCGTACAGGGCCATCTTGCCGCCCAGTTGGCTATCGCTTGCCGCTACGCGGAACACCGATTTGAAGCCTTGCAACGTTACCTTCGGATTGGAGGCAACGGTGCCCATCACGATGCCGGCCTCGTTATACACGCGCGATGCAGGGATAGTCACGCCCGAGTTGTAAGGACCGACCACCGCCTTGACACCCATGTCGACCAGCTTTTGCGCCACACCTACACCAGCGCGTGGATCGGCCTGGTCGTCTTCCATTTGCGCTTCAAACTTGATTTTCTTGCCGCCGATAACCATGCCCTGGCTATTCAGCTTGTCGATCGCCATGGCCAGACCGCCTTGGTTGTCGCGGCCGGCCGAAGCCTGAGGGCCGGTCAACGGGCTGCTAAAGCCGATCTTTACTACCTGTGTCTCCTGCGCCATTGCGAGCGCTGGGAATGCTGCCAGCATAACCATCATCAGTTTGGTCCGTGCGTACATGGCTTTTCCTTTCGTCTGTCTTTAATAGTGTTTTTTTAATATCGTTACGCATCGTCGGGCGTGCATAACGGGAAGTCTCTTGCAGATCGAATCCTAGCAGGGACGCCGCCACATTAAATTCTTTTATGCGACGGCTTCCCCGTAGATTCGATGGCAAAAACGTGTGATTCGAGACGGATTTTAGCGATTATCCGTCTGACAATGAATTAAATTACCGTGATGCAAGACAAACAAGCATCAAACGCGGTCAATGGCAATCGGGGACGTTCTGGTCGAGATAGACTTCGAAGGCGACATCGTTGATCCACCTTTTACGGTTGCCGGCCCAATAGCCAGTGCCACTCCACTCCTGCGACAGTTGCTGCAGATAGTCGCCGAGATCGGCATCTGCCCGCCTGACTGCGAAGGTCAGTACCGCCGGACTGGCATCAAGCGGCAGGCTGGCTGAAAATTTTTTCCACTCTGGCAGTGCCAACAAGCCGTTCAACACGGCGTCGTCATGGACGGCGGCGTCGCAAGCGCCGGTCCTGAGCGCCAGCAAGGCGTCGGCCGGCGCCTTGTACACTTTTTCCAGCGCGCCATATTGCGCCGCCAATGAGCCGACATACGCACCGCCTGCCGCCACGCATAGGGTGCGCCCCTTGAGTTGCGGCGAGCGTTTGATGTAGGTATCGCTGCGCATGATCAGCTTGGGGCGTGACTGATACGCGGTAGGCAAAAGCCGCGCGGACGAAGCCAACGCATCGGCATCGTCTTTCTTCAGATTCAGCAGCAGCACGTCGACCTTCTGTTGCGCCAACAACTGCTGCCGATTTTTTGTCGTCACCTTGACCGTCACTAGCTTGACGCCAAGCTGCTTTGCCAATTCCGCCGCGACCGTGCTGTCAAAGCTTTCGGGCGTGCGGTACTTCGTCCCAGCCGTGTACTCCGGCACGACATAGCTGACGCCAACCACCAGTTTGCCGCGCTGCCTGATCTGCTCCAGCGTGCCGGCGGTAGCGGTCACTTGCAGCGCGCAAGCCAGCAGTAGCAATGCTACGGCTTGGCGGAAGAATAATGATGGCGCGTTCATCGAAGTGATTTAGACGTACTGGTAACGCAATACCCGATGCTTCAAGTTTTCCAGGATGACCTGATCGATCAAGGCCGCCAAAATGGCGATGGCGAGAATATTCGTCATCACGCCGACCATGTCGGCAGTTTCCCCCGCATAGGCCAGTGTGCGCCCCAGTCCCTTGCCGAAACCAATCAGCATTTCCGCCGAAATCAATGCGCGCCAGGCATTACCGAACGCCAGCTGGGCGCCGGTAATCAGCTCCGGCATCACAGCCGGCAGATAGACCCGTTTCAGCATTTCCCAGCGCGAGGCACCCATTACGCGGGCGGCAGAGACATGCACCTGCTGCACGCTTTCCGTCGCATTCATGACGCTCAACGCTGCCGGGAAAAATGCCGCGAGCGCCACCACCACCATGATCGGCAAATTGCCGAAGCCCATCAATATCAGGAACAGCGGCACCCAGGCAATCGATGGGATCGATTGCAGGATGATGATGGCCGACTTCAACACTTCGCGGAAGAAAAACAGCACTGCACCGATCAGGCCGAAGCCGATGCCGAACAGCATCGCCGCTGCATAACCGCCGCCGAGGCGGGTCAGGCTACCCCACAATGCGGTGCGAAATTCTGGCGTCTGCACTTCCTGCCACAAGCGCCCCAGCACCGGTAGGACGCCCGGCATCAGGAAGTCGGGCAAGGACCACGCCGCGACCTGCCACAGCAAAAAGATCAACAGGATAGCCAGCAGCATGGCGAGCTTTTTGCGGTAACCGACTAGCCGGCTTTGAGTACTCATAGATGAACCAGGATAATTCGTATTGATTGAAAAATCGCGCTAAACAAGAGCGAAGAACGCGTAAGTCATTCCGAAAGCACGGTTTAGGCGCCCCGTCATTCCCGCGAACGCGGGAATCCATTTTCATGACCCTGCTCAGTAACTTGGGTCCCCGCGTTTGCGGGAACGACATGCTCAAAGCTTGCGATCCTTCTGCCAATCCAGATCGATGATCGCATTGACGTTGAACGGCTTGCCGTCACGCGTCTTCAATGAGCCTTGTTCTTGCAAAATGTTGGCCAGTTCCTGCATCCGCGCCAGCTCCTTCGGTGTCAGTGCGGCGCTGAAAGTCTGACTCTTGATGGCGTCGCGGATCACGGTTTCGCGCGGCAGATCGCCTTGCTTCAGGGTTTTCAGGGTTGGATCAGCGATGAAGTAGCCGGCAATCAGTTTGGATGCCGCCGTCGGATCTTTTTGCAGCAAGTTGATCGCCTCACGCTGCGCGTCCAGCGACTTCCACACCGCGTCGCGACGTTTCGCCAACGTTTCGCCGGAGGTGATCACGACCATGCACGGGAAAGGCCAGACTTCGCCGACTTCATAGATTTGCTTGACCGGCGCCACCAGCTTGGCAATGCTGGCCTGCGGCTCGAACAGGAAGGCTGCATCGACGCGCTTGCCGACCAGCGACTGCACCGCCACTTGCGGACTGACGCCGAGGATGTTGACATCGTCGGCCTTCAGGCCGGCGTTCTTCAGCGTCACGCCTTTGAGTACGGTGTCGGCAGTGCTACCTTCGGCCTGCGACGCCAGCGTATGTCCTTTCAGTCCGGCGACATCCTTGATGCCGCTGTCATCACGCACCACGATTGCGTGATAGCCGTGTTGTGCGCCAGCCACCACCTTGAGATCCGCCCCCTTGGAAGCCCAGGCTGCGGCATTAGTGAAACCCAGCACGCCGCTGTCGAGCTGACCGCCGACGATAGCCTTGATCAGGTCGGTGCCGGATTTGAATTCGATCAGTTCGACATCCAGCCCGTGCTTCTTGTAGAAACCGCCTTCATACGCTGCGATCGCCTGTGCATCGTCCATCACGCGCAAATAGCCGATCTTGAATTTTTCGTTGGCGGACGCTGTCCCTGTCAGCGACAGCAACAACGCCGGAATCAGTAACAACGACTTCAAATTGAATCTCATGCTGCAACTCCCTCTCGTTTTTTTGTGAATTCGTCCTGCTCGGCACGAATCCCCAGCAGGCAAAGAATTTCCCGGCGAATCGCGGCAAATTCAGAAAGATCGTGGGTCTTTTCGTGGTGATTCAGATTGAATTCACGCAGCACCTTGGCCGGGCGCGGGCTGAATACCAGGATGCGGTCAGCCAGGAACAGGGCTTCGTCGACATCGTGCGTCACCAGCAGCACCGTCGGCCGCTCTTCCCGGATCAACTGGCGCAGGGAATCCTGCAACGTCATGCGCGTCAACGCATCCAGCGCGCCGAACGGCTCGTCGAGCAACAGCACTTTCGGCTTGGTGATGAAAGCACGCGCCAGTGCCGCGCGTTGCCGCATGCCGCCGGAAACCTGATGCGGGAAATACGTCTCAAAACCTTGCAGACTGACTTTTGCCAGCCAGTCGCGTGCCTGCAGACGCGCGTCGGCCTTGCCCACCTTCTGCAATTCCAGCGCCAGGGCCACGTTTGCTTCCAGCGTCAGCCATGGATACAACGCGTTTTCCTGGAACATCAACATGCGTTCCGGATGCGGTCCTTTGATGTGCTTGCCATCGGCCAGCACCGCGCCGCTGGTGGGTGCGCCCAAACCGGCGGCCAGATGCAGCAGCGTCGATTTGCCACAACCCGAGGGACCGACCAGCGCAACCAGCTCGCCTTCCTCGATCTCACGACTGAAATCATCAATCACCGGCAAGCCGGAAAATTGCTTGTGGATTTGCTTAAAAGATAACTTCATCGGGAGCTGGCGGCCTTTGCGTCGTTCTTCGCTGCTACTTGTTCTGGGGCGCCCGTCGCGACTGTCTGTGGCGGGCGCTTAGTTGGCTAGCGCATATAAAGTGGATTTTTTGTTTATTTTTCACTTTATCGATCAACTTTCCACCTTACAACAACTTATAACTTCTATGCTTATGCGAAAAACAAATATAGAAATGCCGTCTTGCATCATTCCTGACTAACCACCAAGCTGGCCGCCGCCATCACAGGCAATGCCGTTTGCACATCCGGATAACGCAAACGCACGCCCAACTCCGACTTGATGCGCAGGTTTTGCAGACGGCGCGACTCCGACATGAACGACAACAGCATCGGCGACACCCGTTGCGCCAGTTCGGCGCGCGGCAACCTAGGCGGCGGCGGCAACACAAATGCCTTGGCCACCAGGTCGAAGTAGTCGGCCATCTTCAATTGTGAATCATCACTGGCGTGGTAAATACGCAACGGCGAGGCCCTGAAGATCGCGGCAACGACAATCCGCGCCAGGTCATCAGCATGGATGTGATTGGTATACACGTCATCGGTGGCGACCAGGGCCGGCGTCGCCTTCTGCAGGCGCTCCAGGGGCAACCGCTCAGGGGCGTAAATCCCCGGTACCCGCAGGATCGCCAGATTGCCGGTGCGGCGCCGGGCCCAATGCCGCAGCACCTGCTCCGCATCGACGCGGCGCTTGGCACGCGCATTGTGCGGACTCAGCAGCCGCGTTTCGTCGATCAGCGCACCGCCGCAGTCACCATAGACGCCGGTGGTACTGATGTAAACAAGCGTAGTCCGCTCAGGTAAAATAGCGGCCAGGTTGCGGGTGCGCCGGTCTTTTTCACCTGCAGACTGCGGCGGCGCCAGATGCACAACAATTTTTGCCAGGCGCGCCAATCGTGCCAATGTTGCCGGTTGATCAAGATCAGCCACCAGCGGAACCGCCCCGGCAGCGCGCAGTTCAGCACAACGAGCAGGCTGGCTGGTTACCGCGAATACCCTGAAATGGGGCTTCAGCAAAGGCAGCAGGCGTAGTCCAACATCGCCACACCCAAGAATCAACAGGCGCGGCTTGCCAAACCGGGCAGGCCGAGCGTCATGGTTTTGTTTTATATTTTTCATTACAGGATTGTATGAGTTTCCAGATAACTGTTCAGCCAAGTGGCCGCATATTTAGTTGCGACGAAGGCGAGACCATTCTCAACGCCGCAATACGCGCCGGCGTCGGCCTGCCCTACGGCTGCAAGAACGGCGCTTGCAGTTCGTGCAAGGGCAAGCTGGTGGACGGCAGCATTACCCATGGCGCGCATCAGGAAAAAGCCCTGCCGGTGAAGGAAGAGGAACTCGGTTTCGCCCTGTTTTGCTGCGCTACGCCGCATTCAGATGTCACCATCGAAGCGCGCGAAGTCGCCGGCGTCGGCGAATTCCCGGTGCGCAAGATGCCAACCCGCGTCGCCAAGATCGAAAAAGTCGCCGACGACGTCATCGTGCTGTCGCTGCAATTGCCCGCCAATGAACGCCTGCAATACCTGGCCGGCCAATACGTGGAATTCATGCTGCGCGACGGCAAACGCCGCAGCTACAGCATGGCCAACGCGCCTTACAAGGACGATTACCTGACCCTGCATATCCGCCACATGCCCGGCGGCCTGTTTACCGACCAGGTATTCGGCAGCATGAAAGAACGCGACATCCTGCGCCTGGAAGGGCCGCTCGGCACTTTCTTCCTGCGCGAAGACTCTGACAAGCCGATGGTGCTGCTGGCTTCCGGCACCGGCTTCGCGCCGATCAAGGCGCTGGTCGAACAAGTTATCCATACCGAATCTCAGCGGCCGATCACCCTGTACTGGGGCGGCCGCCGCCCGCAAGACCTGTACATGATGGCCTTGTGCGAAGAGTGGGCCGCCACGCTGCCGAACTTCAAGTTCGTGCCGGTGATTTCGCATGCCCAGCCAGAGGATCAATGGCAAGGCCGCACCGGTTTCGTACATCAGGCGGTGATTGACGACCTGCCTGACCTGTCTGCCTACCAGGTCTATGCTTGCGGCGCGCCGATCGTAGTGGAGTCTGCACAGCGCGATTTCGTCGCCCTGTGTAAACTGCCGGCCGAAGAGTTTTATGCCGATTCGTTTACTTCGGAGGCGGATCTGGCTCAGTAAGAGCCTAGATGGGAACGTGTGACAACAACGACGCAAATATTTTTTGACGCACCACACAAAAGGTCCTAATATTTGTGCCATGAACATGATCAAGACATTGTTGCGACGCCATAGCCCATTGCCATTGCCAGGTAAGCCGTGCGTGTGACCGTTGTCTGATCACGAAGCCACAGGCGATGCCTGTGGTTTTTTTTTGCCCTTTTTTGGAGTAACGATATGGAGCACAGCGTGAAATTCAGCGAATACCCGGTCAACGACCTGATGTACATCACCAATCGCCCGCCGCTGGTGTTTGTCGAGGGCGACGGCATGTGGATGACAGATCACACCGGCAAGCGTTACCTCGACTATCTGCAGGGCTGGGCCGTCAATGCCCTGGGCCATTCGCCGCAGTGCATCCAGGATGCGCTGGTTGCGCAATCCAAGAAAATCATCAATCCATCGCCGGCTTTCTACAATGCGCCGTCGATCGAACTGGCTAACCTGCTGACCGCCAACTCCTGCTTCGACCGCGTGTTCTTTACCAACAGCGGCGCCGAAGCCAACGAAGGCGCGATCAAGCTGGCGCGCAAATGGGGCAAGAAGAATCCAAACAAAGCCGGCCAGAACCGCTTTGAAATCATCACCTTCAACCACAGCTTCCACGGCCGCACTTTAGCCACGATGTCGGCCAGCGGCAAGCCGGGCTGGGACACCATTTTTGCACCGCAAGTACCGGGCTTCCCGAAAGCAGAACTGAACGACCTGGCCAGCGTCGAAAACCTGATCAACGACAAGACCGTGGCAGTCATGCTGGAACCGGTTCAAGGCGAAAGCGGCGTGATCCCGGCAACCCGCGAATTCATGCAAGCCTTGCGCGAACTGACCAAGAAGCACGGCATCCTGCTGATCGTCGACGAAGTGCAATCCGGCATGGGCCGTACCGGTGAACTGTTCGCTTACCAACTGTCGGGCATCGAGCCGGACATCATGACCCTCGGCAAAGGCATCGGCGGTGGCGTACCGCTGGCGGCCTTGCTGGCGCGCGAAGAGATCGCGGTGTTCGAAGCCGGCGATCAAGGCGGCACCTACAATGGCAATCCGCTGATGACTGCGGTTGGCGTGGCTGTCATCAAGACCTTGCTGGAGCCGGGCTTCCTGCAATCGGTCAAGGACAAGGGCGCCTACCTGAGCAGCGAATTGTTGAAACTTACTGCCAAGCACGGACTCGAAGGTGAGCGCGGCGAGGGCTTGTTGCGCGCGCTGAAACTGGGCAAGGATATTGGACCGCAAATCGTCGATATCGCGCGCGATCTGAATCCGGTCGGCTTGCTGCTGAACTCGCCGCGTCCCAACCTGCTGCGTTTCATGCCGTCGCTGAATGTAACGACTGCCGAAATCGATCAGATGATTGCGATGCTGTCGGATGTGCTGACCCAACTGGAAAAGTAAGCGGTACCGTGGAAGTGAAGGATCGCCGATGACGATAAAAAATTTCCTGATTCTCTGTTGCGTGTTGTTGCTGGCCGCTTGCGGCGGCGTCGGTTCGGTTCGCCCTGGCTCGGCTGACAACACGCCTGTCAGCGACAAGGGTAACGATATCGTCATCTATTCGCTCGGCCTGATCGACACCAACTATCGCTTCGGCGGCAAGAACCCGGAAGCCGGGCTCGACTGCAGCGGCATGGTCAGTTACGTGTACAAGCAGGCTGCTGGCCTCAAGGTCACCGGCAGCGCGGCCGACATCGCACGCCAAGGCCGTCCGATCACCAAAGCCGAGTTACGGCCCGGTGATCTGGTTTTCTTCAACACCATGCACCGCGCGTTTTCCCACGTCGGCATCTACATTGGCGACGGCCGTTTCATCAATGCGCCGTCAACCAACGGCAAGGTGCGTATAGACCGTCTCGACAACAACTATTACGCGGCACGCTTTGAAGCGGTCCGCAGATACTTCGACTGATTGATTTCCAAAAATAAAAACGCCGCTCCGATGCAAACCGGAGCGGCGTTTTTTTTGCGAGGTGGGCACAATATGCCCGCCCTACTTCTTTATTTCTTCTTTGGAATGAACAAGTCGGTGATCGTGCCCAAGCCCATTTCAGCCGCAAACATCGGCGTTTCGGACAACGTCGGGTGAGCATGGATGGTCAGCGCCAGATCTTCCAGATCCGCACCCATTTCCATCGCCAGCACGGTTTCCGCCAACAGCTCGCCGGCATTCACGCCAACGATGCCGGCGCCGATGATGCGCTTGGTGCTTGGATCCCACAACAGCTTGGTCATGCCGTCGTCACGGCCCATCGCCAATGCACGGCCGCTTGCCGCCCATGGGAAATTGGCCTTTTCGAAAGGAATGCCCTTGGCCTTGGCTTCGGTTTCGGTCAGGCCCATCCATGCAATTTCCGGATCGGTGTAGGCCACCGACGGAATCGTCATCGCATCGAATTCCACCTTGTGGCCGCCAATCACTTCCGCCGCCACCTTGGCTTCGTTAGTGGCCTTGTGCGCCAGCATCGGATCGCCGCAGATATCGCCGATCGCGAAGATGTGCGGCACATTGGTGCGTTGCTGCTTGTTGGCCGGGATGAAGCCGCGTTCGTTGACAATGACGCCGGCCTTCTCGGCAGCGATTTCCTTGCCGTTCGGACGACGGCCCACGGCCACCAGCACCATGTCGTACAGTTGCGGTTCCGGTGCGGCCGGCGAACTGCTGTCGGCGCCTTCAAAGGTTGCGCGCAGGCCTTCTTTCAAGGCTTCCAGCTTGGTGACCTTGGTCTTCAGGTGGATTGCTTCGTAGCGCTTTTCGATACGCTTCTGCAGCGGCTTGACGACATCGCGGTCGGCCGCAGGAATCAGGCCGTCGGCGAATTCGACCACGGTCACCTTGGAACCCAGCGCGTCATACACGCAAGCCATTTCGAGGCCGATGATGCCGCCGCCGATGACCAGTAGTTTCTTCGGAATCTGACGCAGTTCCAGCGCGCCGGTGGAATCGATCAGACGTGGATCGTCGTAAGGGAAACCAGGGATTTTCGCGACCGAAGAACCCGCTGCAATAATTGCGTTCTTGAAGCCGACCACCTTCGGACCATCCGCGGTTGCCACGGTGATCGTGTTGGCCGAGCTGAATTCGCCCTTGCCGGTCAGCACTTGCACTTTGCGCGCCTTGGCCAGGCCGGACAAACCGCCAGTCAGTTTCTTGATGACGCTTTCTTTCCAGCCGCGCAAGGCATCGATATCGATTTCCGGAGCCGACATCTTGACGCCGAAATGCGCCATTTCTTCCGCTTCGGTAATGACCTTAGCCGCATGCAGCAACGCCTTGGATGGAATACAGCCAACGTTCAGGCAAACCCCGCCGAGGCTAGGATAGCGCTCGATCATGACCACGCTCTGGCCCAGGTCGGCGGCGCGGAAAGCCGCAGTGTAGCCGCCAGGACCAGCGCCCAGGACCACGGTATCGCACTCGATGTCGACCTTGCCGGCATAGCTGGTGGCGGCAGGTGCCGCAACCGCCGGCGCTGCTGCCGGCGCAGGGGCCGCTGCAGCTGCAACCGGTGCAGCAGCGCTGGTGGTTTCCAGCAGCACGACCACTGAACCTTCGCTGACCTTGTCGCCGACCTTGACTTTGACTTCCTTGATGACGCCGGCCTGGCTTGATGGAATTTCCATGCTGGCCTTGTCCGACTCAACCGTGATCAGCGACTGATCCACCTTGACGGTATCGCCAACCTTGACCATCAGTTCGATGACATCAACTTCCTTGACGTCGCCGATATCCGGCACCTTGATTTCAATCGTGCTGGCGACGCCGGCAGCGGCAGGCGCGGCCGGTGCTGCAGCTGGCACAGCCGCCGGGGCAGGTGCAGCCGCCACAGGCGCAGCAGCCGGAGCCGCTGCGGCGCCCGCTGCTTCCACCACCAGCACCAGCGAACCTTCGCTGACCTTGTCGCCGACCTTGACCTTGATTTCCTTGATGACGCCGGCCTGGCTCGATGGAATTTCCATGCTGGCCTTGTCCGATTCAACCGTGATCAGGGACTGGTCAACCTTGACCGTATCGCCCACCTTGACCATCAGTTCGATGACTTCGACTTCCTTGACGTCGCCGATATCCGGGACCTTGACTTCAACCATACTCATAACATTCGCTCCATTCTCAATCTTCCGAGAAATTAATTGATTTAGTGTGGCGCTAAACGACGTGTGGCGTGCTAGCTACGTTTTCATTTCAAAACTGTGAATGCGCAACGGGGTGGCAGAGCTTTTGTCGAATTCGACGCCTGCATGAATGCCGACCTCGGCAATCCGCTGGGCGCTGATATCCTGCTCGTAGACTGCATACATCGCGCCCAGGGCAAAATTGCGGCCACTGCCGATGCCCCAGAAACGATCGAAACTGAATACTTCGCGATACGAATACACGCCGAAAATACCGTAAGGATTGGCGATCAGCGCGGTGATCTGTGATGACTCGTACGGATCGTCCTCGTCTTCCTTGGTATTGAGGAAGTATTGATCCTTGAGGATGGTGTGCA
Source organism: Collimonas arenae (assembly GCF_001584165.1). Lineage (NCBI taxonomy): Bacteria > Pseudomonadati > Pseudomonadota > Betaproteobacteria > Burkholderiales > Oxalobacteraceae > Collimonas > Collimonas arenae. The sequence continues at coordinate 3,651,669 of NZ_CP013233.1, forward strand.
CCTTGGAAAAGGTTTCGAACACATCGTCACGATTATTCAGCTTGCAGTCTTCACCCATGCCGGTCAGCAGTTTGCGCATCACCGGGAAGTGGGCGGCAGTGCCGGCCAGCGTGATATACGATTCGCCAACCTGGAATATCTTGTTGTTGACCTCATAGGCATGCGACAAGCGCGTATCGCCGAACGTCACCAGAGAATCCGACGCGATGGCGATCTGCCCATTTTTTTTGACGACAACGCAAGTAGTCATGGTTGCTCTCCAACGATATGCAAATTGACTTGCAAGGCGGGCACCAAGTGCCCGCCCCACATCACAGCAATGTCTTGCGCATGTCGGCCAGCACTTCAGCCAGATAGACGCTGAAGCGCGCACCCATCGCACCGTCAACAACGCGGTGATCGTAAGACAACGATGTCGGCATCATCAAGCGCGGCACGAACTGCTTGCCGTCCCAGACCGGCTTCATCGATGCTTTCGATAAGCCCAGGATAGCGACTTCAGGCGCGTTGATGATTGCGTAAAGGCCGTACCGCCGATGCCGCCCAAGGACGAAATCGTGAAGGTCGCGCCTTGCATGTCGGCCGGCTTCAACTTGCCGTCGCGCGCTTGTGCGGACAGCTCGCCCATTTCCAGAGCGATCTGGCTAATGCCCTTCTTATCGGCATCCTTGATCACCGGTACGACCAGGCCATTCGGCGTGTCGGCGGCAAAGCCGATGTTGTAGTACTGCTTGAGGATCAGGTTCTCACCCTTGCCGTCCAGCGAGGAGTTGAACGCCGGGAATTTCTTCAATGCCGCAACGCTGGCCTTGATCACGAATGCCAGCATGGTCAGCTTGACCGGCGACTTGGCCTTGGCGAAGCTGTCGTTGGCTTGCTTGCGGAATTCTTCCAGCTCGGTGATATCGGCTTCGTCGAACTGCGTCACATGCGGAATCATGACCCAGTTGCGATGCAGGTTCGGACCGCTCAGTTTCTTGATGCGCGACAACGGCAACAACTCGGTCGGACCTTGCTTGCTGAAATCCAGCGATGGCCATGCCAGCAGATCCAGGCCGACGCCACTGCCGCCCTTGCTTGCTGCCGCTGCGCCGTTGGTGTTTGCCGAACCGGCAATCACACCCTTGACGTAGTTCTGTACATCTTCGTGCGTGATACGGGCCTTGATGCCGGTACCGGCAACGCGGCTCAGGTCAACACCCAGTTCACGTGCAAATTTACGCACCGATGGCGATGCATGCGGGATGCCGCCGCTGGTATTGACCGGTGCGGCCGGTGCCGCAGCAACTGGCGCCGCAGGGGCAGGTGCTGGCGCTGCTACCGGCGCAGGAGCCGGAGCGGCTGCGGCCGGTGCAGGTGCAGCCGCTGCTGGCGCACTGGCTGGCGCCGCCGCTGCAGTTGCATCGGCTTCCAATATCAGCACCAATGTGCCTTCCTTGACCTTGTCGCCCAGCTTGACCTTCAACTCCTTGATCACGCCCGCGTGGCTCGACGGGATCTCCATGCTGGCTTTATCGGATTCGACCGTGATCAGCGACTGATCAACTTTTACCGTATCTCCGACTTTCACCATCAATTCAATGACTTCAACTTCACTGACGTCGCCGATATCCGGGACTTTGACTTCCACCATACTCATCGCTTAGCTCCATTCATTCTGCCCGCTGTACATCGCGGGCCTGAGTTTCCTTCCGGAAAATTCAGGCCCGCGTTTCGCAGCCGTGGAAATTTTAATACTGGCTTGATTACCCGTTAATGTGACGCTTGTTATCCAGCTATTAAGACCAGTACCTTATTGCGTGACCGGATTCGGCTTCTCCGGATTGATACCATACTTGGTAATTGCATCGGCGACAACCGAGGCTTTGATCTTGCCTTCGTCGGCCAGCGATTTCAATGCAGCCACCGCGACGTAATAGCGATTGACTTCAAAGAACTCACGCAGCTTGGCGCGGGTATCGGAACGGCCGAAACCGTCGGTGCCCAGCACTTTGTAGGTGCGGCCAGCCGGTACGAACGCACGTGCCTGTTCAGCGAAAGTACGCATGTAGTCGGTGGAGACGATGATCGGGCCAGTAGTGTCTTTCAGGCATTGGGTGATGTGCGCCACGCGCGGTGTTTCCGTCGGGTGCAGCATGTTCCAGCGTTCGACATCCTGGCCGTCGCGAGCCAGCAATGTGAACGACGGCGCCGACCAGACATCGGCATCAACGCCCCAGTCGCTGGCCAGCAGCGCCGCACCTTCGATGACTTCGCGCAGGATCGTGCCGGAGCCCATCAACTGCACACGCAGCTTGTTCTTCTTGCCGCCTTCCTGCAGCAGGTACAAGCCCTTGATGATGCCCTCTTCCGTGCCTTCTTTCAGGCCTGGATGGCTGTAGTTCTCGTTCATCAGGGTCAGGTAGTAGAACACGTCTTCCTGGTTGGTGACCATGCGGCGCAAACCGTCATGCATGATGACTGCCACTTCGTGCGAGAAGGTCGGATCGTAAGGCACGCAGTTCGGGATGGTCGATGCCAGCACATGGCTGTGACCGTCTTCGTGTTGCAAGCCTTCACCGTTCAATGTAGTACGGCCAGCGGTGCCGCCCAGCAGGAAGCCGCGGCGCGCATGTCGCCAGCTGCCCAAGCCAGGTCGCCGATACGCTGCAGGCCGAACATCGAGTAGTAAGTGTAGAACGGGATCATGACCCGGTTATTGGTCGAGTACGAAGTCGCCGCAGCAATCCACGAGCTCATGCCGCCGGCTTCGTTGATGCCTTCCTGCAGGATCTGGCCGGCCTTGTCTTCACGGTAGTACATCACCTGATCTTTATCGACCGGTTCATACAGCTGGCCGACCTGGCTGAAAATGCCGATCTGGCGGAACAGGCCTTCCATACCGAAAGTACGCGATTCGTCGACCATGATCGGCACCACGCGCTGGCCCAGGCTCGGGTCACGCAGCAGTGTGTTCAGGATACGGACGTAAGCCTGGGTCGTGGAAATTTCACGGCCTTCGGCGGTTGGCTCCAACGCGCCCTTGAATGCCGACAATTCCGGCACGATCAGTTCTTCGTCAGCCTTTTGGCGACGTTGCGGCAGGTAGCCGCCCAACTCTTTACGACGGGCATGCAGGTACTGCATTTCCGGGGTGTCGTCGGCTGGCTTGAAGAACGGCACGCTTGGCAGCTGCTCGTCGGAAATCGGCAACTGGAAGCGGTCGCGCATGGCCTTGATGGCTTCGTCGTCCAGCTTCTTGGTGTTGTGCGCGGTGTTGCGCGCTTCGCCCGACTTGCCGAAGCCGTAGCCCTTGATGCTCTTGACCAGCAATACGGTCGGCTGGCCCTTGTGTTCCTGCGCGACCTTGAACGCAGCGTAGATCTTGTGTGGATCGTGGCCGCCACGGGTCAGGTGCCAGATGTCGTCGTCGGACATCTTGCTGACCAGTTCCAGCAATTTCGGATGCTTGCCGAAGAAATGCTTACGCACGAAGGCGCCATCCTTGGCCTTGTAGTTCTGGTATTCGCCGTCGACGGTTTCCATCATCACGCGCTGCAGGATGCCTTCCTTGTCGCGCGCCAGCAGATCGTCCCAACCTGCGCCCCAGATGACCTTGACCACGTTCCAGCCGGCGCCGCGGAAATCGCTTTCCAGTTCCTGGATGATCTTGCCGTTGCCGCGCACCGGACCGTCCAGGCGCTGCAGGTTACAGTTGACCACGATCACCAGGTTGTCGAGACGCTCGCGGCCGGCCATGCCGATCGCGCCCATCGATTCCGGCTCATCCATCTCGCCATCGCCGCAGAACGCCCAGACCTTGCGGTTAGCGGTGTCGGCGATGCCGCGTGCATGCAGGTATTTCAGGAAACGCGCCTGATAGATCGCCATCAACGGACCCAAGCCCATGGATACGGTCGGGAATTGCCAGAAATCCGGCATCAGCTTCGGATGCGGATAGGAAGACAAGCCATTGCCATCGACTTCGCGACGGAAATGCAGCAATTGTTCTTCAGTCAGGCGGCCCTCGAGGAACGCGCGGGCATAGATGCCTGGCGACGAGTGGCCCTGGATGTACAGCAGGTCGCCACCGTGGTTTTCGGAAGGAGCGTGCCAGAAATGGTTGAAGCCGATGCCGAGCATGTTGGCCAGCGAAGCGAAGCTGGACAGATGGCCGCCGAGGTCGCCGTCGAGGCGGTTGGCCTTGACCACCATCGCCATCGCATTCCAGCGCATCCACGAGCGCAGGCGCTCTTCGATTTCCAGATCGCCAGGGCAAGGCTCGCCCATGTGGGCAGGGATGGTGTTGACGTAAGCGGTATTGCTGGAAAACGGGATCTGGGCGCCACGACGACGGGCCAGGTCAACCATTCTTTCCATCAGATAGTGGGCGCGCTCAGGGCCTTCGGTTTCGATGACCGCTTCGAGCGCATCAAGCCACTCTTGCGTTTCAATGACATCTGGATCGTTGGCGGCTTGGGCCAAAACCTGGTCGAGCTGGGCTGACATGCTGAGTCTCCTGAATTTGTGCGCTTGTCCAATTTAGCATCGGACTAGCGGGTTGGGTCGCAAGCATCTACGTCACTTTGTAGACGGGTGCCAAATTCTAACAGGACTTTTTTCGACTTCCAAATAGCGATATGCGATTTCATAATGTAAAAATATGCTGCAGAGCAAGGTAATTTACGAGAGAAATCTGATGCCTTTGGATTCCTTCATGGACGTCATAAGAGAATATTCATCAATATATTCATGACGCGACGCAGCAATAGTTGCTATTGGTTATGATCCAAATACCACTTATAACTATTTCAATATAAGAAATTCCAGAAATCCAAATAAAAAAGCGCTAACCGTTTGCCGGTCAGCGCTTCTTCCGCACTTTCTGTCACTTCCTTACTGGACTGCGGTTCTTGTGCACCAAACCTTATTTGGCAATCTTGACAAAGTCGCCCTTGAAGGCGGCGCCAGCCATGATCGCACCGACGTGGCACTCAAACTCGGTGGAACTGGAGTATTCGTTGTTGTCGTAGTTACTGACAATATTGACGACGGCATTTGCCCCCAGATCGATGGCTCGTTTCTGTAATCGCAACATCGCCGACAAAAATACCCAATGACAGGCTTTCTCGTCGGATTTGCCAAATGCATTGGTCTTCTGACTGGTTTTGTCGCTACCCAATTTGCTCAAGATCGGAGGCGTCGGCTGATTACCGAAGTAAAACCGCACGCTATCACCTAGACGGCTATGTGCATCATTGTCCGCCATCGCCGCCGCCAGCGGCAGCATCACCTTGCGATCCGCGGCCTGCGCCGGCAGCACGTTGAACAGCGTGGCAGCGACCACTGCGCTCAGCAAAATCTTCTTTTTCATTTTTTCCCCTTTTTGACTTCACATTGACAGACCGGTAACGCAGCTAAGACTACACCGCCTTGCCGCCATTTTTCTTGGCGCCGATGCGACTCTCTTTACCAGCCAGCAGGTTGCCGATATTTTTGGCATGGCGATAAATCAGCAAGGCGCTCATCACGACAATCGCCAGCAGAATCATGTCGGGCCCTTCCAGCAAGGTATAGAAGAACGGCGCGAAGATGCTGGCAATCAGGGCCGCCAGCGATGAATAACGAAACGCGTAGGCGATGATCAGCCAGGTGCCGATAGTCGCCAGTCCCAGCCAGGGATTAATGCCGATCAGGATGCCGAGCAGAGTGGCCACACCTTTGCCGCCGGCAAAGCGGAAAAACACCGGCCACAGATGACCCAGAAATACCGCCACCGCAGCCAAGGCAACCGCGCCGTCGCCCAGTCCGAATTGCGGCCCGAACCTTTGCGTCAGCCATACCGCCAGCCAACCCTTGAAGCCGTCGCCCAGCAACGTTAGCGCAGCAGCGGTCTTGTTCCCGCTGCGCAGCACATTGGTGGCGCCCGGATTGTTCGATCCGTAGGTGCGCGGATCGCCCAGGCCAAACACTTTGCTGGTGAGGATGCCAAACGACACCGAACCGATCAGGTAGGCTGCAATGATGAATAACAATGTGTACATGCGTGTCTCTTTCTCTTTATGGGTTCAGGGCCGTCATTCATCCAGCGCACACTGGACAGGCTGCGCCTGCAGCAGATCAACCACGATGTGCGGCGCCAGGCCGATCAGGTAGCCGCGACGGCCGCCGTTAATATAAATCTTCTGCAGCGCCAGGATGCTCTCTTCTATATAGACAGGCATTGCCTTGCGCGTGGCGAACGGCGACGTGCCGCCGATCAGATAGCCGGAATGGCGATTCGCCACTTCCGGCTTGCACGGTTCGATCGATTTGCAGCCGATCTGCCGCGCCAGGTTCTTGGTCGACACCTTGCGGTCGCCATGCATCAGGACGATCAGCGGCTTGGCCGCCTCGTTCTGCATCACCAGCGTCTTCACCACGTGATGTTCATCCACGCCTAATGCGCGCGCCGATACCGTGGTGCCGCCATGTTCTTCATACTCATAGGGATGTTCGGAAAAGACCGCGCCGTGTTTGCGCAGGAATTGCGTCGCCGGCGTCTCTGAAATGTGTTTTGTCATACTGGGCAAGTTGAATACACCGATCGATACCGGGGCATGCAAATAATGTTGTCGTCAAACCTGATGCGGCGACATTATGCAACGAGACAGCGGATTTGTGACATCGTCTTTGATCCGCGCCCCATCCAGTGCATTGCGGCTGATTTTCAAGCAGTCTTATGGTTGCTTCGGCTCGTCGGGAGCAGGCTCGCCGCTACCCGGTTCCTCGGGCTCCATCGTTTCCTCGGATTCGACCTCGGTGGAAGTCCCTTCTCCAGCTTGCGCTTCAGCTTTTCTTCCTTCTTCTTTTTCTTTTCTAATTCTTTTTGCCGTTTTCATATTGAAAATTCGTTTTTGCCAATTGCGCCCCCTAATAAGCTCTTGATAGATGATGTACAGGATACAGGAGAAGCCAGCGCATTGCGGGACAGAGTTTGCGTATCGCCGTAGCACACGACATTTATTTATCGGCAACAAAATAGAGTGGCTCGATATCTAGACTCGCCCATGAGTTATTCAAAAACCAATACTCCCTCACACAACTCGTCTGCGCATTGGCACATATTTCGTCATCCGCGCGGATGATGTTCTTCATGCAATTTCTTCAAGCGTTCGCGCGCCACATGCGTGTAAATCTGTGTGGTCGATATGTCGGCATGCCCCAGCAACAGCTGGACCACCCGCAGATCGGCGCCATGGTTGAGCAAATGGGTGGCGAATGCATGGCGCAGGGTATGCGGCGACAACGGTGCATTGATGGCGGCCCGCGATGCGTATTTCTTGATCAGCGTCCAGAACATCTGGCGCGTCATCGCTCCGCCGCGCGCTGTCACGAATAAAGCATCATCCATCTGGCCGTTCAGGATCTGGCTGCGGGCTTCGTGCAAATAGCGCACGATCCAGCTGCGCGCTTCCTCGCCGAACGGCAGCAGCCGGGTTTTATTGCCCTTGCCGGTCACCCGCAGCACGCCCTCCTTCATGCCGACCTCGATCGTCTTCAGCAGCACCAGTTCCGATACCCGCAAGCCGCTGGCGTACATCAACTCCAGCATGGTGCGGTCGCGCAAGCCGAGCGGCGTGTCGACATCGGGCGCAGCCAGCAATGCCTCCACCTGGGCTTCCGACAATACCTTGGGAAAACGCGGCACCTGCTTGGCCGAGCGCAAGTGCAGACAGGGATCGGTACTGATGCGATTTTGCCGCAACGCCAGCAGATAGAAACGCTTCAACACCGCCAGACGCCGATTCGACGACGTGGCTTTGCTAGTGTCGTGCTTGGCGAGGAAATAGGCGTTCAGATCGGCAGCGTCGATCGCAAACAGTGACTTGCGCTCCGGCTGCTCCTGCAGCCACAGCGCAAACAGCGTCATGTCGCGCCGATACGCCTCCAGGGAATTTTTGGCGAGGCCGTCTTCCAGCCACAGACTGTCGCAAAACTCGTCGATTGCGGTTTGATTGTCGGCGGTCAGCGTCGGCTTCGGTGGTCCATCGGCACGCGGCTTCCTCACAAGCCGACCACGCCTTCGTGCTCCAGCAGCCAGCGTTTGACCCGAATATGAAAACCGTCTTCTTCATCGTGATGGGAAAATCCGCCAATGCCGCCGGCAGCAGTGACCCGATGACAGGGGATCACCAAGGGAAACCAATTCGATCCGCAAGCCTGGCCGACTGCACGCGGCGCCGACTCCACCAGCTTGGCGACCTGGCCGTAAGTGAGCACCTGGCCACGCGGGATCGCTGCAATCGCTTTCCAGACCTTGTGCTGAAAAGCCGTGCCGAGCGGCGCCAGAGGCAGGTCGAAACGGAAATCGGGTTGCTCGAAATAGCGGCCAACCTGCTGCACGACGCGTTCCGCCAGCGCATCGCTCGCATCTTTTTCGTGGAATGAGGAAGGCAGATAGACCAGCTCGCGTACCAGGCCGGCGTCGGTGCGAATGCCGATCGCGCCGAACGGCGCGGCCACGACAGCGGAGAAATGCTGCGCGGGCAGCTGGCCGCCAGTGGCGCGTTTGAGTGGACTATCAGAAATGATATTCATGCTGCAGGGCCTATTCACATATTCACATTTGATTTGAGAGTGCCAACCTGCGGCCAGCACGCGCTTTGCTTGAAACGCCTCTCCTACATCGAATAATGCTAACAGACCTGAGCATAAAATAAAAAAGGCGCATCTGACGATGCGCCTCAAATTGCTTCTATATGCACTCCCGGCTGTTTCGACAGCTTCATTTGGAATGCACGGTCTCCTCAGTATCCCCGGTATCAATACCGTTCTTATGCACCACCACCTTAAAATATTCAATATCGTCGGCGCCGTTCCTGCCGACATGCTCAAAAATCTGAATTCTGTGTCACATACCTACTACTGCCGGAAACCGAAATCCGGTTCAATCTGCCGCACCGTTAAGTAGCAATATCAAATTGTGGTCGCACTGTAACAGGTGTTACTACGATTTAACAAATAATTTATATGAATCATTTTGGTGAAACAACATAGGTTTTCACTAAACCCCTATCAAATAAACACCGTTAATTTCCACGTGGAAATTAATATTAAAGACTTGCGCCAAGACGTTCCCATATAAAATGAGCGGCCAAATGTTCGCATGGTAATTTCCTGTGCAAACTGCGGCCAGACCAGGCTAGCGACATTCAGCTGCCGACACGCAATGCCTTTCACCAATATCCACCACTTCATGTACATCGTCAACCTGCTGCTCCCCGACTTCACACTGATCCTGATTGGAGTCATCCTGCGCCGCCTGAGCAATTGGGGTAGCGATTTCTGGACCGGAGCGGAAAAGCTGGTGTATTTCCTGTTGTTCCCGGCGCTACTGTTCTACTCCACCGCACGCACGCCGCTGCGCTTCGACACCAGCGGCAAGATGCTAGCGGTCGGCTTGCTGGCGCTGCTTGGCGCCATCGTCCTGACCTGGCTCGGCAAGCCGTGGATCAAGGCGGCGCCGATGGATTACGAATCCGGCATGCAAACCGGCTATCGCTTCAATTCCTATATGGCGCTGGCGTTAGCGGCACGGTTGGGCGGCGAGGAGGCCACCGGCATGATGGCGTTACTGATCGGTTTCGGCGTCCCTTTGTGCAATCTGGCTGCGGTGCATGCGCTGGCGCACAAGAATGGCGGCCTGTTCAAGGAACTGGCGCGTAATCCGCTGCTGATCGCTACCGCCTGCGGATTACTGTACAGCTTGCTGGGGTTGCCAATGCCGGAAGTCGCCGGTGCAGTCTTGTCGCGCCTCGGCAGTGCCGCGCTGGCATTGGGCCTGTTGCTGGTCGGCGCCGGTCTGCATTTGACCGGAGTCCAGCGCGCCAAGGCGCTGTCGGCCTATTTACTGGCGGTGAAACTGCTGGCGTTGCCAACTCTGGCTTTCCTGATCGGACAGTGGTTCAGGCTGGCGCCAGCGCAATTGCAGATCGTAGTGCTGTTTTGTGCGTTGCCGACCGCATCCAGTTCCTACATCCTGGCCGCCCGGATGGGTGGCAATGGTCCTCTGGTGGCTTTCCTGATTTCCGCCGGCACCATGCTGTCGGCGCTGACGCTACCGTTCTGGTTGTGGATGCTGCAACACTGAGGAATCGCTGCGAGCCGCTCCGTGTTGCTGCAAGGCCCATTCGACATGCTCGCGCACCAGCTCGGATGGATCGTCGATGCGCGCACGCAGGGCTGCCACAATCTCCTGCGTACTCACATCGGCCGCGGCGGCGTTGCCTAAACCCACCGCCATGTTGCGCAACCAGCGCTGATAGCCGATGCGACGAATCGGACTGCCTTCCATGCGGCTGTTGAATTGCGTTTCAGTCCAGCCGAACAATTCCACCAGCGTGGCCTGATCCAAGCCGTTGCGTACATCGAAATCGCCCAGCGTGGACGGCTGCGCGAATTTGTTCCAGGGACAAAACAGCTGGCAATCGTCGCAACCATACACCCGGTTGCCGATCAGCGGCCGCAACTCAAGCGGGATGCTGCCTTTCAGCTCGATCGTCAGGTAAGAGATGCAACGCCGGGCGTCCAGCCGATAAGGGCCGACAATCGCCTTGGTCGGACAAACATCGATGCAGGCGCTGCACTGGCCGCAATGCGAACTGACCGGCGCATCCAGCGGCAGCGGCAGATCGGTCAGGATTTCACCGAGGAAGAAGAACGATCCTGCCTCGCGGTTGAGCAATAAGGTGTGCTTGCCGCGCCAGCCTAAACCGGCCTTCTGCGCCAGCGCCACTTCCATCACCGGCGCCGAATCGGTGAATACCCGGTAACCGAATTCGCCGATTTCATCCTTGATGCGGTCGGCCAGCTGCTGCAGGCGCGAGCGCAACACCTTGTGATAATCGCGGCCACGCGCATACAGCGAGACCGTAGCCGTAGCCGCCGCCTTCCCCAGCCGGGCTTGCTCACGCAGGCGCCATTGACCGTCATCGCCCTGGTACTCGCGCGGCAGGTAGTCCATGCGCGCCACAATCGCCCGAATCGTTCCGGGCACCAATTCTGCAGGCCGGGCGCGCTTCATTCCGTGCGCTGCCATATAATCCATCTCACCGTGATAGCCAAGCTCCAGCCACGCCTGAAAACCCGCCTCCTGTTGCGCCAGGTCGACGTCGGAAATGCGGATATCAGCAAAGCCAAGCTCCCGCCCCCATGCCTTGATGGTGGTGGCCAGAGCGATTAAATTGTGATCCGTTGCAAGCATCGAGCAGGTATTCCGGGAAGACTTTATATAGAGGACTATGTTACGTGATGCCGCATTTTACTACCCACCTGCATGATGAAGCCGGCACCAACGCCTTGGGCGCGGCATTGGCACGGGCTTTGCTGCCCGGACTTTCGATCCATCTGCAGGGCGATCTCGGCGCCGGCAAGACCGCTCTGACGCGTGCTTTGCTGCACGCCGCTGGCTACCAGGGCCACGTCAAGAGTCCAACTTACACTCTTGCGGAACCTTATGCCATTCAGATCGATCAACAGACGGTCGAATTGATCCATTTCGACTTGTACCGGATGGCGAGTCCAGACGAATTTCTGGAGGCCGGTTTCCGGGAACACTTCAACAGCACCAACGTCTGTATCGTCGAGTGGCCGGAAAAGGGGCACCAGCGTTGCCGGAGCCCGACATTCGTGTATTACTCAGTGTTTCCGGCAAAGGACGTGATGTAGAATTGCAGGCGTTATCTGATAAGGGTAGTCAATGTCTCGCTCGACTGAAATTTGCACCAAACCTCTAAAGTCAAAAATCCGCCGGACTGTCCTCAAGGCCGGCGGCACGTTGCTTATTTCAGTCCTCGCGCCGATGTCCGCGCGCGCCGCGCAAATTGTCGCGGTGCGGGTCTGGCCAGCAGAAGACTACACCCGCGTCACGCTGGAAAATGACGCCGAACTGAAGACCTCCCATTTCCTGGTGCAGAATCCGGACCGGATGGTGGTTGACATCGAAGGCATCGAACTCAATCCGACCTTGAAGGAACTGGTCGCCAAGATCCAGCCTAACGACCCTTACATCAAGCAGGTCCGTGTCGGCCAGAATCGTCCGAATGTGGTGCGGCTGGTGTTCGACCTGAAGGAAGAAGTCAAGCCGCAGGTATTTACCTTGCCGCCGGTTGGCAATTACCAGCATCGGCTGGTATTCGACCTGTACCCGGTCAATCCGCCCGACCCGATCGCGGCGATGATCGAAAAAGGCGAATGGCCGAGCGGCTCTACCGTCGATCCAGCACCGCAGGTGGCTCAAGCGCAGCCGCCGCAACCACAGGCGCAGCCACCAAAACCGCAACCCCAGATACCTCAGCCACAACCCGAGCAGCCGCAAATTGCACGGATCGATCCCAAGCCGGACCGTACCCCGACTCCCGGTCTGACGCGCATGATCACCATCGCTCTCGATCCCGGCCATGGCGGGGAAGATCCGGGCGCCACCGGGCGTGGCGGCAATCGTGAAAAAGACGTGGTGCTGTCGATCGCCAAACGCCTCAAGGCCAAGATTGAGCAGCAGCCGAACATGCGTGTGATGCTGACCCGCGACGCCGATTTCTTCGTCCCGCTCGGCGTGCGCGTGCAAAAAGCGCGCAAGGTGCAGGCTGACCTGTTCGTCTCCATCCATGCCGACGCCTTCGTCACGCCAACCGCGCGCGGCTCATCGGTATTCGCCCTGTCGGAAAAAGGCGCCACATCCACCGCCGCACGCTGGATGGCCAACAAGGAAAACTCGGCCGACCTGATCGGTGGCATCAACATCAAGAGCCATGACAAGCAATTGGCCAGCGTCTTGCTGGATTTATCGACCACGGCCCAGATCAACGACAGCATGAAACTCGGCAGCGCAGTGCTGAGCGAAATCGGCGGCATCAACAAATTGCACAAGGGCGCGGTAGAGCAAGCCGGCTTCGCGGTGCTAAAGGCGCCAGATATCCCAAGCATCCTGATCGAAACCGCGTTCATTTCCAATCCGGAAGAAGAAGCCAAGCTGACCGACAATGCTTACCAGGACCAGATGGCCGATGCCGTCTTGAAAGGCATCAAGAAGTATTTCTCCCACAATCCGCCGTTGGCCAGAAACCGCCTGACCTGACCCTGCATCCAGCGGGGTCTAAAGCAACAAGGGCCTGATGCAATCAATGCATCAGGCCCTTGTTTCATTCCCACAGCGTTATTGCAAACACGTGGGAATTTCTTTGAGCAGATTACGCGCCGCGCAGCTTGCGGTACAGCTTCCAGAGCGCTCCCGCCGCCACCGGAACCACCGCAGCGCCTACACCGATCAGCACAATGGTGTTCAGATGATCGCGGATGATCGGGATATTGCCGAAGAAATAGCCCGCAGTCACCAGACCGACAACCCATAACAGGGCGCCGGTAATATTGAAGAACTGGAATTTCGAGAACGTCATTTCCGATACGCCAGCCACAAACGGTGCGAAAGTCCGCACGATCGGCACAAAACGCGACAGGATGATGGTCTTGCCGCCGTGATGTTCGTAGAACGCATGCGTCTTTTGCAGCGCCGCCTTGTCCAGCCAGCGATAATCGTGGGTATAGACTTTATGCCCGATCAGGCTACCGATCCAGTAATTCAAGGTGTTGCCGGTCGTTGCCGCAATAATCAGCAAACCAATCAGGACCCAGATGTTCATCTCACCGGTCGCACAAAATGCGCCTGCGACAAACAGCAAGGTATCGCCAGGCAAAAACGGCAGCACAACTAAACCGGTTTCGCAAAAAACAATCAGGAACAACACCATGTATATCAGCGTGCCGTATTCCTTAATCAAGAAGCCAAGGGATTTATCGACATGCAGGATGACATCGATGAATTGCATAAAGTCCATAAGTGATTTTCCTCAGTTAGCGCGGGAATAATACACTACGAAAGACAGCAAAAAGACAGATCGACCGCCTGATTATGTTTGCGCTGCCAAAAAAATCCTTTCAACAAGCCAGGTGGCAACTCTCAGCCGGCGCCCGGCGCTTCGGTATAATCGCCACATGAATGCACCGCTCTCCCCTATCCGTCCGATCCAGCAACTGCCGGACAACCTGATTTCGCAAATCGCCGCCGGTGAAGTGGTCGAACGGCCATCCGCCGTGGTCAAGGAACTATTGGAAAACGCGCTCGACGCCGGCTCCAGCCAGATCACGGTGCGATTGGAACAAGGCGGCGTCAAGCGCATCGCCATCACCGACAACGGCCGTGGCATCACACCCGAGCAATTGCCGTTGGCGCTGGCGCGCCACGCGACCTCCAAAATCGCCTCGCTAAACGACCTGGAAAACGTTGCCACGCTAGGTTTTCGCGGTGAAGCGCTGGCCTCGATCGCCTCGGTATCGCAACTGACGCTGACCTCGCGCACCGCCGACGCCACGCACGCCTCGGAAATCGACGGCAGCACGCTGGCCGTGACGCCATCGTCCGGCGCCCAAGGCACCACCGTCGATGTGCAAGACCTCTATTTCAATACGCCGGCCCGGCGCAAGTTCTTGAAATCGGAACAGACCGAATTCGGCCATTGCGCGGAAGTGGTGCGACGGATCGCCCTGGCGCGGCCGGATGTATCCTTCTCGCTGACCCATAACGGCAAGACAATCGACCACTGGAACGTCACCGAAATGGCGAAGCGCAGCGCCAGCATCCTCGGCAGCGAGTTCGCCAACGCCCGCCTGGCGCTGGACGAAGGGGCCGGACCGCTGCGGCTGCACGGCTTTGTCGGCTTGCCGACCGCTTCCAAGGCGCGCGCCGACGCCCAATATTTCTACGTCAACGGCCGTTTCGTGCGCGACAAGCTGCTGGTGCATGCGGTGCGCGCCGCCTATCAGGATGTGCTGCACGGCGACCGCTACCCATCGTATGTGCTGGGATTGGACCTGGACCCGGCGCTGGTCGACGTCAATGTCCACCCATCGAAAATCGAAGTGCGCTTCCGCGACAGCCGCGCCGTGCACCAATTCGTATTCCACGCCGTCAGCCGCGCGCTGGCGCAAACTTCGGCCACCTCTTTTGGCGCGACACCGGCGCCGCTGGCCGCACCCACCGGCGCCATGCCCTGGATTCGCGGCTCGCAGGAGCACTTGCAGGCGATCTTGCAACCAGCAGCGCAACCGCTACAGCACCAGACTTCATTTGGCCCGCAGTTTGCACCGGCCACGCATGGCGTCGCCCAGACCGCCGCCAACTACGGCGCACTGTTTGCCGATGGCGACCGCACTCCAGGCAATACCAATGGCTATGCCGCGAATACTGCGACAGCAGCTCCCGCCGCCAATCAAACCTTGCCGACCGACGATTTCCCGCTCGGCTTTGCACTGGCGCAACTACACGGCATTTATATCCTGGCGCAAAACACCAAGGGGCTGGTGCTGGTCGACATGCACGCGGCGCATGAACGCATCCTGTACGAACAATTGAAAGGCGCACTGGATGAAGATGCGATGCAGGTGCAACCGCTGCTGATCCCGGTGACGTTCTTCGCCGATGCCGTCGAAGTCGGCACCGCCGAAGAAAACCGCGAGACCCTGCATGCACTGGGCTTCGACATCGCCGCCATGTCGCCCACTACGCTGGCGGTGCGCTCGGTCCCGGCCCTGCTGAAAAACGCCGATGCGCAAACGCTGGCGCGCGATGTGCTGCGCGACGTGCGCGAATTCGGCGGCTCCCGGGTCCTGGTCGAGCGTCGCAACGAACTGCTCGGCACGCTAGCCTGCCACACTGCCGTGCGCGCCAACCGCAGCCTGACCATCCCGGAAATGAACGCCCTGCTGCGCCAGATGGAAGCCACCGAACGCGCCGACCAGTGCAACCACGGCCGTCCAACCTGGAGCCAGTTGGCTCTGTCCGATTTGGACAAACTCTTTTTGCGCGGACAGTAAGCAGCATGTCATCCTCTTCTGCATCATCCGCGCGCAAGCCGCTGGTCGTCGCCATCATGGGCCCGACCGCGTCCGGCAAAACCGCCTCCGCCCTGGAAATCGCACGCCACATTCCCTCCGAAATCATCTCGGTCGATTCGGCCCTGGTGTATCGCGGCATGGACATCGGCACCGCCAAGCCCAGCGCCGAGGAACTGGCCGCCGTCCCGCACCACCTGATCGACATCATGGAGCCGACTCAATCCTATTCGGCCATGCAATTCCGCGACGATGCGCTACGCCTTTTCGCGGAAATCCACGCGCGCGGCAAGCTGGTGCTGATGGTCGGCGGCACCATGCTGTATTTCAAGGCCCTGCGCGACGGCCTCGACGAACTGCCGCAAGCCGATCCGGCGCTACGCGCCCGGCTCGACGCCGAAGCTGCCCAGATCGGCGTCCCCGGCATGCACGCCAAGCTAGCCCAGCTCGACCCGGTCACCGCCGCCCGCCTGAAACCCAACGACAGCCAGCGCATCCAGCGCGCGCTGGAAATCATTGAACTCAGCGGCCAGACCATGTCCTCGCTGCTGACCGACCGCCCCGCCCCCGAACTGCCGTTCGACACGTTGCCGCTGGCTTTGGAACCGTCCGACCGCAGCGTATTGCACCAGCGCATCGCCCAGCGTTTCGATTTGATGCTAGGTCAACAACATAACGGTCCGGTGGAGGGGGGATTGACGAAGGGTGGCTTAATACAGGAAGTAGAAACCCTGCGCGCCCGCGGCGACCTGCACCTCGGCTTGCCGTCGATGCGCTGCGTCGGCTATCGCCAGACCTGGGAATACCTGGACGGCCAGTACGGCTACCAGGAGCTACGCGAAAAAGGCATCGCCGCCACCCGCCAGTTGGCCAAGCGTCAACTGACCTGGCTGCGTTCCATGCCGGAACGCATCGTGATCGACTGCATCGGCAACCATGTCGCCGAGACCGTCCTGGAGACAGTCAGCAACGCCCTAAAACGATAATAACGTCACAATTTTTGCCAAAAATTCGGGGCAAAATCCTGTTTTTCTTGACAGCTTTTAACGAAAACCGCATAATTGCGGGCTTGTTTGGTGATATAGCTCAGTTGGTTAGAGCACAGCACTCATAATGCTGGGGTCGGTGGTTCAAGTCCACCTATCACCACCACGAACACGTTTCAAGAAGTCCAGTAACGTACAGAAACCCGCCTCTAGCCTAGTGCTGATGCGGGTTTTTTGTTTTCTGAACGCTTTAACGCCCATTTACATCCACTTGTTTGCTCCCGTACTTACATCCACGTATTACCCCTGAACAGCATGGATGCAAAAAATCTGAAAGCAGCAGGAAATGATCCCGCCCAAGCTAAACGACTTGAAAAAAATTGCACAGAGCGACTTTCAATGCCAATACCTTTGAGGCTGTGGCACATGAGTGGCATGCAAACATGCGCGATACCTGGCAGGCTCGCACGACGACCAATATCCTGCACCGGCTGGAAAAGGACGTTTTACGGCCCCTTTACTCTGCCCTAATAAACTATCGACAAAAATTTGTTGAAGTGGGCAAAGAATGGGGGCTTCTACTGAATGTTTGGACCTTCAATATCCGTTGAAAGCCCTTTGAACAATATTGATAATTCCTTAGGAATCCAACCAGGAACGTCCGGCGCCACATCATTAACAATAGTCCTTAGCAAACTTCCGGTATTTTTGTAATTTCCCAGCAATATCGGAAATACCTGCTTAATTTTATCTTCTAAGAAATGTCCATTTTCTTCCAACATCGCTTTGGGAAGAGAGAGTTTTTTTCCGTCCAAATATTCACATTCAACGCACTCCCCCTCGAAACCCAAGGCCCGCGCTGTGGCAGTCGCGAGGGCTTGCATTCGTGCCACATCTCCACCAACCAAGGAAATATACGTCTCTGTCGCCGCAATTTTAAGTTTCTCTCTTGCTATTTTTATATCCAATTTGGCGATCTTGAGTCCAACCAAGCATGGATCAAAGATACAATTTTCCAAGGAGTATCTACTTCCTTCCGCAAGCACAAAAACACGCCCGTTCGAGATATTGGTTTTATCCCAATCGATGATGCCAAATGTAGATGTATTACCTGCCTTCTCAAGATGACTCACTAAATTCTTTACAACTGTTGCCCCACCATTCTCGTCCGCTACTGACCCAGACTTAGAGGCGCCAGATGCTGCAATAAAATGTAGTGATACTTCCGAATCAAATTGTGGTTTGATAATTTGAAATAATTTTTCGTACATTTCCGCGTCAATTCGACTTTCCACAAACACCTGTCGTCGCCCATCAAAACTAATCGAAAGTGTTGGAATACCGTATGTCAAAAGCCGAACCGCTTTTTCTTTAGATGATTTTTTTAAGCTGTAACTATTGCGCATAACAAATATAGATTCATCCGGCGCAAGAGCTACAGTGGTCGGAGAGTGAGTTGCCAGAATGACCTTAATACCTCTCTGAACTACGAGTTCCTCTTTGATCGTTTCAATCAAGTGTCGTGTCATCGTCGGGTGCAAAGGAGCATCTACTTCATCCAACAAGATTAGTTCAGGGTATTGAATTGCCTGTCGGCTGTCTCTTGCCTGATACAAACATAACGCGAAGGACATCAGAACTTTTTCCCCAGATGAGAGTTGGCCAAACGGGACCTCTATCCCGTTTGATATTTTCGTGAGAACAGGAGTAAAGTCGTCGTAAACATTAGACTTGGGTTTATTGATTCGGAATGGTAACTGCGCTCGCTCCAAAACTGCATTGACGAAATCCCATGGTGATTTACCGTATTGGCTTTCGAATTCAAGCTCCGAAAGCGCCTTAGCATCTGATTGCCGATTCTCCGCCAAATCGAGTTGTTGGAGCTTATTCAAAAGTTGCATATCACGGTATGCGACGAACAATTGCCCTAAGCTTTGTTGAAATACGTTGGCATTTCCCCATAAATCTATAGCTTCGGTCTGCAGATCCTTTTCGCCAATTAGCGCCAACGGAATATTTTTGAGTTTTGAGAATTTCTGAAGCCCCGGACTAATACCGCTCACTCGAACATATTCCGATTCGCGTTGACTCATATGTTGCAAAACTTGTTGGCGCGTCGTTTCAACAAATTCTGTTGTGACCCCTAAGTTTCGCGAGATTGCATTGATATCCCCAATAAGAACGGAAAGAGGATCAGACAATATAAATTGCGCATTGTTTTTCGACGCTTCGGCCATCAACCCTACTAGAAGTCCATTGACCTCATTACGAGCGACTCCCTTTAAATGATTCAACTGTTGTAACGTGGTCTGACGCATCTGGCGCAGAGTAGCGCTTGAGAATGCACCAGTATCTGTAGGCACCAATGACATAGCATCAAAAAATCTGGCGACTCCGCCATTTTTGGCTACCCCATCAACCGAAATATGTCCAGCTTCAATTGCTCTAAGGAGATGTGTCTTGCCTGAACCATTGGGTCCGGTCAAAACAACAAAATCAGGAAGTTCGTCCGAAACTAGCGAATATATAGATTGATACGTCTGAGTGAAATTTAAACGCATGAAATCCAACTCCTAGCAAGTAAGTGGGTGAATGCTTCGATTCAATGTGTAGGAATTGAACAGAGAACATGCCGTGCAAATTTGGATGATTCAATTGCAATCCGACATGATCATAAAGCGTCATTTATACTTCGGTTGGAAATTTGCAAATAAATTTCCCCGAAACAAAATGCGCCTAAACCAAGCTCGGTCTATGCCCAAGTGTTGGCGAATAAGAGGTAATTGGAGATCAACTGCTGTGAGCAAGGAATTTTTTTGCATCCATGTTTTAATCCATGAACAACAAAAATAGATTAGACGCCAAGCATTTATATGACTCTACACAGACTATTAAAGTCAACCTATCGCAAATTGCTCCCACTCATAGACTCTTGATCTTACGCCAAAGCGTAGTACGACTAATACCAAGGTATTTAGCAGCCGCCTCCCGGTTTCCATTAAAACGCGCCAACACTTGCGCAATGCTTTCAGCGTCCTCTGGCGTGGCGCTTGACGCAATCGGCCCGCTTGCCAATGCAGGCGACAATGCCCGCGGAGCAAACTCCGGCGCAACGCTGATAATGAAAGCCGGCGACAGCGCCTGCAACGGCTCAGCTGCCAAAAACAACGCCAGCCTTTCCATCAGGTTACGCACCTCACGCGCATTGCCAGGCCAAGCATACGCGCCGAGCAAGGGTGCGCAGGCGATGAGTTCGGCGTGCAGGTTGGGATGCGGTCTGGCACCGAGCGCGGCCAGCGCTTTTTTCAAACACCATTCAGCCAGAACGATCAGATCTTCCGGACGTTCGCGCAGCGGCGCCAGTGTCAGGCGCAATACGGCGAGGCGATAGAACAGATCGGCGCGGAAGCGGCCTTCGCGTACGCGTTGCTCCAGGTCGCAGTGGGTGGCGCTGATGATACGGACATCGACCGGGATCGGCCGGGTGCCGCCGACTCTTACCACTTCGCGTTCTTCCAGCACCCGTAGCAAACGGGTTTGCAGCGGCAGCGGCATTTCACCGATTTCATCCAGGAACAGTGTGCCGCGATGGGCGGCTTCGAACAGGCCGGCATGGCCGCCGCGACGTGAGCCGGTGAATGCCCCCTCTTCATAACCGAATAATTCCGACTCCAACAGCGACTCCGCAATCGCGCCGCAATTGACAGCGACAAACGGCTTGTTGCCGGCTAGTGCGCGCGGGTTTTCGCGGTGGATGGCCTGGGCGACGAGTTCCTTGCCAGTGCCGGTTTCGCCTTGAATCAATACCGTGGCTTGCGATTTCGCATACAGCACGATCGACTGGCGCAGGGTTTCCATCATCGGCGAATCGCCGCGCAAATCGTTGAGGCCGTGCTTGGCGCGCAGCGTGTCGGCCACCGGCGCATTGCGACCGTGGCCTTGACTACGGCTCGATTCCAGCTGCGTCAGCAGTGCGATTTCCAGCGCGTCATCGAAGGCCTGGCGGATCGATGTGGCGGAATAGACGAAGACCGCAGCCAGACCGGCCTCTTCGGCCAGATCAGTGATCAGGCCGGCGCCGACAATCGCCTTGACGCCGCTGGCCTTGAGCTCATTGATCTGTGCACGCGCATCTTCTTCGGTGGCGTAGTCGCGTTGCTGGATGTTGAAGCCGAAGGCGTTCTGGAATTCCTTGAGCACCGGCATCGTCGACTGGTAAGTGATGATGCCGATGTCGGGCGTGATCTGGCGCGCGCGCGCCAAGGCCTGCAGTACGTCGAAACCACTGGCCTTGGCGATCACGACCGGCACCGACAACCGGCTCTTCAGATAGGCGCCGTTGGAACCGGCGGCGATCACGGCGTCGCAGCGTTCGGTTTCCATCCGCTCACGGATGTAGCGCGCGGCTTCGTCGAAGCCGAGATGAATGGGTTCGATGCTCGCGCGGTCGTCGTATTCCAGCGTGATGTCGCGGAACAGGTCTGACAAGCGCGAGACCGAAACGGTCCAGATCACCGGCTTTTGGCTGGCGTTGGCGGGATCGTGGGCATCGCCGAGCTTACGGCGGGGAGGAAGTGGATGTTGCATGTTTCAAATATGTGGAACATCAATGTTTCAATACACGTAAATGTAACATCGAATGAAACAAATCAATTGCTCAATTTGGCATCAGATGGATTTTACCCTCAACAAAAAATCGTCATAAGCCATTGATTTAATGAAACTATTCAAATACCTGGCACGTTCCCCTGTGAGTCGTTACTTGCGTGGCATGGCGATTGCTTTATCGCAGGAAGATCCATCGTGCAGACATCTGCATGAAACAACCAGCCATTCATCAGGAGAACACATGAGTCAGCATTCCGCAGGCGCCGCCTTCCGCAAGGCGGTACAGGAAGAATCCCCGCTACAGGTGATCGGCGCGATCAACGCCAATCACGCCTTGCTGGCCAAGCGTGCCGGTTACAAAGCCATTTACTTGTCCGGCGGCGGTGTCGCGGCCGGTTCGCTGGGCTTGCCTGACCTTGGCATTTCCAATCTGGACGATGTGCTGACCGATGTGCGCCGCATCACCGATGTCTGCGATCTGCCTTTGCTGGTCGATGTGGATACCGGCTTCGGCGCCAGCGCCTTCAACGTGGCGCGCACCGTCAAATCGATGATCAAGTTCGGCGCGGCAGCGATCCATATCGAAGACCAGGTCGGCGCCAAGCGTTGCGGCCATCGTCCGAACAAGGAAATCGTCAGCAAGCAGGAAATGGTTGACCGCATCAAGGCCGCCGTCGATGCCCGCACCGACGACAACTTCGTCATCATGGCGCGCACCGATGCGCTGGCAGTGGAAGGGCTGGAATCGGCGCTGGATCGCGCGATTGCCTGCGTTGAAGCCGGCGCCGACATGATTTTCCCGGAAGCGATAACCGAGCTGGCGATGTACAAGCAATTTGCCGCCGCGGTCAAGGTACCGGTGCTGGCCAACATCACTGAATTCGGCTCGACGCCATTGTTTACTGTGGACGAACTGAAATCGGCCGATGTCGGCCTGGTGCTGTATCCGTTGTCAGCGTTCCGCGCCATGAACAAGGCGGCAGAAAACGTCTACGCCGCAATCCGTCGCGACGGCACGCAAAAGAATGTGATCGACACCATGCAGACCCGCATGGAATTGTATGACCGGATCAATTATCACGATTTCGAGCGGCATCTGGATGCCCTGTTTGCCGCACAAAAGAAATAACGCCCCGATTTCAAGACACCCCGATTCCCTTCCGTCAGGAGACTAAAAAATGAGTGAAGCACAAGCAACTGCGCAGTCGACCCCCTTTAAGCCAAAAAAATCCGTCGTGCTGTCTGGCGTCACCGCTGGCAATACTGCGCTGTGTTCCGTCGGTAAAACCGGCAACGACCTGCACTACCGTGGCTATGACATCCTGGATATCGCTGACACCTGCGAGTTCGAAGAAATCGCCTATCTTCTGGTGCATGGCAAGTTGCCGACTGCTGCCGAACTCAAGGGTTACAAGACCAAACTGAAATCCCTGCGCGGCCTGCCGGCCAGCGTCAAGGCGGCGCTGGAAGCGTTGCCTGCCGCCTCGCATCCGATGGACGTGATGCGCACCGGCGTGTCGGTGCTGGGCTGCACGCTGCCCGAGAAAGAAGACCACAATGCACCAGGCGCACGCGACATCGCCGACCGCCTGATGGCTTCGTTCGGCTCGATGCTGCTGTACTGGTATCACTTCAGCCACAATGGCAAGCGCATCGAAGTTGAAACCGACGACGAATCCATCGGCGGCCATTTCCTGCACCTGTTGCACGGCAAGAAACCGTCGGCCTCGTGGGAAAAGGCGATGCACGTGTCGCTGATCCTGTATGCGGAACACGAGTTCAATGCCTCCACGTTCACCAGCCGCGTGATTGCCGGCACCGGTTCCGATTTCTACTCTGCCATCACTGGCGCCATCGGCGCACTGCGCGGCCCGAAGCATGGCGGCGCGAATGAAGTCGCACTGGAAATCCAGAAACGTTACGACAATCCGGATGAAGCGGAAGCCGATATCCGCAGCCGCGTAGAGAACAAGGAAGTGGTGATCGGCTTCGGCCATCCGGTGTACACCGTCTCCGATCCGCGCAACAAGGTCATCAAGGAAGTGGCCCGCAAGTTGTCGGTGGAAGCCGGATCGACAGCGATGTTCGACATCGCCGAGCGTCTGGAAAGCGTGATGTGGGAAGTCAAGAAAATGTTCCCGAACCTGGACTGGTTCTCGGCTGTTTCGTACCACATGATGGGTGTGCCGACCGCGATGTTTACCCCGCTGTTCGTGATTTCCCGCACCTCTGGCTGGGCCGCACACGTGATCGAACAACGTATCGACAACAAGATCATTCGTCCATCGGCCAATTATGTCGGCCCGGACAATCTGGAGTTTGTGCCGATCGCTAAACGTTGATCATTTAAGGCAATTTCTAAAAACGCCGTCATCCCCGCGAACGCGGGGATCCAGGTTACGAGTGCAAAATGGATTCCCGCGTTCGCGGGAATGACGGCATCTGTTTTTTTGTCTCGAGCTTTACCTTCTTCTCTGACTGAGCCATGAACACAGCAAACCGCAAACCCCTGCCCGGCACCAAGCTGGATTTCTTCGACACGCGGGCAGCTGTCGATGCCATCCAGCCTGGCGCCTACGACAAACTGCCGTACACCTCGCGTGTGCTGGCCGAGAACCTGGTGCGCCGTTGCGACCCGGCGACACTGACCGACTCCCTGAAACAGTTCATCGAACGCAAACGCGACCTCGACTTCCCGTGGTTCCCGGCGCGCGTGGTGTGTCACGACATCCTCGGCCAGACCGCACTGGTCGACCTCGCCGGCCTGCGCGATGCGATTGCCCTGCAAGGCGGCGACCCTGCCCTGGTCAACCCCGTGGTGCCGACGCAGCTGGTAGTAGATCACTCACTGGCCGTTGAATGCGGCGGCTTCGACGCCGACGCCTTCGACAAGAACCGCGCCATCGAAGACCGTCGTAATGAAGACCGCTTCGATTTCATCAACTGGACCAAGAAGGCGTTCAAAAACGTTGACGTCATCCCGCCTGGCAACGGCATCCTGCACCAGATCAACCTTGAGCGCATGTCGCCGGTGATCCAAGTGAAGGACGGCGTCGCCTTCCCGGATACGCTGGTCGGCACCGACAGCCACACGCCGATGGTGGATGCGCTGGGCGTGATCGCCATCGGCGTCGGCGGCCTGGAAGCGGAAAGCGTGATGCTGGGCCGCGCTTCGTGGATGCGCCTGCCGGATATCATCGGCGTTGAACTGACGGGCAAGCCACAGCCGGGCATCACCGCGACCGACATCGTGCTGGCGCTGACCGAGTTCCTGCGTGCGCAGAAAGTTGTGTCCTCCTATCTGGAATTCTACGGCGAAGGTGCCTCCCACCTGACGCTGGGCGACCGCGCCACCATTTCCAACATGGCGCCGGAGTTCGGCTCCACTGCCGCGATGTTTTACATCGACGAGCAAACCATCAAATACCTGAAGCTCACCGGCCGCGACGATGCGCTGGTCAAGCTGGTGGAGCTCTACGCCAAGGAAACCGGCCTGTGGGCGGACAGCCTGAAGAATGCCGAGTACGAACGCGTGATCCGCTTCGACCTGTCGTCCGTGGTGCGCAATATCGCCGGGCCATCCAACCCGCACAATCGCGTGCCGACTTCGGAGCTGGCAGCACGCGGCATCAGCGGTACGGTAGAAAATGAACCGGGCCTGATGCCTGATGGCGCCGTGATTATCGCCGCCATCACCAGCTGCACCAACACCAACAACCCGCGCAACATGATCGCCGCCGGCCTGCTGGCGCGCAACGCGAATGCGCGCGGCCTGCTGCGCAAGCCTTGGGTAAAAAGCTCGCTCGCACCTGGCTCCAAGACGGTGGCACTGTATCTGGAAGCAGCAGGATTGCTGCCGGAACTGGAAAAACTGGGCTTCGGCGTCGTGGCCTTTGCCTGCACCACCTGCAACGGCATGAGCGGTGCCCTCGATCCGGTGATCCAGAAAGAAGTCGTCGAGCGCGACCTGTACGCCACCGCGGTCCTCTCGGGTAATCGCAATTTCGACGGCCGTATCCATCCTTACGCCAAACAGGCTTTCCTGGCCTCGCCGCCGCTGGTAGTGGCCTATGCGATTGCCGGCACCATCCGTTTCGACATCGAAAAGGATATCCTCGGCATTGACGCTGCCGGTCATCCCGTGACGCTGAAAGACATCTGGCCATCCGATGAAGAAATCGACGCCATCGTCGCTGCCAGCGTCGAGCCTGAGCTGTTCCGCAAAGTCTACGAACCAATGTTTGCCGTGGTTGCCGATAACGGCGAGAAAGTCAGCCCGCTGTACGACTGGCGTCCGCAGACTACCTACATCCGCCGTCCGCCGTACTGGGAAGGCGCACTGGCCGGCGCGCGCACGATGAAGGGCATGCGGCCGCTGGCGGTATTGGGCGACAACATCACTACCGATCACCTGTCGCCATCGAACGCCATCATGCTCGATAGCGCCGCCGGCGAATACCTGGCCAAGATGGGCTTACCGGAAGAGGATTTCAACTCCTACGCCACGCATCGGGGCGATCACCTCACAGCACAGCGCGCCACCTTCGCCAATCCGACATTGAAGAATGAAATGGTAAAGGAAAACGGCAAGGTCAAAGCCGGCTCGCTGACCCGCGTCGAACCGGAAGGCAAGGTCACGCGCATGTGGGAAGCCATCGAGACTTACATGGAACGCAAGCAGCCACTGATCGTGATCGCCGGCGCCGACTACGGCCAAGGTTCTTCACGCGACTGGGCCGCCAAAGGCGTACGGCTGGCTGGTGTGGAAGCCATCGTCGCGGAAGGCTTCGAGCGCATCCACCGCACCAACCTGGTCGGCATGGGCGTGCTGCCGCTGGAGTTCAAGCCGGGTGTGAACCGCAACACCCTGCAAATTGACGGCAGCGAAACCTTCGACGTGCTGGGCGAACGTACGCCGCGCACGACGCTGACGTTAGTCATCAATCGCAAGAACGGCGAGCGCCTGGAAGTGCCGGTAACCTGCCGTCTTGATACAGCGGAAGAAGTATCGATCTACGAAGCCGGTGGCGTGCTGCAACGTTTTGCGCAGGACTTCCTCGAATCGTCGACGTCTGCCTGAGACGCGACAAACGCAATCTAGTTTTCGGCGCGCGTAACACAAAGAGCTAACTGGGGTCAGAGTAATTTTCGCAAAAGACCGCGAAAAAAACTCTGACCCCAGATGACTCTAGGCAACCGCATGGTACAAGCGCAACCACCACTTTTGATCGAAGAAAACATCATTAGGACAACATGATATGACCCACGTACCCCAGATCAAGATCTCCGCCACCTACATGCGCGGCGGTACCAGTAAAGGTGTGTTCTTCCGCCTGCAAGATTTACCCGAAGCAGCGCAGACGCCAGGCCCGGCGCGCGATGCGCTGCTACTGCGCGTCATCGGCAGCCCGGACCCATACGGCAAGCAGATTGACGGCATGGGCGGCGCAACCTCCAGCACCAGCAAGACGGTCATCCTGTCCAAAAGCAGCAAGCCCGATCACGATGTCGATTATCTGTTCGGCCAGGTCGCGATCGACAAGGCATTTGTCGACTGGAGCGGCAACTGCGGCAACCTGTCTGCCGCAGTCGGTTCATTCGCGATCAACAGCGGCCTGATCGACGCCAGCCGCATACCGCAAAACGGCATCGCCACCATCCGCATCTGGCAGGCCAACATCGCCAAGACCATCGTCGCGCATGTCCCCATCACCAACGGCGCAGTGCAGGAAACCGGCGACTTCGAGCTCGACGGCGTCACCTTCCCTGCCGCAGAAGTACAACTTGAATTCATGGCCCGGCTGCCGACGAAGATGGCGCAGGCGGCTCCATGTTCCCCACCGGGAACCTGGTGGACGATCTCGAAGTACCAGGCGTCGGCACGCTCAAGGTCACGATGATCAACGCGGGTATCCCGACCATTTTCCTCAACGCCGAAGCGCTCGGCTACACTGGCACCGAACTGCAAGACGCCATCAACGGCGATACCGCGGCTCTGGCAAAATTCGAAGCCATACGCGCGCATGGCGCGCTGCGCATGGGCCTCATCAAGAAGCTAGAAGAAGCCGCCAACCGCCAGCACACCCCGAAGGTCGCGTTCGTCGCCAAGCCAGCCAGCTACGTATCCTCCAGCGGCAAGCAAGTCGCCGCCGCCGATATCGATCTGCTGGTGCGCGCGCTATCGATGGGCAAGCTGCATCACGCCATGATGGGCACCGCCGCCGTCGCCATCGGCACCGCAGCCGCGATTCCCGGTACGCTGGTCAACCTTGCGGCTGGCGGCGGTTCATTGAACGCAGTGCGCTTCGGTCATCCTTCCGGCACTTTACGGGTAGGTGCGGAAGCCAGCCAGGTCAATGGCGAATGGAGCGTGACCAAAGCGATCATGAGCCGCAGTGCGCGGGTGTTGATGGAGGGATGGGTGCGAGTACCTGGGGACGCGTTCTAAAGCAGAGTAAACAATGTAGCGCATACCAGAACGCATTTCGTTAACTACAAAAGTGGATGCTAAGCATGCTTCGCATTGACTCATGGCGCTTGCGCGGCGCCGTCGGCGCTGCCGCAACGCCATTGAAATCAGCAATATTCACTTCAATGTCCATATATGAAGACATGTCCCGTCCTTCACGCCGTGCAGGAATAAAAGTCGTCGCATAAAACATGGACTCAAGGCGTTCAACCGCAGGAGCATCCATATCGTCAACCTGCAAGACGTGGATATCTTTGACGACCCCGTACTTATCGACGTAAAGACGCAAGCGAATTGGCAAACCGCTGCTTTCCACACCAACAAGCAGTCTGCTATCCGGCTCGGAAACTGGCACGGCGCCAAGGTCCATTTCACTGGATGGCAAGAAGGTCGAAGGCGATTCATCGCGGATGTCATCGGCCTTGTCCGCCAGACCGGCCTTAGGAATGGCATCG
Source organism: Collimonas arenae (assembly GCF_001584165.1). Classification (NCBI taxonomy): domain Bacteria; kingdom Pseudomonadati; phylum Pseudomonadota; class Betaproteobacteria; order Burkholderiales; family Oxalobacteraceae; genus Collimonas; species Collimonas arenae. Next base: position 3,680,093 of record NZ_CP013233.1, read on the forward strand.
CCGATGCTGCCGCTCCCGGGCTGCGATTTACTGGCATCTATGCGGGGTGCCAATTGGATTGGCGGTGGGACCAACTTTGGGATTGCAGGCGGAGTCGCTTCCTTGGCTTCACCGATGCCGACATACAAGGTCATCTGCAGCACATGGGAATTTTCGCGCAAGCGCTGGCCGGACATGATTGTTTTGGCCGCGATCACAATAAGCAGGACGTGCAAGCTGATTGATACGCCAAAAAAAAATAACGATGGACGACTGTACTCCGCCGCCCATCGCTTCACATTACTGCTATCCAGCCATTTCTTCAAAGCGTCACCAGTCACCCCCTACCTGCTGCTATTAGTCTGAGGTAGGAATTTCACGCCAATTCAGACGTTTCAGGGTATTTGCACCACCCAATGCACCTGGGACGTTGCTAACCTGCCCCGAGGAATTACCAGCTTGCACACGTAGCTTACCTCCAACATTAATAATTTCAACATCTGTGATCAAGCCCGTGAGCGAAGTGTTGCTGGTAATGACATTCCCGCTACTATCGGTTGCCACGGACTGGCCTGAGCCAAAATTGAGCACATAAATCTCATTACTGCCAGAGCCACTGCAGACATCGCCGCCCGGCAGATTGGCTGCAAAGGTGACAATACCTGAATTGGCTGCTGGTGGAATATTGACAAGTTCCCCTGCACTCAGATCGAGGTACCAACCCATGGGCTTTGCCGTATCCGGAGTGATCGCCTGAGTATCATCGGTGTTTGCAATCATATTGCTGCGAGTCACAGGGAACGTAATGCCTTTAGGCAAAGTAGATGAAGTGTAAAAGGCACCCGAACCAGACGTACCATCCACGATCGCATAGAAAGTCTGGGTCTGGGTACTTGGCACATCAGTAAATGAGAGCAGGCGGCCGGTGCCAATCAGCACATAGCGCTTGTAGGCATTAGGTTGGACCTCGATGAGTGGCGGCGTTGTTATAGGCTGCGCAGTACCTGACTTGTCAGTCAAAGTGGCAATTTGGGTTGGCGCGGCATACGTGCCGGAAGAAGGCGTCAAATCAAGTCTCCACACATTCCCCAGCAAGTCGCCCGCATAGACCGAATCAGCGGTACCGTCAGTAAAATCTGGAACGTATGCGGAAGCGTGTGCCAGCCCAGCTGGGCTGGTGGTTGAACCTGCGCCGGTAGATACAGTCTCCAGCAACGCGCCGTTTGCCGGATTGACGATAAAGAAATAACCGACGCCATCATCGTTGTTATAACCGGAAGTCAAGATCGCTACCCAGCCATACTTTTTGGTTTTAACCACGACCGGATCGCCATATGAGTACCCCATATGAGTCGTTGTGAACTCCCACAAGACTTTGCTGGCAACATTGGTTTCACTGGTCCAGGCGGTGGGGTCGGTAACGTCTATCGCATAGTACCCTTGGCCACCTTTCCCAAGCCCGCCAATCAGAATAGATTTCCAGGTTGCGGTCGTGGCTGTGGAAGCAGTCAGGGTACCTGTCGCAGATGAAGTATATTGGGTATCAATATCAAAGACCTGCGGCGTGCCATCCACAAGGTAATGATGCGTGAAATCCAGGCGCCCCAGGGATGCCAATCCGCTCGTCGGCGCAGTCGCTGTGGTGCCATATACGAAACTCGGAACGTAAGCAAACAACTCGGAACCGCCCGTGGTAGTGCTTGATGACCCGTCAAAGGCATGCATCATACCGTCATTGGCGCCAACATATACCACGGTAGAGCGGCTTTTGTATTTGCTCTTGAATGCAGCGTAACCGATATTCGTACTGTCCGAGAACGGACTGGCCGGAGCGGCAACAGGATTCACCTTGGAATCAACAATGTCGCCCAACAAAAATGAACGCGTCCGATATATGCCGCCTGTCTTACTGACTTCGAGACTCTGGTTGCCACGCAAATAGGCCAGGTAATTCACGGCGGATTGCGAGGTGGCGCCCACTCCGCTGACGTTGGCGAATGACGCATAGTTGGTGCGAGCATTCAGTTGCGTTGCATCTTTCAAATTGGCATCTTGGAAAGGCAAGCCAGCACCGGCGGTTGTACAGCAAGTGACAATTTGCCGGCTGGTTTGCGTTTGCAGTACATTCCTTGCGTCCCATACCGGCGGCGTGCCATAGGTTGGATTGCCATTTGCATCGTAAGTCACGGTACTGGCAATTACATCCCCGGTCCAGTTATCCGAATATTGCGTCGCATAACTTAGGCTGCCTGAAGGAATATTTGGCGAAGTGCTTGAGAAGGCGCTGCCGGATGCCGTAATTGCATTGGCAATATTGGAAAATGCCGATTGCAAACCACTGACCATTTTATCCGCCTGTCCGGCACTGAAATAGTTATCTGGACGCTTATTGCTGCCAACCGTGTCGGTCGTGGTGTGCCACATCGCATCAGTCAACGCAGTTGTTGTCGCCGGAGTACCGCTAATGGTTAACGTATTCAGGGCATTGGTCGAGGCGTATGGAGCGAAATTCTTAGGAACTGTGAATCCACCATATTTCGTCGCCAGGTAAAATTGATTATTATTTTTATACGTCTGATATTCCTGCACATCCAACCAGTAAGTCGAAATAGTTTGTATCCCGGTCTTGACTCCCTTTGCATTCTTAAAGTCGTTTGGCCGTATATCGTTGACATGCGAATCATAGGCAAGGCCCGCGATGAAATAAGTTGCGGAATCCCCCAGATACATCTGTCCGAGTGGAACGAAAGGAGCCGTTTTGGTGGCGGCAGTACCCAACCCTTCCAGGGTACCAACCATGTTGGTTGCCTTCGTCACGTCGACCGTCGTATCCGTTGGCCTAGTCGCTGTCTCATAGGTAGTATTGCCGATGGTACTTCCCGGCAAATTCGCATCCGCATGGGTGTTGACGTCACCGATACCCAGAATAAAATTCTTTTGGCAGCTATAAATGATTGGATCGACCCACCCTGATACTTTAGATTGATCCGTGCTTGATCCCGTAATCACAGGGAAACCGTCCAGCATTGCTGATGAGCCAGAGGGGATCGACGAATACGTCGACACATCTCCCAAATGCTTGTAATAGCGAATCGCCGCGTAATACAGTTCACTCACCGGATCATAAGTCTTGTAATTCTGGGCAGCTTCGCCAAATTTATTCAGATAGTTCATGACACCGCTATTACTCACACCCGAGGCCGAGGCATCCAGCGGGTTGGGATTAACAACGAAAGTACCATCTGTGGCACTCCATTCAGCTAAGGGATTTGTAATATTTGGCGATCCCGGCACCGGTTGTTGCGGGCCGATATATTTAATATTCGCACGCAACACCCCACCGTCACGTTGAATCGAATTGTCATATAAGTAGCCAAAGGCACCGAATCGAATTTTCATAGCGTACTGCTGCATCAAGCCTTGTGGCTTGTAATTCGAGCCGTACGCAACACAATTTGATTCCACGCCCACGCTGCTATTGCAGACCTGGACCCTGACATTGAGCGCATATACTTGCGTCGGATCCGCTGTACCCGTCACATTAGTGGGACTAATCGTCACGCAAGTCTGAGTAAGACTTTTGTTAGTCAGTGTGCACGTAGGGCCTTGCGTGGTTTTTATCGGGCTTGCATTGTAGGCGGTGGTAGTAGTCGATGTACATGTCGGAGTCCCAAAATTATTGGTGGTTTTGGTCCGCGTAGCAACGCAAGTTTGTACTGGCGTACTGCTCAACGTACCATACTGCCCGGTATAGTTCACGATAGTCGATGCGCTGTCCAAACTTGAGGAACTTATGCCCGAAACCCAGATTTGATTTCCGACGCCCCAAATGCGCGAGGTAACCGTCGACCAGGTAAAGGGGGTCGCCCGGTAACGTCCGTCGCAGTCCCCGTTGATGAAGGAATGGTCTTGTTCGGTGTTTCGCCGTTGCCGCCCTGCCCCGACGCATAAGCCTTTTCAAGAATAGTTGACGTGGCTGTATCGACTGACCGATATCCACCGGTCAGTGCCCAGCGAAATGAATCGATCGTCTGCATGGCCGCCCAATTCAGCCAGTTACCGCTCCAGAGCGGGTTGGTTGAGGTGGAAGTGCAAGCATGACTAGTAGCGTTGCCATACGGCTGGAAATAGCTGCTGGCCGGTGTCGTCGTATTGGCTACATAGGTGTAGCACTTGCCGCCGTCGAAATAACCGAGATATGTGGTCGTCGGTGTATACGGATTCGATGTGTATGGATAGGCTTGACTCAATGCTGTCGGATACTCAACCGACAGGGGCAACATCAGATTTCCTGGAACTACGGTAGACGTAAAAATTGGCTGATCGAACAGCGTAACATCAGCGTAGCTTGAAAAAGACAGTAGCGTCATACAGAAAGCGGCAATGAGTCGAAAAAAACCAGCCGTTCGCCGCAAGAAAGATATGGTCGCCATATTGAAACTCCAGTGATGTTTTTGCATTTTTTGGGACATGCGCGTTCAGATTGAGAACGTTGTTTGCAAATAGGTTTGCGTATTGCGCGGGCCGGTGACACGTACGCTGATCCGATATACCGGTGGGGTAATTCCGGTGGCTCTTTTCGTGTTGGCGGTGCCGCCCTTGTCGCCATATGACCCGACAATACAATTGGCGGTGCTGGCAGCACCGGAGGCCAAGCACAGACGGTCGATCACGTAGCGGATTGTCACCTGGCTCGTCGCGTCAGTAATGTCGTCGCTCGTGCCCAATCCAGCTGTCTTCCAGGTACTGTCGTTGAGCAAGATGGTCGGGATTCCATGTGCATCTGTTGTCTGCAACGATGACAAATAATTGCTGCTGAGCAGATCGCTTTGGCGCGTAGTTTCAGACACCAAAGTTCCCGATTTGATGGACGCAATGGCGGCTGCCATTCCGCGCTCCCCCTGATTGACCAGATCCCGCTTGAAGGCCATATTACCGGCCAATACAAGCGAAGAATCAAACGAGCGTACCAGCGCGATGCCCGAGATCATCAATATGATCAAGGCAAACATGGTAACGATCAGGATGATCCCGCGTTGGCCGTTGCGATAGATTGCCGAACCTGGCTGCGGGCGACGGCGAGAGTATGTGGACGCAGATTTCATGGCTTAATTTAATAGCAGTGAATTGCGAAGTGGGATGGTCGATTCGATGGTCCGATATCGATAATTTTGCTCTGCAGTGGTCAGAGTTCGCGTGTATGTGAGCGTCTTGCCCAAATCCGAAAACAAGGTTAACGGCCCTGTTGTCGCAGGTGGGGCGGGCGATACTGGGGCCTTTTCCTGCAGCGAAGTGCGCATGATCAAGCCGATGCGAATCGCCTTGATTGTCAGCAACGTGTTATTTGCGGCGACCGTTCCGCTTTCCAGCGTGGCATAGTCATAACCCGTCGTCGACGGATCTACCCATTTATCAACCAGACCATCGTTATTTGTGTCCACACCGTACAGTGCATGCATTTCAAAAACACCGTCTGCGGTTGGGATCGCAGTATCGTAAGTTCCGCCCTGCAGCAAATCGTATTGAAACAATACGTTGTTGTCCCCCACACCAAGCAGCTGGAATGATGGCGGGTTACGCGCACTATTGCCAATACCCATGGCAAGGGCGTTATTGGAATAATCCGTCAGATTTCTGATCGCACCACCTTTAGCCTTGATCGAACTTGCGTAGTAGGTACCCGCCAGCGGTAGTGCCGTGGCGTTCGTGCTAGCCGTATAAGCGGAGTCCACCTGTTGAATCATGCAAGGCAACGCTCCTGAGCTACCGGCCTGATCGACAACCAGGACAAGATCATTTGGCTTGAAGGACAAAGTGCTTTGTAAATTAAGCTGTGCCGAGGTCGGAGAATTGGTGAATGCCGTCGGTACCTCGCCATAGCCAGCCGAACCTGACATGATGATCAGGGCATCGGATGTACTGCCGCTCATACCAGGAGTGGTTGCATTCTTCGCGATAATGGCTGGCGCCAGCACGAACGTTCCTCCAAGAGCTGCATTCAACGTATTGAATGGCTGTGCCATGGTGGCCCCGCTAAATGGCAGGATCACGCCATTGGTTGTCTGCTTGGCGAACAACTGGCATCCGAACGATTGCACATAGCTCTGCGAAAACCCGGAGCCTGCAATGCGTACTGTCTTCTCCAGCTGATACATCGCGAAATTGCCCGACTGATCAATATCGTTCACTGAAGTCAGCGTGCGTTTTTTTCCTTCGCTGGTCGACATCACGCCAAAAATTGCAAGCGACATGACCAAGACGATCGCGATCACCACCATCAATTCGATCAGACTAAATCCGTCCTGGCGCTTGCGGGCAAGAAGTAACTGGCTCATGGCATGGCAACCTGGGTAATATAACTGTCTGTAGTTTTGCTCGACGGCTCCTGCCAAGTGATGGTGATCGTCACCACACCATTCGCATCTGCCGCACTGACCTTCCCCGTCGCACTTCCGGGTAGCCCGGAAACTGCCGGATTCGACAAGCGCGATTGCCACGTAGTCGTCGATGGTGAAAGTGTTTTTTGCGTCCACATCGTTGCAATGATTTCGTTTGCCATCAGGGCCGCCCGCGTGCGGTCTTCTGCACCGAATGAAATCTTGACGGCGTTCGCCTGCAAGCCGACCAATCCGAGGATGGCGAATGAAAAGATCAGCATGGAGATCAATACTTCAATCAGCGACATGCCTGACTGGTTAAGGCGTTTGGAGTACATGGTCTTCATGGGCATCCGTCCGGAACTGTTGGGCTCAATGTCCTTGTGGTGTCACACATGCGCACTTGTCCGCCAAGCCCCACCAGCACCCGCAGCGGATGCGTCGCACCGGTGAGCGTGACATCATAGGTAATGTTCCCGGTAGGAGCCGTGCAGGTTGTTCCAAAATTCTTCGTAGTGGTTGCATCATTATTGGCAACCAGCCGCCCCATCGAATTGAAGCAGACCAGGGAAGCTGCAGCCGGCGTGGCGGTAATGTTCACGCCCGGGGCCAAATTGCTGAAGGAACCCCCTTCAACAAAAGGGGTATCGACAGTCTCTCCGGTATAGACGGGTAAGACCTCGATATACCAATTGCTGCCACTACCGGTTGTACTGGCAGGAGTATCGACCTTCGGCGCCGCGCCAGTCAGCACGAAAGCAGTCTGATGGCTGCGTCGGATCGCTTCAGCCTGCGCCGCGCGCAAACCGTTTTGCAATCCCTCGGCAACGCTACGCACCTTTGAGTTGTTCATCCAGCCGACGAATGACGGCACTACCATCAGCAGCAAGATCGTCATCACCGTCAATGTCACCCCGAGCTCTATCAGCGTAAAGCCGCGTTCATCCCGGGAAAGGGATCGCTTTAGCACGTCATGCCTCTCTTGGTTACCCAGCAGGTATAGCTTGCTGCCGGCCATGGGGCTGGGGCGGCGACGCTTGATGCCTGTACATTGGCATCATCGATCGAAAAAGTGAAACCACTGGCGGCGTTGGTACCGGTAGCGGTAATGGTGTAGCTTGTGGCTGTAGATACACAAGCGATCGAAAAATTTTTGAGGCTGCCGCTCAGCGTAGTCATGCTAGTCTTATCGCAAGGTGAAATAATGGTCCCGGCGGTTTGATAGGTACGATTGTCCTGATAGTACTGTTCCATATTGGCGCGTGTCGCCGACAAGATATTGGTCGCCTCGACGAGCTTCCCGCGCAGCACGTAATCACTGTAACTAGGCAAGGCGATTGCCGCCAGGATCGCAACGATCGCCACCACAATCATGACTTCGATGAGTGTGAAGCCCGATTGCGCACGCGATGTGCGTTGAAATGAATTGGCGTACATGTAAATGCCTCGTCTTTATTGAATTTATCTGCGCACTGCGAAAATGAGCGAGCGTTGCTTCCATTTAAAACATATCAAATAGCCATCGCATCACCTACCCAAACAAGCCAATTCCAAACAGGCGCCAATTGAATTCGCCGCGGTTATCGACCTTAGCCAATTATAGAATCTCCATTTCCCCAAAGAAATGGAACTGGGTTCCGCCTGTCTCCAGGCTTATACCGTCCGTCGAAATTACATTCAAAAAAAACATTTTTAAGGAACTTGGATGGGATTTGATTGCCGCTTGAGCACTCCCTCATATGGCGCGGTTAAGTCAAACGCCGCTTGAGCGTCTAACCTCATACCGATGCATTACAAAAGCATGCGCAGCTGTCTTATCGGACACTGAATAAAGTTGCAAATAGGAAATTAAACCGGGCGTCGTTATAAAGCTCTATAACGAGAAAGAAGAAGAAGAAGAAGAAAAAAAAACTCAGACCACCAGCGGGCCTGAGTATGTATGAGCAAACGCCATTTTTCTGGGGCAAATCAATAAAAAAGCTAGCGTCCAGCCCAGCAATCTGCAACAGACGCCGCCGGTGCCCTTCCACCCGTAACTCCCCTTTTGCCGCTGTTATCCAGCGAGAAAGTTCCGCATTTATCGTTTGGCGTCGGCGTAGCCGTGAGCTCGAACGTACTGTTGGTCGAAGCATTGATCTTGTATGCGTATCTTGTGCCACCGTCGGAAACCACCGGCAACGAGAGAGCCGACCCATCCGGCTGACGATAGCTGCTGTTGACCGTGTACTGCTGCTGCATCCAATTGGCGTGTTTCAGCAATGTCGCCATCGCTTGGGCGCGGTAACCGCGTTGCACATATTGTGTGTAGCTCGGTACGGCAATCGCCGCCAGGATGGCAACCACTGCCACCACGACCATGAGCTCAATCAAGGTGAAGCCGCGTTGCATCGATGAAGCATTGCTGTATTTCATGAATATCCCCTGGATTCCAACCATTTTCAATTGATTAATTCGGCTTAATCGACAATTGACGCCAGCGGCGTACCGCCACGCCCGTCACCGAATACTGCAAACAATGTGGTTTTCCGTCTGCACCGATACTATTGATGCAGCGTGGATCATTCGCACCGCCACCACTACCACCACCGACGGACACGGAGCCCGCGGTGCCCGGTATCACTGCAGAACTCAGGTTCGTATTGTCCGGGACGCCTTTGACATACAAATGAAATTTCTCGGAATAGGCGCCACTCAGAAAATTCGCCCTAGAGTTTGGGACGAGCCACCGCCGGCGCATGGATCCGCCGTATTTGGAGTCAACGATGTGTTCAGCAAGATCACGTCGTTCAATATATGCAATGTGCCAACCGTGCGTTCGCCGCTGGTCAGATAATCGATATACCAGCCGCGCTTGGTTCCCCACGCCACCGGATTGCTGCTCAGCGTGCGGCCGAGCGACTGGCCTTCTGCCGAATACACTGCAGTCAGCGTTTGCACCTGCAACTGGCTGCGGCCGGTTACTGCGTCGGCTCCCGGCTTGTCCCAAATGCCGTAAACGCTCTGCGTATTGGTGTTGCCCAAGTCTGCCGTTTCAAAATATTTGCCGGTACCGAACATCACCAGATACCCGCCTAATGGATGAGGAGCGATGACCGGAGTTTGCACGATCGGCTGAGCGATCGGCGTGCTGCTTCCATCTTTTGCGATAAACAATGAACTGCCGGCCCATTGGGCAGTATCGCTGGCGCTGCTCAAATCGAATTTCCAGAGATTACCCTGCAAGTCGCCGGCATACGCAGCAACCACTTGGCGCGATGCATTGAACAGCAATGCCGGCGCCGACAGGCCGTTCGGCGACGCCACGCTACCGACGCCGGTGTCTATTTTTTTGATCAGAACACCAGTCTCTACATCGACCAGATACAGGACCGCACGGCCGCTCACGCTGTTGTAGCCGTTACCGAAAATAGCGGCCCATTTATTGTTCGCCAGCAGCACCACCGCCGGTGCGCCCAGCACATTGCCCATGTCGGTATCGGTTGCGGAATGGTTGTACTCCCACAAAACGCTTTTTTCATCCAGTGATCCGGGTGTAGTCACATCTATCGCGAAGACGCTTTGCGCGCCGGCGCCAGTGCTACCCAGCAAGACGTTTTTCCACCCGCCTTTGATATAGGCATCGCCTTCCGCCAATGGTCCATCGACAAAATAATGATGGCCGTAATTGAGATCGCTCAATGTTTTCAGATTGGGATACACGCTGTTCGGTATGAAGGCGAATTTTTCGACGCCATCGCTATCAAAGCCGTGCAGCATGCCGTCATTCGCACCGACGTAGATCATGCCCTTGCGCGCCGCCTTGGTTGTCAGGAATGCGGCGTAAGTGCTACTGCCGGCGATGCTGGCCGGCAGCGCCGAGTATCCGAAATCGTTTTTCTGGACATAAAGCGGGTTCGAATTGACGATATCCCCGAGCTTATTCTGGCGATAGCGGAATATTCCTGTGCCAGCACCATTCGAGGCTTTCTCCATGGCCGAACTACCTTTGATGTAATCCACGACATTGGCTGATACCAGCGCAGCCTGCTGACTGTTGGCGCCTGAGGTCAGATTCTCCCAGATAAATGTTTTTGCGCTGCTCGTAGAAGGATTCCAAGTCACGATGTTGCGCTTCGTGTAGTCCGGCAGCAATGTCGCGGCATCCCATTTCGATACGTCTCCTATACTGCCGTCTGGATTAGCCGGGCGGGCATTCAAATGCCCGGTCCAACTGCCTGAGTCAAAACTCGGAACATAGTAAATTGCATTCGTGGCTTGCCCCGCTTCTCCCGAAACGGCAGCGTTGCCGCCGGATCCTGTCGCCTTGCCGATTTCCGCCAAAATGCTATTGAGGCCATCTTGCAGACTCTTGGGATTTTTCGCGCTGAAATAGCTGCCGTGACCATTCACCGCTGCGTGCCACAAATCGTCAATCGCTTCCGCCGAATCCGCTTTCGGTGCAGGCCAGTTGCGGCTGCCATTTTTGATATCCACATAATGGCCGCTGGTTGCCGTCTTGTAGTCGGACTGATAGTCGAGCGTACCGTTTGCCCCCAGCCCGATGGTATGCGTCGTCATGTGCTGCCAGGTGGCCGGATCGGTTGAGGTCGCGTTGATTTTTCCGACCGTGCCACCATTGCTGCCACGCACGCCGACGTCGGTAATCCAATATTTCATCGCCGTATCGGCCAATGAATTCGAGTTCGCCGTTTTCCCTTCATAAAATGGCGGCGGGAACGGGTCGCCCGGAGTCAAGGCCGTGCCGGATACTGGATCATGGGAAACCGGTGCGGGCAAGGCAGGTACCTTGCTGTCCATGTTGCCGATCGTGCTTGGTACTGTGCCGTTCCAATACCCGTCGGTTGCAAGAATCGTGTAGTTGGCCTGGCATTTCAACTGGATCGGATCAGGGGTGGATTTGGCGGCGCCGGCCATGCCGTTGCCCATGTAATATTGACCGACCTGATTCAATGCATTGATCAGCGGCGTGCCGCCGCCCGGATTGATCGCATACAGCTTTGCATACCAGGCGGTTTTCTGGCTTGCGCTAAAAGTCGACAGTGGTACAAAGTTGGCCGCGCTGCTATTGGTATTGCTGCTGTTGTCGTTGATGGTTGCGAAGCCGACGCGAAAACGGTCGTTGATGCCGGAAAAGGCGATCCCGAGCGATGTCTTGGTCAGCAGGATGCGCGTCCGATAATACGAAAACCAATTGGCAAAATTCTGGATTTCTTCAGCGTAGGTGCAAGTGGAGGCCGCGGCGCAATCGGTACGGGATGCGGCTTTGGGGTAACTGTTCCGCGATGACAGAATATCCACCCGTTTGTAGTAATTGTCGTTATCCTCGTTTGTCACACCGGTCGGCGTGCCGCTGCCCACCCAGTTGTAGTAAAACGCATATTGCGCCAGCGCGTTCTTGTTGGTTTGGCTCTGCGCCTTGCAATTGCTGTTGCTGGCAAAGTAGTTGCTGGCGGTAGTCGATGCCACGAAGAGCGGTAACGTATATGTCGAATCGTAGTAACAGACTGAATCTATGCTGTTTGGCAGCGTCTTGGAGACCGCCAGGTAGGGATCAATGATCGTCTTGCCAGTGCTGGCATTACCCATCGAGGTGCCGTTGTCTTTCACCGCCGGCGTATACGTTGTGGCCGGATTGTAATAAATCTGATTCCAGGCGCTGGAATAGTAGGAGCGCTGGCTTCTGGCGGCATTGAATTCCGCGGTGGCGTCGGTGCCGGTCACTGTGCCCCAGACCATACTGCCGGAATTGTCCAGCATGTACATGATGTTGGGTGGCGGTGGCACCGGCAGGAACAGCGGCGATTGCGCTATTTCGGCCATCGCCACGCCTGATACTGCCGCCATTCCCAGGCAGATACAATGGGCGGCCAGCTTGACCAGGCGGCCAGGCGACAGCGGTCGCGATACGGTTGTTCTCAACATGACATTCCCCTGGGATCAGAATTTTAAATAGCTTTGCAGCATGACTTTTGCATTCGCCGTTGCAAACGCGGCGTCAGCGCCAAAAGCGGTAATCCGATAGACCTTGACGTTCAAATCCCGTTTGGCTTGCGTTACCCCAAGCGCGATGGTGTCGCTGACGTATTCGATGATGCATTGTGCGGCGCCGCTGGATAGCGACAAGGTGACCGTTGTCGGCGCTGTTGCGGGCCACGTATCCCACGCATTGCCGTTGGCGCTTTTCGGCGTGAACATGACGGCGAGCGCTTTCTCGACATCGCCGACCTTCGCTGCGATCTTGTTTTTCTGCGCGCCGATTTCACAATGACGCAAGCCCTTTTCGGCAGCCTGGAAGGCCAACTGGTGATTCCGCGAATTGGCCGCCATTTTTTCATCCAGCGTCACGTTGCGGATCGCGACCGCGCCAATCAGCATCATCAGGACCAGAAAAATCAACACCATCGGCAGCGCAATGCCGGATTGCGGAAATTTTGTATATGCCATAAATATGTCCGGTAAATATTCGGTTGCCGCTCAGTTGAACAGTCAATTTCTCAATCAGTTGCGCAAGCTGGCGGTAGCGTTATTACGCAAGGTAAAGACGCGCGTCATCGTGGTGTGCAACAAACGGTCGGTGGCAACGGTCGGCGTCGTGGCGTTGCATTTGTAGTAGCTTTGTCCGGCAGTACCCGTGACTACATTGTTTGCGCTGTGCATCTCCAGGCAAACCGTCACCGTCACCACGCGATCCCAACCCATCTTGTTATTGCCATTGATCGCATCCGCTGCGCCTGCTTCCGCCGCGTCCGTCGTCGATTTCGTAGGCGCATAGCGCCCCCCGGTATCCACGCCATAGGTCACCAGCATGTTGTCGACATTGCTCATGATCGGCTGCGGCGTGGCAGTGCCGGCGTAGCCTTTGCAGTACAAGGTTTTGGTTGCAGTATCGAGATAAAAGCTGTTGATGACGACGCCGCCTTGGGTGCTGGTGGCGTTAAACGCTTGAGTCCCGCTGCAATCAGTCCCGGCGCCGCTGATGTTGGTGGCGTCGGAATAGGGTTCGCTGGTATAGGCGACCGTGAATGCGGATGGTCCGCTAATGCTCGACGGCGCAGGAACCGGCATTGGCGCACAAGTTGGAAGTTTGGCGACAGGCATCGCAAAGCCATAGCTGCACCCCGTCAGTCCCTTCAACTTCGCCAACTCACTCGGATTTTGTGGAGGAAAATCTGTGGTATTGCCGGTTTGCATGTGGCCGAATCCGGCCTGCATCAGATTGCGTCCAATCAGGGACAGCGCATAACGGCCGTCTTCCTGTATCCGCGCATTGTCGTCGTTCAGGCGCGAACTGGCGCGGCTGTTGAAATAGAGGCTGCTGAGGAACAACAACAGAATCAGGCCGATCGTCACCGACACCATCAGCTCGATCAGCGTGAAGCCGCGCGCATGACGGCACTGGATGGCCGGGTGCATTGGAATCGTCATCATGGCATCACCGTTGTCTTGAAGCAGCGCATCTGACTCTGCTCAACGCCAGCTGGAAATACCGAGGAATCGCAATCGGAATCCAGTACGCTGGCAAGCGCCCGATCCGGTTCGTTGTAGTACACGGTCACGGTAACGCCCTGGTTAGGACCCGGTGTCGCATTGTAGGCAGATACGGTGCCCCACCCGCCGGCCAACGCGCGGCTAAGCGCAGCGCGCCATTCATAGATATCCTTGTTCACAATATCTTGCGGTGTCGCGCAAGCTGTTCCGGAGTTATTTGCGCAAGACGGGACGTCCGACGGCGGCGTCGGCGAGTATTTATCAGTCGTAACGTAGGTCACGGCGTTCGTGCCGACCGTCGTGGTGACAGAGGTTGCGTTGGCACGCACCCGGTCCGCCATGTCGGCACCCAGCTGGCTGGCCACGGAACGAAAATGCGCCACTTTCTGATACTTCAACGCGGCCATCTGCAAACCCGCCAGCCCCAGCAATGCGAAGGCAGTAATGGTGATCGAAATCAATACTTCGATCATGCCGACGCCGCGCTGGAGATGCTTGGCCTTGGCGTGCGATCGTTTTTTGTTGAGAAAAGCCATATGCCTCATTCCTCCCAAATGTCTGAACGAAGTCATGCCGGACAGCCCTCGGCGCCAGCTGGCAACGAGCTGACCCGTCCGCTTGGAGAAAAGCAGACCTTCCGCAGAAATTCGTTATTGAATGTGAACGTGAAGGAACCTGGCGGGGCCGGCCACGGCGCGCCGCTGGCGGCATAGGTGATTGCCGTCGCGCCCGATGCGGCGGCGATGCTGGCTCCCGTCGCGAAAGCGCCCTGGCGCGCAAGGACTTGATGGCCGGCACTGTTGGGAGAATCTGCTGCGGTGCCGACGTATATCAACCATCCGGTGGACCAGTCGCCATTGGCCTTATTGCAGGAATCCGAACCAGTTTCGGCGCCGGAACTGCGGCATATCGTGACGGCGCCGGCGCGCTGGACGGCCTCTGAACGCGCCAGCATGGTAGCAGCAATGAATTCATTAACGTTACCGGATAAGCGGGTCTTGTTAATGAAACTGCCCATCGACGGTACGGCGATCGCCGCCAATATGGCCGCCACCAGTATGGTGATCATCAACTCGATGGTTGTGATCCCCTTGCAGGCAGAAACAATAAGACGGTCATTTTGATGACTAAAAAACAATAAAATATCAGAATTACTACTTTGCACGTGACATCCCCCCCCCGGAAAATGCTGATTCGACGAATTCTTATTATATAGTCCACATTTCCATATAGAAATGATTCTCAACTCCGTTTATCGCCGTTCTCGTACCGCTTATCTGTAACAAATTGTAATAATGCAACATATTTTAATTATTTGTGCGTAAACACGTTTTATTAATGAATCGCAAGTGCCTGCCAAACCATCCCTGCCCGTCATGAATACAATCGCCGAAATGCTATAATCCGCGCTTCCCGCAGATGGGCCGACATTCGCCCGGAAAGCGGCCCGGCACTGCTGCTGCAAGCGATCGACGTGTCGCAGTCCGGCGATTTGGCTTCCCTGAGCCATCCCTATATACAGTCCTTGTTCAACGTCATGCGCGGATAAGCATGATTTTCATCTGATGGAGTAGTTATGTCGGCAACCATGCGGCCAATCCGCCTGTTAGTGATTTTCCTGCTGGCTACGCTGGCATTCTCCGCAATGGCGATAGAGCGGACTTTCCCGGCGTCGACCTTGCGCGGCAAGCTGACCATCACCAGCTATCCGACCGTGACGATCAATGGCAACACCTTGCGCCTCTCACCCGGCTCGCGGATCTGGAATGCCAATCAACTGACGCAGATCCCGAACTCCCTGGGCAGCGACACTTACCTGGTGAACTACACGCTGAATGCACAGGGCGATGTCGACCGGGTCTGGATTCTGACGCCGGACGAAGCCAGCCAGAAGGTTGATGCGCAGCGCAACAGCAACAAGCAGTAATCAGCAATTAAAAAGTAGTCAAAAAGAGCAGTCATGGAAAAAACGATGCAAAAGAAAGTATTCATCAAGACCTTCGGTTGTCAGATGAACGAGTACGACTCGGACAAGATGGCCGATGTGCTGAACGCGTCCGACGGGCTGGTGAAAACCGACCGTCCGGAAGACGCCGATGTGATCCTGTTGAATACCTGCTCAGTACGCGAGAAAGCGCAGGAGAAAGTGTTCTCCGACCTGGGCCGCCTGCGCGAACTGAAGCGCAACAATCCCGATCTGCTGATCGGCGTCGGCGGCTGCGTGGCGTCGCAAGAAGGTGCTGCCATCGTCAAGCGCGCACCCTACGTCGACATGGTGTTTGGCCCGCAGACGCTGCACCGCTTGCCGGAGATGATCAGCCAGCGCCGTTCCACCGGCCATTCACAGGTCGATATCAGCTTCCCCGAAATCGAGAAATTCGATCACATGCCGCCAGCCAAGGTAGAAGGCGCGACCGCGTTCGTTTCGATCATGGAAGGCTGCAGTAAATATTGCAGTTACTGCGTGGTGCCGTACACCCGCGGTGAAGAAGTCTCACGCCGCTTTGAGGATGTGCTGACCGAAGTGGCCGGATTGGCCGAGCAAGGCGTCAAGGAAATCACGCTGCTGGGGCAAAATGTCAATGCCTTCCGCGGTGAGATGGCAGATGGCGAAATCGCTGACTTTGCGTTACTGATCGAATACATTGCCGAGATCCCCGGCATCGAGCGGATCCGCTTTGTCACCAGCCATCCGAAGGAATTCACGCAGCGCCTGATCGACACCTACGCCAAAGTACCGAAGCTGGTCGATCATCTCTACCTGCCGGCGCAGCATGGCTCGGATCGCATCCTGTCGGCCATGAAACGTGGCTACACCGTGCTGGAATACAAATCGGTGATCCGACGCCTGCGCCAGGTACGGCCGAACATCACGATTTCAAGCGATTTCATCATCGGCTTCCCGGGCGAGACCGATGCCGACTTCGACGCCTTGATGAAACTGATCTCCGATATCGGCTACGACAACAGTTTCAGTTTCATCTTCAGCCCACGGCCAGGCACGCCAGCTGCCAACCTGCAGGACGATACGCCGCATGAAGTCAAACTGAAGCGACTGCAGCATTTGCAGGCTGTGATCGAGGAAAATATCGGCAAGATCAGTGCCGCGATGGTTGGCAGCGTACAGCGGATCCTGGTGGAAGGACCGTCCAAGAAAAACCCGGCCGAACTGCAAGGCCGCACCGAGAACAACCGGGTGGTGAATATTGATGCCGGCCCGAACGGCGCGCGCCTGATCGGCCAGCTGATCGACGTCAAGATCACGGAAACCTACACCTATACATTGCGCGGTGAAATCGTGTTGGCAGAGTGATGTCCAGCCGACGACGCCAGATAAACCAATAACCAGACAACCAGATAAGCACACCACAGCTTGAAAACCAAAACCCCTACCCAGCCGCATTATTTCATCCCGCAACCACTCGACAATACGAGGCTGGCGCATCTGTGCGGACCGTTGGACGAAAATCTGCGGCAGATTTCTGCGGCGCTGGATGTCTCGATTTTCCGTCGCGGCGACAAGTTCATCGCGGCCGGCGCCAATGCCGAGCGTGCGGTGCAAATCCTCGACCAGTTTTATGCGATCGCCAACAAGGTGATTTCGGTCGACGAGATCCAGCTGGCGCTGGTCGAACAGCGCGCCAAGCTGGGGGTTGGCAAAAAGCCGAAAGCGGCCAAGACCAACGGTAGCGGGCCGAGTGACGAATCGACCATCGATCCGGCCGATGCCGAACTGACCGAGACCGACATCGAAAGCCCGATCCTCAAGACCCGCCGCAGCGACCTGCGCGGCCGTACGCCGCATCAAAGCCAGTACATCCGCTCGATCCTGGAGCACGACGTCACGCTCGGCATCGGCCCAGCCGGTACCGGCAAGACCTACCTGGCGGTAGCTTGCGCGGTCGACGCGCTGGAGCGCGACGCGGTCAAGCGTATTGTGCTGACCAGGCCAGCGGTCGAAGCCGGCGAACGCCTGGGCTTTTTGCCGGGCGACCTGGCGCAAAAGGTCGATCCGTACCTGCGCCCTTTGTACGACGCTCTGTACGATCTGCTGGGCTTCGACCGTACCCAGAAGATGTTCGAAAAGCAGGCCATCGAAATCGCGCCGCTGGCCTATATGCGCGGCCGTACGCTGAACCATGCGTTCATCATCCTGGACGAAGCGCAGAACACCACGCCAGAACAGATGAAGATGTTCCTGACCCGGATCGGCTTCGGCAGCAAGGCCGTGGTCACCGGCGACGTCACCCAGATCGACTTGCAGCGCGGCCAGAAGAGCGGCCTGATCGATGCCATGAATATCCTCAAGGATGTGAGGGGTATCGCCTTTACCCGCTTCAACAGCAGCGACGTGGTGCGCCATCCGCTGGTGGCGCGCATCGTCGACGCTTATGAAACTGCATCGCAGGCAGCGCCTGTGGCTTCCACGCATGGCGTGATCGAAGCCGCCACGCCGCCGGCCAAACCCGCCGCCCCGGTCCAGACCGGGATTACCAAGACAGCCCGCAGCCGCCATGCCGCAAAAAAATAAACTCTCGTTGTCGGTGCAATATCCCGATCCGCGCCTGAAAGATATCGTCACGCGCCCGCAATTGCGCCGTTGGGTGCAGGCCGCACTGCTGGCGCCGGCCGAACTGACGCTGCGCTTTGTCGATGCCGAAGAAGGCCGCAGCCTGAACCGCGACTATCGCGGCAAAGACTACGCCACCAACGTGCTGACTTTTGCGTATTCGGCGGACCAGGATGATGACTTCGGCGGCGGCGAGGCCGAAGATGACGGCGTCACCCGCGCCGATATCATTTTCTGCACTGACGTGCTGCAGCGCGAAGCCGTAGAGCAGCGCAAATCGGTAGAAGAACACACCGCCCATCTGGTGGTGCATGGCGTGCTGCACGCGCAAGGCTACGACCATGAGGACGATGAAGAAGCCGCCGAGATGGAAAACCTGGAAATTGAAATATTAGAGGTGTTGGGTTGGCCCAATCCCTACGCGGACCGCTAACCGCCTCTTCCCACCTAAAAAAACGCCGCAATCGCGGCGTTTTTTATTTGGTGGCCCACCCCCTGCGCCGTCATATTTAGTTCCTATAAATCAATTACTTACCACCAAAAAATGGCGCGACGGCAGATAGCGACCTGCCAAAATATTGCCAAATAACAAACCAATATCTTCACTTATCTTTTAAATTAATAAGATTATGATGAATTCATGTAATGAATTGGTTTGGCCTGCGACTAAGCCACATGAAAACGATCATTACACAGCCATCGGAGCCAATCTTGAAGCAAGCCACGCTGCTCTTATTGACCATCCCACTCCTTGCACAGGCGGTCTAAATGTCATCCATCGTCCAAAAGAAAGCAATCGTCCATCCGATCTGGCTGCGCATCACGCACTGGCTCAACGCCCTGGCCGTGATCGTGATGATCCTGAGCGGCTGGCGCATCTACAATGCGTCGCCGATTTTCCCGTTCCGCATTCCCAGCGAATGGACGCTCGGCGGCTGGCTCGGCGGCGCCCTGCAATGGCATTTTGCGGCGATGTGGCTACTGTTTTTCAATGGCTTGATTTACCTGCTGTTCAATGCCGGCAGTGGTCGTTTGTGGAAGAAATTTTTTCCGCTGCGCCCAACCGATGTGATGCGCGACATGATCAAGGCGCTCACCGGCAAGCTGCAGCACGATGCGCTCGACAAATACAACGCTGTACAAAAACTGGCTTATGTCTCTGTCATCCTCGATTTGATATTGCTGGTGATCTCGGGCCTGGCGATCTGGAAATCGGTGCAGTTCCCGTTGCTGCGCGAATTGATGGGAGGCTTCGACACTGCCCGCATCGTGCACTTCTGCGCGATGGCCTTCCTGGTTGCATTCATTGTGGTGCACGTCGTCATGGTGGCACTGGTGCCACGCACGCTGCTGGCCATGCTGCGCGGCCGTTGAGGAAAATATCATGATCAAGAAAAGCCTTCTCATCCCGTCGCAACTCGACACCGAATCGATCCTGAAAGACGCCCGCCGCGAACTGGCGCTACCATCGCGCCGCCTGTTCGCCAAACGCGCGCTCACCCTGGGCGGCCTGTCGCTGCTGACCGGCTGCAACATCACCGACCAGGCCTCCGTCAATCATATGCTGGAGCGCATCTCGCGCATGAACGACGGCGTGCAGGCATGGTTGTTCGATCCGACACGCCTGGCGCCAACCTACACCCAGGCAGAGATGACGCGGCCATTCCCGTTCAATGCGTTCTACGGCATTGACGAAGTGCCGGAAATCGATGGCAGCGACTATCAGCTGGAAATCAAAGGGCTGGTCGCCAACAAGCGCCCCTGGACGCTCGACCAATTGCACAAGCTGCCGCAAAATGAACAGATCACGCGTCATATCTGTGTAGAAGGCTGGAGCGCCATCGGCCGCTGGGGCGGCGTACCGTTTTCGTATTTCCTGAAACAGATCGGCGCCGACCTGAGCGCCAAGTACATCGATTTCCAATGCGGCGACGATTACCACACCAGCATCGACATGCCGACTGCACTGCATCCGCAAACCCAGCTCACGCTGACCTATGACGGCGAGATCCTGCCGGCCAAATACGGGTTCCCGATGAAGCTGCGGATGCCGACCAAGCTCGGCTACAAGAATCCCAAACACATCGTATCGATCGAAGTAACAAACAAGTACCCCGGCGGTTATTGGGAAGACCAGGGGTACAACTGGTTCGGCGGATCCTGAAGGCTGGCTTTGCAACTGCTGCGCGACTCAATCTCGGGACTGCGATGCTCACCGTACCTGCTACGGCTGCGCTTCTCTTCCCGACCTTGAGCCGCTCGCTACGGTTGCAAAGCCAGCCGACTTGCCTGCTGAGTTCTAACGGCGCTTTTGCCACTTTTTTACTGGAGATTCAAAATGAAAAAAAGCCTCACAATTCTGTTGGTTACCGGCCTGATGATGTCTGCCGGCGGTGCTTTTGCCCAAGACGCCATGTCCAAGGATGCGGCTCCTATGGCCAAGGACGCGATGTCGAAAGACGCAATGAGCAAGGACAGCATGTCGAAGGACGCCATGGCCAAGCCACACAAGAAAATGGCAAAGAAAGACGCAATGGCTAAGGACGCCATGTCGAAAGATGCAATGAGCAAGGACGGCATGGCCAAAGATGAAATGAAGAAATAATTATCTTTATTGCAAATGCAACGGGCGGTGCTTTTTGGCATCGCCCGTTTCTTTTTGTGGCGAAATGGCCGCCTGGAAGTGCAATATGACGCTCGAGACATGGGCGTTTCGTCGTCCTGTCACATATTTGTTGTATCCTATTGCTTCCTCAACAATGTACCCCCAAGGCTAACGCCATATGCCAGAGCACCCTAGTAGCGTCAAATCATTTGACGCTAAACCCCACCGGTCACTATTCGAACGCCTGACCGCACTGATTTCCCCTGAACCTGAAAATCGCGCCGAGCTGCTCGACGTGCTGCAAGATGCACATGAGCGCAACCTGATCGACGCCGACGCGCTGTCGATGATCGAAGGCGTGTTCCAGGTTTCCGACCTCTCCGCCCGCGACATCATGATCCCGCGCTCGCAAATGGACATGATCGACGTCACCAAACCGATCGAGGACTGGATGCCGGAAGTCCTGTCGACCGCCCACTCGCGCTTCCCCGCTGTCGATGGCGAACGCGACAAGGTGATCGGCATCCTGCTCGCCAAGGATTTGCTGCGCTACTACGCCGAAGATTCATTCGATGTGCGCGACATGCTGCGCCCGGCGGTCTTCATTCCTGAATCGAAACGCCTTAACGTGCTGCTGCGCGATTTCCGCGCCAACCGCAACCACATGGCGATCGTGGTCGACGAATACGGTGGCGTGGCCGGCCTGATCACGATTGAAGACGTGCTGGAACAGATCGTCGGCGACATCGAAGACGAATACGATTTCGACGAAGAAGAAGACAACATCCTCGCCATCCGCGACGGCGACCACGGCGGCCGCTGGCGCGTCAAGGCGCTGACCGAGATCGAACAGTTCAACGAAACGCTGGACACCGCGCTGGCCGACGAAGATGTCGACACCATCGGCGGCCTGGTCGCCAACCACCTGGGCCGCGTGCCGCGCAAAGGCGACGAATTCACGATCGACAATGTGCGCTTTGAAGTGCTGCGCGCCGACGCCCGTCAGGTGCATGTCCTGCTGGTTGAAAAGCTGCCTGACTCTCCTCGGGAAGAGCCTTAAACCAGCGCCAGGCACGGAAGGCTGCGGCCTTTCCGGCCTGCCGAAAGAAAAACAATACCCCTGCCTATGCACTTTCGCCAGATCACCCTTCCCAGACTCTCCTTGCTGCTGCCGCTGGCGGCCCTGACCGGCGCCGTTAATGTTTTCGCCTTCGCTCCATACGGCCTGTGGCCGCTGCAACTGCTGACCCTGGCATTGCTGATCTTTTGCGTGAACCGTGCGGAGAGCGTCAAACAAGCTGCGCTGGTGGGTTGGGCGTATGGCTTCGGTTGGGTGGCGCATGGGGTTTACTGGTTGTACATCTCGATGCACGATTTTGGCGGCATGCCGGGCTGGCTGGCGGCACTCGCGGTGGCGCTACTGGCGCTGGCCATGGGGCTTTACACGGCCTTGTGTACCGGACTCGCGCTGTGGCTGCATCGCCGTTGGGCCGCTTCGCCACTGCTGCTGGCGCTGGCGATCTTCCCGGCGCTATGGGGCTTGACCGAATGGCTGCGCGGCTGGCTGTTCACCGGTTTTCCCTGGCTGATTTCCGGCTATGCCCACACCGCCAGTCCGCTGGCAGGTTTCGCGCCACTGGTCGGCGTCTACGGCATCGGCTGTATCTCGGCGCTGATCGCCGGTTGCCTGGCGTTGCTGCCGCAACGTCGATTGCCGGCCGTCGCTGCATTACTGATCCTGGTTGCCGGTTTCTGCCTGCATCGGATCGACTGGACTGCGCCAAGCGGCCAACCGATCTCGGTGCGCCTGTTGCAAGGCAACGTGCCGCAAGAAGAAAAATTCGACGAAGCCCAGATCGGCAACACGCTGCGTCTGTATGCCGACATGATCCGCGCCGTGCCGGCCGACTTGATCGCTACACCGGAAACCGCAATACCGATCCTGCAAACCCAGCTGCCGCCGGAGTTCCCGGCCGCTCTGATCGCCTTCTCGCAGCAAACCGGCAGCAACATCGCGCTGGGTATTCCGTATATCGATGGACCCAACCGCTATGCAAACAGCGTCATCGGAATTTCCCCGCAGGGCAACAGCGCCGCCCATCCCGGTTTTCGCTACGACAAACAGCATCTGGTGCCGTTTGGCGAATTCGTGCCGTTCGGCTTCCGCTGGTTTGTCGACATGATGAACATCCCGCTCGGCGATTTCACCCGCGGTGCGCGGGTGCAGGCGCCGTTCTCCGTAAGGGACCAATGGGTGCTGCCCAACATCTGCTATGAGGACTTGTTCGGCGAAGAGATCGCCCGGCAACTGGGCGCCACCATGGCCTCCGGCGCGCCTACCGCGACCATGCTGTTGAACATGTCGAATATCGCCTGGTTCGGCAACACCATAGCGTTGCCGCAGCATTTGCAGATTTCGCAAATGCGCAGCCTGGAAACCGGCCGCCCAATGCTGCGCGCAACCAACACCGGCACCACGGCGGTCATCGACCCGCACGGCAATGTCAGCGCACAACTGCCGCGCTACAGCCGAGGCACGCTGGCAGTGTCGGTGCAAGGCTATAGCGGCAGCACGCCATATATCCTGTTCGGCAACCGCCTGTTACTGGCCGCAGCGCTGTTGATGCTTGCAGGCAGCTGGTGGTGGAGCCGGCGTCGACGCCAATAGGCTCCCTGCCCGGCCAAGCTACATAAAGCAAGCAAAACCCGCTAAAATCGTGGCTTTTAGCGCGTTCTCCTTTGCGCCCCATATTCCGCTGCTTAACTGGCTGCGTATTTAGCTATATCAACCGGCACTTGCCGTATAGAAAAGCAACAAACGATGCTGACATTTCAACAAATCATTCTCAAATTACAAGATTATTGGGATGCTCAGGGCTGTGCCCTGCTGCAACCCTACGACATGGAAGTCGGCGCCGGCACCTCGCACACCGCGACCTTCCTGCGCGCCATCGGCCCCGAGCCTTGGCGTGCCGCCTATGTGCAACCGTCACGTCGGCCGAAAGACGGCCGCTACGGTGAAAACCCGAACCGCCTGCAGCATTACTACCAATACCAGGTGGTGCTCAAGCCAGCGCCGGAAAACATCCTCGACCTGTATCTCGGCTCGCTGGAAGCGCTCGGCCTTGATCTCAAGCGCAATGACGTGCGTTTTGTCGAAGACGACTGGGAAAACCCGACCCTGGGCGCCTGGGGCCTGGGCTGGGAAGTCTGGCTGAACGGCATGGAAGTGACTCAGTTCACCTATTTCCAGCAAGTCGGCGGCCTCGATTGCAAGCCGGTGCTGGGCGAGATCACTTACGGTATCGAACGGCTGGCGATGTATCTGCAGGGCGTGGAAAATGTCTACGACCTGGTCTGGACCGAATGGGTTGAGCATGGCGTCAAGAAAACCCTGAGCTACGGCGACGTTTTCCACCAGAACGAAGTCGAGCAGTCGACCTACAACTTCGAATACGCCAACACCGAATTCCTGTTCCCGCTGTTCGGCAACTACGAAGCCGAAGCCAAACGCTTGCTGGCGGTGCCGCTGGCGCTGCCGGCCTATGAAATGGTGTTGAAAGCGGCGCACACTTTCAATCTGCTGGATGCGCGCGGGGCGATCTCGGTCACCGAGCGTGCCGCCTATATGGGCCGCATCCGCAACCTGTCGCGCGCGGTGGCGCAAGCCTATTACGACTCGCGGGCCAAGCTCGGCTTCCCGATGTGGGAAATCACGCCGGACAATGCCGATCTGTTACTGAAAGAATTTGGAGATGAATACATGGCGGCAGTAGCGCAGCGTGCAGGGGAATCAGCATGAAAGAGATGCTTTTGAGTCAGACCCTGTTAATCGAAATCTTCACCGAAGAACTGCCACCGAAAGCGCTGGCAAAACTGGGCGATGCCTTTGCCATGGGCATTTTCAACGGTTTGAAAGCGCGCGACTTCCTCGACGATGGCGCACTCGCTACCGCATTCGCCACGCCACGCCGCTTGGCCGTCGCCATCAGCAATGTGCGCGCGACCTCGCTCGACAAGACCATGCGTGAAAAAGTGTTGCCGGTATCGGTAGCGCTGGACGCCGAAGGCAATGCGACCGCGCCGCTGGTCAAGAAACTGGCAGCGCTGGCATCACAAACCGGCGCTGCGGTCATCATGCCAAGCGACCTCGAACGCGCGCCAGACGGCAAGAATGAAAGCCTGTTCTACAGCTATACCGCCAAAGGCGTGGCGCTGCACACCGGCCTGCAGACGGTACTGGAAGATACCGTTGCCAAACTGCCGATCCCGAAGGTCATGAGTTACCAGCGCCAGCATGGACACGCAGCCGGCCAGACCGTGCGTTTTGTACGCCCGGCCCATCGACTACTGGCGCTGCATGGCGAACAGGTATTGCCGCTGACGTTGCTCGGCCTGGATGCGGATCGTCTGACGGAAGGCCATCGCTTCCTGTCGCAAGGCGAAATCGCCATTGCCGACGCCGATAGCTATGCGGCGACGCTGGCTGAAACCGGCAAGGTCATCGCCGGCTTCAACGAACGCAAGGAAAAGATCCGCAGCGCCCTGCTGGAAACCGCTGCGGCCGATCAAGTATTGATGCCGGAAGCGCTGCTGGACGAAGTCGCCGCGCTGGTCGAATGGCCGGTGGTGTACGCCTGCAAATTCGAAGACGAATTCCTGAGCGTACCGCAGGAATGCCTGATCCTGACGATGCAGACCAACCAGAAATATTTTGCGTTGACTGACAACGCCGGCAAGCTGCGCTCGCGTTTCCTGATCGTCTCCAACCTGGCGACCGACGAGCCGCAATACATCATCGAAGGCAACGAGCGCGTGGTGCGTCCGCGCCTGTCGGATGCGAAATTCTTCTTTGAGCAAGACAAGAAAAAGAAACTGGCCGAACGCGTGCCGCTGCTGGCCAACGTGGTCTATCACAACAAGCTTGGCGACCAACTGCAGCGTACTGAACGCGTCAAGGCATTGGCAATCGCCATTGCCAAGCTGCTCGGCGGCGACGCTTCCCTGGCGGAACGCGGCGCGCTATTGGCCAAGGCTGACCTGCTGACCGACATGGTCGGCGAATTCCCTGAGCTGCAAGGCATCATGGGTAACTATTACGCGCGTCACGACGGCGAAGCCGACGAAGTCGCGCAAGCCGTCTCGGAACATTATCAGCCGCGCTTCGCCGGCGATGCCTTGCCGACGACCGGCACCGGCACCGCAGTGGCGCTGGCCGACAAACTGGAAACCCTGGTCGGCATCTGGGGCATCGGCCTACAGCCGACTGGCGACAAGGACCCGTTTGCCCTGCGCCGCCACGCGCTGGGCATCCTGCGCATGCTGTTGGAAAAACGTCTACCGGTGGCGCTGTCACAGTTGCTGGCGAACGCCGCCCAGCAATTCGCCGGCAATGCCAACTTCAAGGACCCTGGCAGCGATGTGCTGCCATTCCTGTATGACCGCCTGCGCGGGCTGCTGCGCGAGCGCGGTTATGCGCAGAATGAAATCGAAGCGGTGGTTGCGCAACAGCCGGATCGGCTCGACAACATCATCGAACGCCTGGATGCGGTGCAAGCATTTGCCGCCCTGCCGGAAGCCGAAGCACTGGCTGCCGCTAACAAGCGCATCACCAACATCTTGAAGAAAACGGAAGGCGTCGGCAGCACGGTGCGCACCGAATTGCTGCGCGACAGTGCCGAACAAGCATTGTTTGCTGCGATGAATGCGGTCAAGCCGGATGTCGACGCGGCGTTTGCCAAGGGCGATTTCAGCACTGCATTGAAAGCGCTGGCGCAATTGCGGCAAAACGTCGACGGCTTCTTTAACGACGTCATGGTGATGGCCGACGACGAGCAGTTGCGCAACAACCGCCTGGCGTTGCTGTCGAACCTGCATGTGATGCTGAACCAGGTCGCCGACATCTCCAAGCTGGCTGCCTAACCTTCGGGCGAACCACTATGAAACTGATCATCCTCGACCGCGACGGCGTCATCAACCATGACTCCGACGCCTTCATCAAATCTCCCGAGGAATGGGTGCCGATCAAGGGTTCGCTGGAAGCCATCGCGCGCCTCAACCAAGCCGGTTACCGGGTGGTGGTGGCAACCAACCAGTCGGGCATCGCGCGCGGGCTGTTCGACATGCCGACGCTGACGGCGATCCATCAAAAAATGCATGATGCCGCCCAACATGTCGGCGCCGAAATCGACGCCATCTTCTTTTGCCCACATGCCGCCGACGACAATTGCGATTGCCGCAAACCGAAGGCCGGCATGTTCCACGATATCGGCAAGCGTTTCGACATCAGCCTGCGTGGCGGCGTAGCGACGGTCGGCGATTCCTTGCGCGACCTGCAGGCCGGCTTTATCGCTGGCTGCGCGCCGTATCTGGTGCTCACCGGGAAAGGCGAAAAGACCCGCGAAAAAGGTGGCTTGCCACCCGGTACGCTGGTCTATCCGAACCTGGCTGCAGTGGTAGATTTTTTGTTGAAGAAACCGGTCGAGTTATCGGTTTGATCGCCTTGAGCAGATCATGAGTCACTCCCGCGGTGTCATTCCCGCGCACGCGGGAATCCATTTTTCATCAGTAACCTGGATCTGCTGCCAACGCGGCGACGGTCAGGTTTTGAAATACTTAGAATTATCTGGAGCCTGAATGTCACGCTTTTTCCTGTTTCTGCGTTCGTTGCTGTTTTTCCTATTGATGACGATCCTGACGGTGGTCTGGTCTTTTGCCTGTATCCTGTTTGCGCCGTTTCCGTATGCCCGCCGCTACTACCTGACCTCGCGCTGGAACGTCGCGGTGATCTGGATGGCCAAGGTCATTTGCGGCATTCGCTATCAGGTCAAGGGCATGGAAAACTTCCCCGATGCGCCGGCGATTGTACTGAGCAAGCACCAATCAGCCTGGGAAACCATTTTCCTGCTGCCGATGACGCCGCGCCCACTGGTGTTCGTATTCAAGAAATCCCTCACCTACATCCCATTTTTCGGCTGGGGCATCGCCCTGCTGCGCATGATCCCGATCGATCGCAGCAAGGGCCGCGACGCCTTTGCCCAAGTGGTAGTGCAAGGCCGCAAGCGACTGGCCGACGGACAATGGATCATCATGTTCCCGGAAGGCACACGCATCCCGGTCGGCCAGACCGGCAAATACAAGAACGGCGGCACGCGCCTCGCAGTCGAAACCAATACACTGGTAGTGCCGATCGCACACAATGCCGGCGAGTGCTGGCCGAAGAATTCTTTCATCAAGCAACCCGGACTCATCACGGTCTCGATCGGTAAGCCGATTTACCCGGAAAACCTGGATAGCAGCGAGCTGATGGCCAAAGTCGAAAATTGGATAGAATCTGAAATGCGAGTGATTTCACCGCATGTTTATAAAAAGTAATAATTACCTGAATCCTGGCCGCCATTGAAATTATTGCATCAAAAGCCTTCTAAGCCTCGCCTGGGACCAGATGGTCGGTCCCAAGGGAGGACGCAGCAGCAACTGGCGTTGCAACTGGATCTATTTGCCGACGATTCGACTGCAATCGTGCCACGCGCCGATTTGCCGTCAACCCCGCCTGCGCTACGCTCGACGCCGCCGCAACAACCCCAGCAACCGGAAGTACCCGCAGCACTGGCGCCAGGCAAGCGCCGCCTGCACATTGGTGAACATGTGCTCGATTACACCCTGCTACGCTCGAAACGACGCTCCATCGGCTTCGTAATCAGCGACGACGGCTTGCGCGTCACCGCGCCCAAATGGGTCACGCTGAGCGACATCGAACTCGCCATTCGTGAAAAGAAGCGCTGGATATTGACCAAGCTGAGCGAATACCGCGACCGCTCAACCCGCCGCATGCAGCCGCAAATGCAGTGGCGCGATGGCGAAACGCTGCCCTATCTGGGCCGCAGCATCACCTTGCGTATCCATGCCCCCCAGAGAGCCGGGATTCACTTTGATGAAGCCGCAGACCAGCTCATCGTCTGCCTGCCCGCCGACGCCAGCGAACAGCAATTGAAAGACCGGGTGCTGGGCTGGCTGCAGCTGGAGGCCAAGCGCGTATTTGGCGAACGCCTGCCGCTCTATGCGGAAAAACTCGGCGTTACCTACAAGTCCTTTGCATTGTCGTCGGCCACTACCCAGTGGGGCTCCTGTACCTCCGAGGGCAAGATCCGCCTGAACTGGCGGCTGATGCATTTTGCACTGCCACTGATCGACTATGTCATCGCGCACGAACTGTCTCACCTGCGCGAAATGAACCATAGCCCGCGCTTTTGGGCCACGGTGCAATCGATCTTCCCGGAATTTGAAACTGCCCGTAAGACATTGCGTGACAGCGCGCAAGAAACGCTGCCCGTTTTCTAGCAAACACCGGACGCCCCGGCTGCCAGGCGGCGCAAAGCCAATATTCCCAACACGATGTAAGATATTGGCTTCGATTCGCTGCTTAGAGTCACGCTGAGTTGCAATTTTGGCTCGCGATCTCGCTGCAAGGCTGAATTGCCCACACATCCCCTTCCCAACTTCAGAGAAAATATGCGTATCCTCCATACCATGCTGCGCGTCGGCAACCTGCAACGTTCGATCGATTTCTACACCAAAGTGCTCGGCATGAAACTGCTACGCACCAACGACAATCCCGAGTACAAATACACACTGGCATTCGTCGGTTACGGCAGCAATCCGGATCATGCGGAGCTGGAGCTGACCTATAACTACGGCGTCGAAAGCTATGAACAAGGCACCGCATTCGGGCACTTGGCAGTTGCTGTGGAGGATGCCTACAAAGCCTGCGCCGATGTCAAGACACAGGGCGGCAACGTGACGCGCGAAGCCGGTCCGGTCAAGGGCGGCAGCACCGTCATCGCCTTTGTACAGGACCCGGATGGCTACAAGATCGAACTGATTGAACGCAAAGACGGCACCGGGGCCAGCGAGAAACTATAAGCCCGCCTCGATGACTTATGCGTTGGCAGACAAGGCGTTCGCCAACGCCACGAAACGTTCCATCGGTACCGCTTCAGGCCGCGCCTGCGGATCAACGCCGGCATCGATCAGTTGGCTCTCGCTGAACATCCCAGCCAGGCAATTGCGAATCACCTTACGACGCTGGCTGAACGCTTTCAACACCACCGCCTCCAGTTTCTGCTGATCGCAAACCAGCGGCTGGGCAATCGGGATCATCCTCACAATTGCCGACTCGACCCGCGGTGGCGGATCAAATGCGGTTGGGGCACAATAAACAACAACTCCATGTGATAGCGCCATTGCAGCATCACGGACAAACGGCCGAATGCTTTGCTGCCGGGTTGCGCAACCATGCGTTCCACGACTTCCTTTTGCAACATGAAATGCTGGTCTTGCACCTGCGGTGCGATCTCGGTCAAGTGAAACAGCAACGGGCTGGAGATGTTGTACGGCAGATTGCCGACCACGCGCAGTTTCTTGTCGCCGACCAACGGGATACTGGCGAAATCAAACTTGAGCGCGTCGGCGGAATGGACGTGCAAGCGCGCCGGGTCGAAATTCTTTTGCAGGCGTGCGACCAGGTCGCGGTCTAGCTCGACCACATGTAATTGCTTGAGTGATTCCAGCAACAGGCGTGTCATAGCGGCCAGGCCGGGGCCGATTTCGACCATGTTGTCATCGGCTTGCGGATCGATCGCGCTGATGATGTTGTAGAGGACGGTGTCGTCCGTCAGGAAGTTCTGGCCGAAGCGTTTGCGGGCGATGTGTTTCGTCATGTTTTTCTTTAAAAGCTATTGTCCGAAATCTTGGGTGATAACGTTTTCGGAATCATTGTTTGTTGCATGTCTGGCTGGCAAAGTCGATCACTGCCTGGCAAAAATTCTGTGGAAGAACCGTGCGCCACCACCATGCAGTTAAATGGGGTCAGAGTTTTTTTTCGGCGGTTCTTTGCCGAAAATTACTCTGACCCCATTTAACGGGCCACGGAGTAAGTACGGCGGCGCATCTACAACAACGGTCATCGTTACTTAATATGGTTGCTACTCCGTGGGTGCT
This sequence comes from Collimonas arenae, assembly GCF_001584165.1. NCBI lineage: Bacteria > Pseudomonadati > Pseudomonadota > Betaproteobacteria > Burkholderiales > Oxalobacteraceae > Collimonas > Collimonas arenae. The sequence continues at coordinate 3,711,111 of NZ_CP013233.1, forward strand.
TGCCGGGGGTAGCCCGGCAGCTAGTCACTTTTCTTGCTTCGCCCCCTAGCCGGGCGCAAAAAAAGTAACCAAAAGAAGGCGATCGCACAGCCGTTGCCCGCCTTCGGCGGGTTCCCAAATACGGCGCGTGCCAGTCGGGAATTATGGGACACATGTTTGAGCGCAGCGAGTTTGTGTCCCATCCGACTGGCACGCGCCGTATTTGGCAACGTCAGCATGCGAGAAGTCAAAAGCAACAGCACGTCAAAAACAACCACAACCGCAACTTCAACTTCAACACCAACTTCAAAATCAACTTCAACAGCCTTGTTGCATTTTACCGCTGACGAATATTCAAATTAAGCCTTGCCCTGCCTGCCCGCTTGCACCATCTGCGCTGCGGCGTCCAGTGCGGCTAGCATGCTGCCGTGGTCGGCGTGTCCCAGGCCGGCGGCGGCGAGGTCTAGCGCGGTGCCGTGGTCGACTGAGGTGCGGATGAATGGCAGGCCTAGCGTGATGTTGATGCCGTGGCCGAAGCTGGCGTATTTCAGTACCGGCAAACCCTGGTCGTGATACATGGCTAGCACGCAGTCGGCTTCGGCCAGGTATTTTTGCTGGAACAGAGTGTCGGCTGGATACGGGCCGCTGACGGCAATGCCTCTTGCTTTGGCAGCGTCCAGTACCGGTGTGATGATGTCGATTTCTTCGCGGCCAAGGTAACCGCCCTCGCCTGCATGCGGGTTCAAGCCCGTCACCAGGATGCGCGGCTGTTTCAAGCCAAATTTTTTCTGCAGATCTGCATGCAGGATATCGATGCTGCGGCTCAGGCTATCAAAATTGATGGCCGCGGCGACGTCCTTCAATGCCAGGTGCGTGGTCGCCAATGCGACGCGTAGCGGCGGCGTTGTCCTGTCCGTTGCCAGCATCATCACGACTTGTGGCGTGGCGCTGCGTTCCGCCAGGTATTCGGTATGGCCGGTGAACGGCACGCCGGCATCGTTGATCGTGCTTTTCTGCAGCGGTGCAGTAACGATGCCGTCGAAGATTCCTTGCAGGGCGCAGTCAATGGCAAGATCGAGCGTGCGTAATACGGGCCGGCCATTACGTGCATCTAATTTTCCTGGCTGCACATGCGCTTCCAGCTGACAATCGATCACCGCTACCTGGTCCAGGCCGAAGTTGGGCAAGCCATTGTTGCGCAGCGCCTGCTGCGATAACGCCACCAAGCGGATTTTCGGATCTATTTCGGCGGCGATCATGGCCAGGAAGGCCGCATCGCCAATCAGTACACTATTGATTTCGGCGCGCCGCTCCCAGGCGGCCCGGATCGATACTTCCGGTCCGATCCCGGCCGGCTCGCCGCATGTGACCGCCAGTATCGGCCGACGCCGCACAACGGCGGCATTGGCATTACTTGCAAACTGCTCAGGCATTATTCGTCCTCGATACTGGCTTTGTCACGACTCGCTATCAGTGGTCGTCGTTGCGATATTCCACGTACGTGCTATCGCGCAACTGACGCAGCCAGTCGTTGGTGGCTTCTTCTGTTTTACGTTCGCGAATCGCCATCCGCGCGGCAAGGCGCTGACGTTCTTTCGACACATCATTGGTCTTCCGCTCCAGCACTTGAATCAGGTGATAACCGAATGGCGATTCGATCGGCTCGCTGATCTGGCCAGGTTTCAATGCATCCATCGCGCGCTCGAACTCCGGCACGGTATCGCCAGTATAGACCCATCCGAGATCGCCGCCTTTTGATGCCGACAGATCGTTCGAATATTGTTTGGCCAGATCTTCGAATTTCGCTGCGTTGTTGTCGATGCGCTCTTTCAAGTCGAGCAGGCGGCGGCGGGCGTCAGCCGCGGTCACGGTTGGCGTCACCTTGATCAGGATATGGCGCACGTGCGTCTGCTGGATCGCGGCGGCAGCCGTATCAATCGGCGTTGCTGCAGCTGCACGCTTGTTGACCAGCTTGATGATATGAAAACCGTTGGCGCTCTTGATAATCGGCGATACCTGGCCTGGGCTCAGATTGGCCACCGCCTCCACAAACAGGGATGGCAGGCGGTCCTGCGGCCGCCAGCCCATGTCGCCGCCGGTCAGTGCATCACTGGAATCGGAATAGGCGGCAGCTATCGCGGCGAAATTACCACCCGATTTAATTTGCTGCATGGCTTCTTCGGCACGTTTGGCGCGCTGGGCGATTTGAGCGGCGCTGGCATTTTCCGGCACCTGGATCAGGATTTGCGCCAGATCCAGTTCCTGGGCGGTCTGCTTATTGCCGGCTTCGGCAGCTATGTAGTTATCAACTTCAGAATCTGAAATCTGAATCTTGTTGTCGACTTCACGTTCACGTAAGCGCTGTAACAATATTTCCCGACGAATTTCCTCGCGGAAAGCCGGATAAGGAATCTTGTCGTGTTCCAGCTGACGCTGGAAATCCGCCATCGACAACTTGTTCTGCTCAGCAATCCGGCTAATCGCGCGATCCAGCATGACGTCGTCGACTGTGATGCCATTCTCTTTCGCCAATTGCACTTCGGCACGCTCCAGAATCATGCGTTCCAGCAATTGCTTCTGCAACTCGGCCATTGGCGGCAATTCAATGTTTTGCGCCTTCATCCGCAGCACCACGTCGTTCACGCGGGACGCCAGCTCCTGCTGGGTAATCACGTCGGTATTCACTACCGCGACGATCGCATCTACCGTCTGTGGAGTCACTGACCTGGCAACCGGCTTAACCGGCTCGGCGGTGCTGGTCGGCGCCAGTGCCGGCGGCACCGACTGGGTCGACGCGCCTTGCGCCCAAGCGCCGGTGGCGGTAGCTGACAACAACGAAAAAACGATTGCCGCAAGTTGAGTTTGATTGGTTTTACGCATAATTGGAAAAACGTTCATAAGTGAAAATGACTGGTTCAACGGCTAATGAAAGAGTCGGGTTGGTTGACGTTCTGATAACCTGGAACGCTAGTACGCAGGGCTTGCATCGGATTCGAGCCGATACTCGACAAACCATTCAACTCAAGTTGCAGAAATATACCTGTAGTCGTGCGAGTTGACGATGTTGGCGTACGTTGGCCAACTACACGAAAAACCCAGCAATCGGCCTTGTATTCGAGTCCAAGCAGGCTTTGCCCGACTGTTTTTTCCTGCAGGGAATAGCTGACGCGGCCAACGCCGTACCAGCGACGGGACAGCGGCCACTGAGCGGACACGTCAAACTGCTTGAGGTATCGATTCAACGGATCAAGCGGATCGGTGTTTGTATGATCCAGCTGATAAGAGAAATTGATCACCTTTTTCGGACCCGGCTGCCACTTGATGGTGGAGCTGGCGCGTACCCATTGATTATTGCTTTGACTGTACTGAATAGTATTGTCAAGGCCCAGCGACTGCGAAACCTGGCCACCCGCAGACAACAGCAAATCGGAACGGCTAGTGGTGATCGTATCGGTAGGCCCCAGCGCCACGCGCGGCTGGGTAAAGTAGATGCGCTGACCGATACCGAGACGCAAACGTTCCAAACCCGACTCTTGGATGAAACGCGAAATCATCGCAACCGTCAGCTGGTTGGCATCACTGATACGGTCATGGCCGCTATAGCGGTTTTCAGTAAAAATCTGGGCGAAATTGAAATCCGCAGCACCACTATCGAATAACGGATACTCGGTCTGGTCATGATACGGCGTACGCACATAGAACAGGCGCGGCTCCAAGGTCTGGGTTACCGGATTGCCCCAGAACTTCGTATCACGCTCAAATGTCAGGCCGGCATCCAGCGAGAATGTCGGTAACACCCGACTAAATTCATTGCCCAATACCGTACCGCCCGCCACCGTCGGCGCATTCGGTACGCCCAGCTTGTTTGGCGTGATGTTATAGGCTGTCGCATCCAGCTGGATCTTGGGCGTGATGAAATATCCGGGGCGGATGATCGGATAGGACAGTTGCGGATTGAAGTAAACCCGCTCGCCGCCCAAAGGCATCAGGGTGCTGCTGGCTTGCGATGTGCCGATGACTGTCGGGAAATCGTACTGGCTGTTCCAGAAGCGCGCATATTGGGCATTCACGGTCCAGTCAAAACCATAGATATCCTGCTTGCCGGCTGTCAGCGTGATTTGCGGCATCCGGTCATACGGGCGGCTGATGGTCGGCTGTCCGCTGGAATTGAAGTCTTGCAGTACCTGATAGCGCGAGGCCAAAGCCGCCACACTCCAGAAAGACCCGCTGTAGTTCAAATCGAACTCGCGATTCAGCAACCGCGCTGCACTTTGTGTGATGGAATGCGAAAAATCATCAGGATAATTGTTATCCGACGCAAAATTGACATTCCAGCCCATCGTCAGGCCTGGCGCCAGTGTCTGTGAATGAATCGACTGCACCGCATAGCGGTTGGTCTTGGTCAGCATGTCGTCCGGCAAGAACTCGATCTTGGTTTCACCGCTGTACCCAGTGCCCAGATAGCGCGCATCGGCTCCCATTTGCAGGCCCCGCTGCGTAATGATGTTCGGGTACAGCGTCAAATCGCGATTGGGCGCGATATTGAAATAATAAGGGAGATTGAACTCAATGCCACCATTGTTGGTGCTGCCCAGGATCGGCGGCAAAACACCTGACTGACGGTCGTTGGACAGCGGGAACGACATGCTGGGCGCGCCCAGGATCGGTACGCTCTTGAAATACAGAACGCCGTTGTGCGCAACCCCCTCACCCAGGCCGCTATCGATATCCAGCGTGCTCGACTTGATGTACCAGTCCGGCTTGGTGCTCGGGCAAGTGGTATAAGTGCCCTTGACGACCGTGGCCTTGTCTTCATCGATGAAATCGATGCGGTCGGCGTTGCCGTGCCCGTCGTTGGCCAGGAAATGGTAAGTCGGATTGGTCAGGAAACCCTGGCCCGAATCCATGTTCAGGCGCAAATCGTCGCCGGTATATTTGTCGCCATAGCGGTTCATGCGCACGCAGCCGTGGGCCTCGACCTCATTCTCGACAATCCGGTAAGTTGCCTTGTTGGACTGGACTTCCGTCTGACCCCGGGTCAGGTCGACATCGTTATCCAGGTTGATCAGCCGATCCGGACGGCCGGTCATTTGCTCGGCTTCAACATTGGTCGGCGCATCGCTGTCATTGACACGGGCGGGCTTGATGTTGGTTTGCGTGCCGGAAGCAGGCGTAGTTGACGTAGCCGGCAATGTCGCATCGGTTGCTTGTGCCCAGGCCCACATCGGCATCGACGCCGCCGCCACAATGGACGCCACCAGGACGGTCATGCGCCGCAATGCAGGCAATTGGGACGTGGCAGAGCCTGACGCAGCCCGACCTGAACGTGACTGGAATTGCTTGGGGAGCGCTGAGGAGGACCGGGTCATGAAATGAATTTGGCAAACACCATAGCAGGCGATTTTTTGAAATTAATCCCTTATTATATGGGAACTCACAACCAACAGCCGTTTTACTGGATTGCTTAATGTCTTTATCACAGTCTGCCCCTGTTTTACCCGATCTGCGCCAGACTCAAATTGTCGAATGGCTAACTACGCTCAGCAGCAATCCCACATTGCCTGCGACTTTGCGGCCAGCGTCTGCCGATGCCAGCTTTCGCCGTTACTTCAGGGTTGATGTGCCCGCCGGCGGCACCCTGATCGTGATGGATGCGCCGCCACCGCAGGAGGATGTGCGGCCCTTCATCGAGATCGGTGCACTGTTTGGCGGCATCGGCTTGTCGGTGCCGGCGGTGTTGGCGCAAGACGTCGAGCGTGGCTTCCTATTGTTGAGCGACCTCGGCAACACGACTTACTTGCAGCAACTCACCAGTGAAGGCAGCAGCATCGAGAGCGCGCACAAGCTGTACATGGATGCCATCGATGCACTGGTGCTGCTGCAAACCAAGAGCCAGCCGGATGTGCTGCCGGAATATGACCGCGCCTTCCTGCTGCGGGAATTGCAAATATTCCCTGAATGGTATCTGGGCAAGCACCTCAAGGCGACGCTCAGCGACCAGCAGAGCGCCGATCTCAATAAAGTCTTCGATGCCATCTTGGCCAACAACCTGGCACAACCGCAAGTGTTCATCCACCGCGACTACCATTCCCGCAACCTGATGGTGCTCGCGGAAGGCAATCCTGGGGTGCTCGATTTCCAGGGCGCGCTGTATGGGCCGATCAGCTACGACATCGTCTCGCTGCTGCGCGATGTCTACATCCAACGGGATGAAGCCCAGGTGCTGGACTGGATGATTCGCTATTGGGAAAGGGCCAAGCGTGCCGGCCTGCCGGTCGCCCCGGATATCGACAGCTTCTACCGCGATTTTGAATACATGGGATTGCAACGACACCTGAAAATACTCGGGCTGTTCGCGCGCCTGTATCACCGCGACGGCAAGGACGCCTATCTCAACGATATCCCGGTAGTCATGGATTACGTTCGCAAGACGGCATTGCGCTACCGTGAACTGATACCGCTGGTACGCATGCTAGACAAGCTGGAAGACAAGACGGTGCAAGTCGGCTATACCTTCTAACCGGAACAACGTCCCATGAAAGCAATGATATTTGCCGCCGGTCGGGGCGAGCGGATGCGTCCGCTGACCGACACCATTCCCAAGCCTTTGCTCAAGGTCCGTGGCCGGCCGCTGATCGTCTGGCACATCGTCAACCTGGTGCGCGCCGGCATTACCGAGATCGTCATCAACCACGCCCATCTTGGGCACATGATTGAAGAGGCGCTCGGCGATGGCAGCAAATATGGCGCAACGATCCGTTATTCTCCAGAAAGCGTGGCGCTGGAAACGGCAGGCGGCATCGCCAACGCCCGCCACCTGCTCGGAGAAGAACCGTTCGTGGCGATAGCCGGCGATGTTTATTGCCCGCATTTCGATTTCGAGCAGGTCAAGAATACATTGGAAGACAATGACCTGTGGGGCCAGCCTTACCCACTCGACAAGCGCGACGTGGCCTGGCTGTACCTGGTGAAAAATCCGGCACACCACCCGGAGGGCGATTTTGGGCTGCACAGCTTTTCCGTCAGTAACGAACGTGAACCCGGCCATACTTATACCTATTCGGGCATCGGCGTCTATCGTCCCTCGATGTTCGACGCGGTCACTCCTGGCCAGCCGCAAAAGCTGGTCACGCTGATGCGTGAATACGCAGCGCGCGGCCAGCTTGGCGGTGAAGTGTATCGCGGCGCCTGGACTGACGTCGGCACCATCGAACGCCTGGATCAACTCAACGCGCCACTGTAAAAACGGTGCACGACAACCTGTCACAACAATTAGGAATGAGCGCCAGCATGACTCCTTACAGCACACGCCGCAGCAAACTGATCGCGCAAATGCGAGCCATGGGTGGCGGCGTCGCCGTCATATCGACCGCGCCGGAAGCGGCCCGCAATGCCGATTCCGATTTTCCGTACCGCCACGACAGCAGCTTCTATTACCTGACCGGCTTTACCGAGCCTGACGCGGTGCTGGTGCTGGTCGCCGGCAAGGAATCGAAGTCGATCCTGTTCTGTCGCGAGAAAAACCTGGAGCGCGAAATCTGGGACGGCTATCGTTTTGGCCCCGAGGCAGCACAGGCACAGCTCGGCTTCGACGCCGCCTTTGCCATCGATGCAATAGACAGTGAAATGCCGAAGCTGTTGGCCGACATGCCGGCAATTTTCTATACGCTGGGCAAGCAAGCCAACCGCGACGCCCAATTGCAAGGCTGGCTCAACAAGCTCGGCGGCCAGGCCCGCATCGGCATCAGCGCACCGGCCGCCATTCACAGTCTGGAGCCGCTGCTGGCGGAGATGCGCCTGTTCAAGGATGCCAGCGAACACGCGATCATGCAGCGTTCGGGACAGATTGCCGCCAGCGCGCATCGCCGTGCCATGCGTATCGCACGACCCGGCTTGCGCGAATACCATCTGGAAGCGGAAATCCTGCACGAGTTTCGCAGCAATGGCGCCGATTCACCGGCCTATACCTCGATCGTCGCCACCGGCTCCAATGCTTGCGTGCTGCACTATCGCGCCGGCAATACAGAATTGAAGGATGGCGATCTGGTGTTGATCGACGCCGGTTGCGAATTCGAAAGCTATGCCTCCGACATCACCCGCACCTTCCCTGCCAACGGCGTGTTCTCCGGGCCGCAAAAGACCCTGTACGAAATCGTGCTGGCGGCGCAACACGCGGCGATTGCCGCGACCCGCCCCGGCCAGCGCTTCATCGATGGCCACAACGCCGCGCTGCGCATACTGGCACAAGGCATGCTCGATACCGGCCTGCTCAACAAGAACAAGGTCGGCACGCTGGACGACGTGATCGCCAATGGCGATTACCGCCAGTTCTACATGCACAGCACCGGCCATTGGATCGGACTCGACGTGCATGACGTCGGCGCCTATCGCGAACCCGGCGAGAGTGCAGCCGAAGGCGAACAGAAGCCATGGCGCAAGCTGCAGCCCGGCATGGTCACCACGGTCGAGCCAGGCATCTATGTGCGACCGGGCGAAGGCGTGCCGGAGCAATTCTGGCATATCGGCATCCGTATCGAAGACGACATCCTGATCACCGCGGATGGCAATATCAACCTGACCAGCGACGTGCCGACAGCGGTCGCCGAGATTGAAGCACTGATGCGCAAATGACCGGCAACCCGCTGCGGGAAAGCCAGGTCCGGTGCGCGCTGGTATCATGACGACCATGAAAACCGCAACTCCCACCATCGTCGTATTCGATCTCGGCGGCGTACTCATCGACTGGAACCCCGATTACCTGTTCCGCAAGCTGATCGCCGACGAAACCGAGCGCAAGTGGTTCCTCGCCAACGTCTGCAACAGCGCGTGGAATCTCCAGCAGGATGGCGGGCGGCCATTCAGCGAAGCGATCGCCACCCTCAGTGCCGAGCACCCCGAACATGCGCATCTGATCGCCGCATTCCATGCGCGCTGGAACGAAATGATCAACGGCACGCTGGCCGAAGGCATCGCGATTTTCGAGGCGCTGGAAACAGCCGGCGTGCCGCTCTTTGCATTGACCAACTGGTCTGCCGAAACCTTTCCTTACGCGTGGGACAACTTCCCATTCCTGCATCGCTTCAAGGATGTGCTGGTGTCCGGCCGCGAGCAACTGATCAAGCCGGATGCGCGCATTTACGAACGCATGCTGGAACGCATCCGCCTGCACTATCCTGACGCCGAGCCGGCGCAACTCGTATTTATCGATGATGTCAGGAGAAATGCCGATGCCGCGCGAGAACTCGGTTGGCATGCCATCCACCACACTGCTCCAGCCGACACCGTGGCCCAGTTGCGCAACTGGGGCTTGCTGACATGAGCGACTTGGTGAATAACACAAGCAACATCGGCAATCCACATCATCAGACGGATGCCGACATCGCCATCTGCGGCGCCGGCCCGGTTGGCTGAGCCTGGCCGCATTACTGGTAAAGCGCGGCGTTGCCGCAGAACGCATCGCACTGATCGATGGCAAGACCGTAGAGCTGGCAAGGCAAGATCCTCGCTCGCTGGCCCTCTCGTACGGCAGCCGCCAGATTCTGCAAGAGATACAAGCGTGGCCGATCGCCGCCACCGCGATCCACGAAATCCATGTGTCGCGCCGCGGCCACTTCGGCCGCACCTTGATCGAACGCCAAGAATTCCGCTTGCCGGCGCTCGGCTACGTGACGCGCTACGGCACCTTGGTAACAGCCTTGGCGGCCTTACCGACGCTGGCCGATGTGCAATTGCTGCGACCGGTGCAAGTTACCTCCAGCAGCGAGCATGATGACCATGTGGCGCTGCAATTGTCGGATGGCCGCACCCTGCGCAGCAAACTGCTGGTGCAAGCCGAAGGTGGCCTGTTCGGCGCCCAGGATGGCAAATCATTGCAGCGCGATTATCAGCAGATCGGCATCGTCGCCCATGTCCAGGCCGGCGCTCCGGTGGCGCACCGCGCCTTCGAACGCTTCACCGACGAAGGCCCGCTGGCGCTACTGCCGCAGGACGATGGCCACGGCAACAACTATGCGCTGGTATGGTGTGTGCGGCCGGAGAGCGCAACCCGGTTGTTGGCGCTCGACGATGCTGCGTTCCTGGCAGCATTGACGCAAGCCTTCGGCGGCCGGCTTGGGCGCTTCATCAAGACATCGAAACGCAACAGCTTTCCGCTCGGCCTGAATGCCCGCCCTGCCGCATCGCCGCGGGCCGTAGCGATCGGCAATGCCGCGCAAACCCTGCATCCTGTGGCCGGACAAGGCTTGAACCTGGGCCTGCGCGATGCCGTCATCCTGGCGCGCTTGCTGGCAACCGACATTTCGCCCGATGCGCTGCTTCAGTTCGTCGCCGGCAGAAGAGCCGACCGCAGCATCACCATCCACCTGACCGATGTCATGGCGCGCATTTTCGCCAGTGCGCCGGATGGCGCCATGTCGCAAACCCTGCTCGGCCTGTCGCTGGGCCTGGTTGACGTCGTCAAGCCGGCGCGCCATCTGCTGGCACAGCAAATGATGTTCGGTCAACGCTGATCCAAAAAATACTCTCAGCCAAATAAAAAGCCGCGCCGGTTTTACCCGTCGCGGCTTTTTTGCAAAGGCTTGCAAACGCAATCGATGCTATTCGACTGCCTTCACCATATCTTCAATCACCTTCTTGGCATCGCCAAACACCATCATGGTCTTGTCCATATAGAACAGCTCGTTGTCGAGACCGGCATAACCGGCGGCCATCGAGCGTTTGTTGACGATCACGGTCTTGGCTTTATAGACTTCCAGGATAGGCATGCCGGCGATCGACGATTTCGGATCCTTGGCGGCCGGGTTAACCACGTCGTTGGCGCCTAGCACCAGCACCACATCGGCCTGGCCGAATTCGCCGTTGATGTCTTCCATCTCAAACACCTGATCGTACGGCACTTCAGCCTCCGCCAGCAGCACGTTCATGTGACCAGGCATGCGGCCTGCCACCGGATGGATCGCGTACTTGACGATCACGCCCTTGTGGGTCAATTTCTCGGTCAACTCCTTCAGCGCATGCTGCGCGCGTGCCACCGCCAGGCCGTAGCCTGGAACGATGATCACGGTTTCGGCATTACCCATCAGGAAGGCCGCATCGTCGGCAGAGCCGGATTTCACAGGGCGCTGAGCTTGTGCACCGCCACTGGAGGCCGCCGCGGCATCACCACCGAAGCCGCCCAGGATCACGTTGAAGAACGAACGATTCATCGCCTTGCACATGATGTAAGAGAGGATCGCACCGCTCGAACCAACCAGCGAACCGGCGATGATCAGCATCGAATTATTCAACGAAAAACCGATGCCGGCGGCAGCCCAACCGGAGTAGCTGTTCAGCATCGACACCACCACCGGCATATCGGCGCCGCCGATCGGGATGATGATCAGCACGCCCAGGATGAAGGCGATCAATGCCATCAGGATGAACGGCAGCCAGGATTGGGTCAGCACGAAAATGATGCCGAGGCCGATCATCGCCACCGCCAGCAGCAGGTTGATGAAATGCTGGCCGCGGAAACTCACCGGCGCGCCCTGGAACAGGCGGAATTTGTATTTGCCCGACAGCTTGCCGAATGCGATCACCGAACCGGAGAAGGTGATGGCGCCCACGAAGGTGCCGATGAACAGTTCGATGCGGTTACCGGTCGGCAGGGCTTCGCCGTGTGCGGCAATGCCGAAAGCCCAAGGCTCCGACACAGCGGCAACTGCAATACACACCGCCGCCAAGCCGATCAGCGAGTGCATTGCCGCCACCAGTTCCGGCATCTTGGTCATTTCGACGCGCTTGGCCAGGAAGGCGCCGATGCCGCCGCCTACCACGACGCCGCCCGCCACCAACCAAAAGCCCAGGCCGCTACCCTGCGACTCTGCTTTCAATTTGACGATCAGTGCGATCGTGGTAACTACCGCGATTGCCATGCCGACCATGCCGAACGCATTGCCGCGTCGCGCCGATGATGGATGCGACAAGCCCTTGAGCGCCTGGATAAAGCAGACCGAGGCGATCAGGTACAACAGGGTGACCAGATTCATGCTCATTGCTGGGCTCCCTGGTTTGCCGCCGCTTTCACCTTCGGCTCTTTTTCTTGAACATTTCCAGCATGCGCTGGGTGACCAGGAAGCCGCCGAATACATTGACCGCCGCCAGCGCCACAGCCAAGGTGCCGGCAATCTGGCCGACCAGACCTTCAGTCAGGCCTGCAGCCAGCATTGCGCCGATGATGATGATCGCAGAGATGGCGTTAGTGACCGCCATCAGCGGCGTATGCAACGCCGGTGTAACGGTCCAGACCACGTGGTAGCCGACGTAGATCGCCAGAACGAAGATGATCAGGTTGGTGATAGTGTGCGTGACTTCCATGGTTTCCCCTTAAAGCGAGCTTGAATGACTTCCGCTACATAATTACCGCAACACCCATCCCGCGAAAGCGGAAATCCATCTTAGTTGCAACGCTATGCGGCAATTTGGATCCCCGCGTTCGCGGGGATGACGAATTTTTAGATCTTTTTCAAACCGGTAATCTTGTTGTTGTCGTCGACAAACACCACTTTCGGCACATAGCTACGCGCTTCTTCGTCGGAAAGTGGAGCGTAAGTACAGATGATCAGCAAGTCGCCCAGGTGGGCGCAGCGCGCGGCGGCGCCGTTCAGCGAGATTTCGCCGCTGCCGCGCTTGCCGCGGATGGCGTAGGTCGAAAAGCGTTGGCCGTTGTTGACGTTGTACAGTTCGATCTTTTCAAATTCGCGGATATCGGCTGCTTCCAGCAGATCCTCATCGATTCCACACGAGCCCTCGTAGTGCAGGTCGGCTTGGGTAACGGTTGCGCGATGAATTTTGGCGCGCAGCATGATGCGTTGCATATCTTGTTTCTCCAGTCTACGAAATCTCCGGCCGCAGCCGGATGCTTCTTTTACAGCTATTAATTAAATCGGTATTCAGCTACTTGCTGAGTCGGCTTTTCGGGCCGCTTATTTGCGTAGGACTTCGCCGCCGCTGCACAACAGCGTCGCAGCGACGATGTCGTCTTCGCGGTTGATCACCAGGCCGCCTTCGGCGTTGATGATCAGCTTGAGGAAATCAAGCAGGTTGCGCGCATACAACGCCGAAGCATCGGCGGCGACCAGCGCTGCCAGATTGCCTTCGCCGATGATATGGACGCCGTGCTTGATGACGGTCTTGCCGCTTTCCGACAGCGGACAGTTGCCGCCCTGGTCGACCGCCATGTCGAGGATTACCGAACCCGGCTTCATGGCCTTGACGGTTTCCTCGCTGATCAGCACCGGCGCCTTGCGGCCCGGAATCAGTGCGGTCGTGATGATGATATCGGCCTGCTTGGCGCGTTCATGCACCAGTTCGGCCTGGCGCCGCATCCAGTCGGCCGGCATCGGCCGCGCATAGCCGCCGACGCCCTGGGCGATTTCCTTTTCTTCATCGGTGATGAATGGCACATCCAGGAATTTCGCGCCCAGCGATTCGATCTGTTCCTTGACCGCAGGCCGTACATCGGATGCTTCGATCACCGCGCCGAGGCGCTTGGCAGTTGCAATCGCCTGCAAACCGGCGACGCCGGCGCCCATGATCAGCATGCGCGCGGCCTTGACGGTGCCGGCAGCGGTCATCAGCATCGGCATGAAGCGCTGGTAGGTATTGGCCGCCATCAGCACCGCCTTGTAGCCGGCGATGTTGGCTTGCGACGACAACACGTCCATCGATTGCGCCCGTGAAGTGCGCGGCGCCGCCTCCAGCGAAAACGCGGTCAGGCCATGACTTGCCATTACAGCAATATTGTCGGCATCAAAAGGTTCAGCATGCCCACCACCACCGTGCCGCTTTTCAGCAGGGGCAGTTCCTCGGCACTGGGAGCACGCACTTTCAGCACGGTTTCCACGCCGAATGCCGCCGCCGCATCAACCACCTGGGCACCAGCTGCAGCATAGGCTTCATCGGTGATGCTCGATGAAATGCCCGCGCCAGACTGCACCAGCACTTGGTGCTTGGCCGCCACTAGCTTCTTTACTGTCTCCGGAGTCGCAGCAACCCGGGTTTCGCCAGGCCGCGTCTCGGCGGGGATGCCGATTTTCATGTACTTCTCCCATTGGTTTAAGAATTCTTACCGGAATCTTACACGGAAAAATTGCGCGCAAACAACCAGAGTCTTGATGTAGGTTATTTAATGCGAAATTAATTCCCGATTCACATTCTTACTAGAATGACATGCCGCCCTGCCTGCCCCCTGTGAAACTGTGCAGCATCGGGAATTGGCCAAGCACGTTAAAATGTCGGATTATCCGAGGAATTTATGACTGACGTTTGGAAACCTTCTGTCACGGTTGCAGCGATCATAGAACACGAGGCCGCTTCTTGCTCATAGAGGAAGCGACCAGTGACGGCATACGCATCAATCAGCCGGCCGGCCATCTCGACCCCAACGAGTCGCTGGTGCAGGCAGTCGTGCGCGAAACGCTGGAAGAAGCGGCCTACGACTTCACCCCCACCGCACTGGTCGGCATGTACATGGCGCGTTACGTATCGGCACGCACCGGCGAAGCGGTCACTTACTTGCGCTTTGCTTCTGCGGCGATCTCGGCCGGCAGCACGACCAGCCGCTGGATCATGGCATCTTGCGCACGCTGTGGATGTCACGCGACGAACTGGCGGCATGTCCCGAGCGGCATCGCAGCCCGCAAGTGCTGTTATGTATTGATGATTACCTGCGCGGCCAGCGCGCACCGCTGGCGATGCTCAATACGCATCCCAGCGCTTGTGGAGTAGAAAATGTCTCATAAAAAACGCGTTGTGATCGGCATGTCCGGCGGCGTCGATTCGTCGGTGTCGGCATGGCTGCTGAAGCAACAAGGTTACGAAGTGATCGGCCTGTTCATGAAGAACTGGGAAGACGATGACGATTCCGAATACTGCTCGACTCGCCAGGACTGGATCGATGCGGTCAGCGTGGCTGACGTGATCGGGGTCGACATCGAGGCAGTGAATTTCGCAGCCGAATACAAGGACCGGGTATTCGCCGAATTCCTGCGTGAGTACCAGGCTGGACGCACCCCCAATCCGGATGTCCTGTGCAATGCGGAAATCAAGTTCAAGGCCTTCCTCGACCACGCGATGAAGCTGGGCGCCGACCTGATCGCCACCGGCCACTATGCCCGCGTGCGACAAGCCGATTCCGGCCGCTTCGAGTTGTTGAAGGCGGTTGACGCCACCAAAGACCAAAGCTATTTCCTGCATCGCCTGAATCAGGCGCAATTGTCGCGCACGCTGTTCCCGCTGGGTGAAATCCCGAAAACCGAAGTGCGCAAGATCGCCGAGCAAATCCAGCTGCCGAACGCCAAGAAGAAGGATTCCACCGGCATCTGCTTCATCGGCGAGCGGCCGTTCCGCGAATTCCTGAACCGCTACCTGTCGTACAAGCCGGGGCCGATGAAAACACCGGATGGCGATACCGTCGGCGAACATGTCGGCCTCAGTTTCTACACGCTTGGGCAGCGCAAGGGCATCGGCCTGGGGGGCATGAAGAGCCACAAGAATGCCGGCGGCGACAGCGATCCCTGGTATGTAGCCCGCAAGGATGTGGAAAACAACACCTTGTATATCGTACAGGGACACGACCACCCCTGGCTGTTGTCATCAACGCTGCAAGCTGGCCAACTCAGCTGGGTGGCAGGAGAAGCACCGGCCATCGACAGTCTGTCGGCCAAGACGCGCTACCGGCAGGCGGACATGGCTTGCCGTTTCGACAGCCTGGAGGTAGCGGGCGTGGAAAATTTCGCACTGCGTTTCGACGACCCGCAATGGGCGGTTACCCCCGGCCAATCCGCCGTGCTCTACGATGGCGACGTTTGTCTCGGCGGCGGCATCATTGAATCATCCGGCAACGATATCTAAAACACCCTCCTCTTGGCTGGCTGGTTTGACAACCTATCGCAGCAAATCAAGCCAGCCAACCTCCGTTTCGGCGAACGCCACAGAGCCGAGCCGACCTCACCCTGATACTGATCCGGCATGTACTACAGGCAATAAGTTCCCTCTTATTATTCCCAATATAGAAATAGTCAATTGCCAATACTCCTATTTATTGTTGTTAATGGAGTCTCTACACTGAGCTTCATCGATGGGCGCAACACACAAGCAATACGAAAAGTAGCAAGTGCGCCGCTCACCGAGGCAGGACCCGACGGGCTGCTCAACGCCTGTTCCGCCGAGCCCGGTGCCATCCATCAACTTCTTATTGGAGAAAAAAATGAACGCCAAACAACTTATCGCTGGTCTCGCCGTCTTGGCCGCAGCTGGCAGCGCCTTTGCAGTTACCCCATATCCACCTGAAACAACTTTCGTCTCGACCAAATCGCGCGCGGACGTGCAAGCTGAAGTGGCGCAAGCCCAAAAGGATGGCTCGCTGAACCAGGCCCGCAATGCCTATCCTACTGTTGCTGCTGCCGGCAAGCCGGTCAGCCGTACTGAAGTAGTGAACCAGATCGCCAAGACAGAACCGGCCATCTACAACGGCAACTGATCCGCCAAGCAGCCGATACGACACTGACCCAGCTTTTTTTGGGGTTAATCAAAACGCCAGCAATGCTGGCGTTTTGCTATTATCCGATCATATTGTCGTTCGCCGCGACACCCCGGGTTGGGCCAGGCGCGCAGCGCCGTCGACAGGTCATCGTTCACACCAATTTCCTAGCAATAATATTTTGGGGCATCATGCGGTTAACTACCCTCTCCAAGCGTCATTCCTCGGTCAGCCTGTTGCTGGCTTGCTCGCTGACGCTCCTGCTCACTGCCTGCGCCGACTTCTCTGGCATCGATCCGCAATCGAAACTGAACGACGGCAGCAAGCTCGCAGCCGGCAAGGCACTGAACGCCAGCAGCCAGATCGCCTGGCCGACAAGTGCCTGGTGGCAGGTGTATCGCGACCCGCAACTTGACGCACTGGTGCAACAAGCCATCGCCGATAGCCCCAACCTGAAGATGGCCCAAGCGCGCATCCGCCAAGCCACCGCGCTGGCCGGTTCGGCGCGCTCCGCCACCTTGCCCAAGGTCGGCATGGAAGCATCCGCCACCCGCGGCCTGTATTCTTCCGAATATATCTTTCCGCCACCGCTCGGCGGCAGTTGGAACTGGGACAACGAATTCGCGGTCAAGGCCAGCTACGATCTCGACCTGTGGGACAAGGATCGCAGCGCCCTCGAATCGGCGCTCGACACGGTCCAGGTCAGCGCCGCCGAAGCGCGCAGCGCCCAGCTCAACCTGGAAGTCGCGGTCGTACGCGGCTACCTGCAATTGGCAACCCAATACGCATTACGCGACATCGCTGCCTCGACGCTGGCGCAACAAACCGCATTGGCCGACATCGCCCGGCGCCGCCTGGGTGCCGGCCTCGGCACACGACTTGAAGTCAGTCAGGCGGAAACTGTGCTGCCGGACGCCCAAGCCAATATCGAAAAAATCGACGAAAATATCGCGCTGCTGCGCAACCAGATCGCCGCCTTGAGCGGTAAAGGCCCAGGTAGCGGCGACGCCATCCAGCGGCCGGCACTGGCTGCCAACATGATCGGCGCCGACCATAGCAGCTCCCTGCCGATTGGCTTGCCCGACAATGTACCGGCGCACCTGATCGGTCGCCGCCCTGACGTGATCGCCCAGCGCTGGCGCGTAGAGGCGATGAGCAAAAACATTGATGTCGCCAAGGCATCGTTCTATCCGGACATCAACATCTCCGCCTTCATCGGCTTGCAAGCGCTCGGCTTCACCAATTTCCTCAGCGCCGCCTCCGGCGTGCGCGGCGCCGGGCCGGCGATTTCCCTGCCGATCTTCGACGGCGGCGCTTGCGCGCCAATCTCGGCGCCCAAACTGCGGCGCTCGACGGCGCAATCGAAAGCTACAACAACACCCTGGTGCAAGCCTTGCAAAGCGTGGCCGACCAGATCGTCAAACTGAAATCGGAGCAACAGCAGCGGCAGCAATCGGAACAGGCTTTGGCGTTGGCAGGTAAATCCTACGATCTGGCCAAGCGCGGATACCAGGCGGGCCTGACTGCCTACATCAACGTGATCCAGACTCAATTGACTTTGCTGCAGCAGCAACAGCGGGTGGCACAAACCCGCGCATCCTATCTGGATAGCTGGGCACAGTTGATGCAGGCGCTGGGTGGCGGATTAGGCGACGACCTGCCGCAGCCGGGCATGACGGATGTCACCGCCGTCGATGCAAAAAAATGACCCGCGCCGACCATGAGTGACCTTGCAAGCAGCCGTGAAAACTGGCTCAACCACCTGAAACAAGCCGCCGTCATCTGGATCGACAACCACGGCCAGAACCTGCTGTATGTCAGCAAGATCCTGCTGGCGACCCTGATGGCGCTCGGGCTGTCGCTGTTGTTCAATCTGTCCAAACCCGGTACAGCCATGGTCACGGTAATCATCGTGCTGCAGCCGCGCAGCGGCCTGGTATTGGCCAAGGGCTTTTACCGTTTCATCGGCACCACAGTCGGCGTCATCATGTCCGTGATACTGGCCGCAGCGTTCTCGCAGCAGCCAGTGTTATTCCTGGCGGCCGGCGCCTGCTGGCTGGCATTCTGCACCGCCGGCTCGACCATATTCCGCAATTTCCAATCCTATGCATTCGTGCTGGCCGGCTACACGCTGGTCATCGTCGGCCTGCCGGCCGCACTGCAGCCAGACCAGGCATTCGATATCGCCATGACCCGCTTGAGCGAGGTGATGCTGGGGCTATTGTGTGCCGGCGTAGTCAGCGATGTGCTGTTTCCCAAGCATCTGTCCGATGCGCTGCTGCTGACGGTGCGCAAGCGTTTCGCCGATTTCAAGACATTCATCGCGCTGGATGACCTCGACGCCTCGGCGCGACCAGCACGCGAACGGATGGTGCTGCGCTTCATCGGCGAGGTGATCTCGCTGGAAGCGCTGCGCACCTCATCGGTATTCGAAAGCACTACCGGACACCTGCAGAGCCTGCAGCTGCGGCAATTGAACAATGCGTTCATGACCGCCTCCACTACCTTTCACTCGCTGGATCAGCTGTACGGCCGCCTGCAATCCAGCGGCAAACAAAGCACGCTGAATGCGCTGATGATGGAATATCAGGCAATCGTGCGCGCGCTCTCCAGCAAGGATCGCAATTTGCTGAAGCAGGTGCGTAGCCAGTTGCCGCAGCGGCTGCATGCATTGCGACGCGGCCTGGCCGCCAGCCATGAAGGCGATCGCAGCAACCTGCTCGATTTCGATTCCGCTGCTGAGCTGCTGATCCGATTCGCTGGCGAGCTGCAGATCTATGCGCGCATCCACGCGGTGGTGATCCAGGCCGAAATGCACATGCCGGACGATGTCCAGCTGCCTGCGCATTATGTTACCCGTACCGATCCGACATTAATCGTCACGTCAGCGCTGCGCGCCGCGATCGGTTTCGGTATTTCATCGCTGTTCTGGATTCAATCCGGCTGGGTTTCCGGAACCGACGCGGTGGTCATGGCGACCGTCGTCAGCGCCCTTTTCGCTGCTGCGCCGTCGCCGAACAAAGTAGTACGGCAATTCTTGATCGGCGCTGCCATAGGCGGATTTTTCGGTTTTCTGTCCGCTTACTATCTGCAATCGCAAGCTGAAAATTTCACCATGCTATGCATCGCACTGGCGCCGTTCATCCTGGCCGGCGCGTGGCTCACCACCACCCGGAAATATTCCGGCATCGGTACCGGCATCCTGCTGTTTTTCTTTTCCTATGCCAGCATCGGCAGCAACTATCAGTTCGACATGCTGGAGCTACTCAATGGCATGAGTGGCGGCCTGATCGGTGTCGCGGTGGCCTCGGTCATGTACCAGATCATCGATCCGTCAGATAGCCGCTGGATCAAACGCCGCCTGGCGCGAGCCCTGCGACGTCAGGTCGAGGAAGCATGCAGCCGACCGCTGACGGGACTCGCAGGGCGTTTTGAAAGCGGCACACGCGATTTGCTGTCGCGTTTTGCGATTACGCATTCACTGGACAATCCAGACGACCGCGACATCATGACCTGGCTCCTGTCGGTGCTGGAAATCGGCCGCGCCGTGATCCAGCTGCGCCTGGAAATGCTGGAAGTCACGGATTCGCTGGCGCACGAAAAAATAGAACAGACCATACGCAACATCGGCAGTCTGTTTGCCCGTCCCAATCAGGCCCGCCTGCGCACAGCGCTGGATTCCGTGCTGGCGGCGATTGCTGTCTGCGATGGCTTGCCGGCGGTGCTGGCCAACCTGCATCAGATGCGCGGCGCCATGCTGGAACGGGTCACGGTGCTGACGCCGGCCGAAACCTCACCTATCACCTCAGGGAATTGATCATGCCGCGTGAAATTGCATTATTCGATGCGCTCATTCCGACCCTATTGCTGGTCTTCATAGGTTGCCTGTTCCTGCAGATGGCCATCGATTGGGTATTCAGCCGTTTAGGCCTGTACCGTTACGTCTGGCACCCCAGCCTGTTCCGGATCGCTCTGTTCTTTTGTCTTTTCGGCAGCGTCGGGCTGCTGCTGCACGCCATTTAACTTGCTAACTTGCCATAAAAATTTGCTCTAAGGTCGACATGAAATCATCCACCATTTTGAAAACCCTGCTGCAGGTTGCCATCACGCTGATTGTCGTGCTGATCGCCTTTTTGCTGACGCGCGCGCTGTGGGAGCGTTACATGAACACGCCGTGGACGCGCGACGGCCGGGTACGCGCCGATGTCATCAGCGTCGCTGCTGACGTTTCCGGCATCGTGGTGTCGGTGCCGGTGGCCGACAACAGCTACGTGCACAAGGGCGACCTGCTGATGAAAATCGATCCTGTACGCTACACGCTGGCGCTGGCGCAGGCCGAAGCCGTGGTGACCGAACGCCGGGTTGGCCTGACCACCAAACAGCGCGACGCCGCCCGCCGCGCCAAGCTCGACGGCGATGTCATCTCCAACGAAAACCGCGAAAACTCCAGCGCCGACGCTTCAGCAGCCCAAGCCATGTACCAAGCTGCACTGGCGGCGCGCGACAGCGCCAAGCTGAATCTGGAACGCACCGAAGTACGTGCCCCGGCCGACGGCTGGATCACCAACCTCAACGTCCACGCCGGCGATTTCGCCCAGGCCGGGACACCGAAGCTGTCGGTGATCGACGCCAATTCGTTCTGGGTCTACGGCTATTTTGAAGAGAACAAGCTGCCGCTGATGAAGGTCGGCGATGCAGTCGACATGCGTCTGCTAGGCAGCGAACAACTCATCACCGGCCACGTCGACAGCATCTCACGCGGCATCACCGACCGCGACAACGCCCTCGGCACCTACGGCCTGGCCAACGTCAACCCCAGCTTCAACTGGGTCCGCCTGGCGCAACGCGTACCGGTACGCATCCACATCGACAAAGTCCCCGATGGCATCACGCTGGCAGCCGGCATGACCTGCACCGTCATCGTCAAGCCGGGGCAACGGGTGGCAGAGAAAAAATAGTTGATAATCGAGTGCGAGTGTATGCACTCCGTGGTTCGTTAAATGGGGTCAGAGCTGCGCGGGAAGTGTAATTTTCGCAAAAAGCCGCGAAAAAAAACTCTGCCCCCTTTTAACTAAATTGTTCGCAGTGCCTAGTGCTTATCGCATGCGAATGTAGGCAAGGTTTTGAGCGATACGTAACAACGACGAATCAATCCAGCACCGAGACATGCCGCGGCTGCCAGTGCAACTCCCTGCGCGCCCTCGCCGCACTCACCTGGCTATTCGATCCGAACGAATACACCGCGTGCCCAACACCGGCGTAATGCCCAGCGTTGCCACACGCTCAGCCTGCTCCTCGGTGCGAACCAGGCCGCGCACCCGATATCCCTCGATGAGACGCATCGCAACCGAACCGCCGATAAAGCCGCTGGCTCCCGTAACAAATGCATTCGTGATCGATCCCTCAAGGCTAAATATCAGCTAACAGTATGGGCGACCTGTTTATTGAGAAAAATGGCCATCTCAACAAATGATATTTGACTTAAAATCAACAACCAGCCACTTGTCCATTGTTATTGCAAACAAGCGGTTTTGTTGCTCTCCAGCTTCGCGTTGTCGGAGAAACAGCATAAAATAAAAACAAGCAGGTCCACCGTCCGGGAGGCGCATGACAGTTTCACAAACACAACAAAACGACCTGAACCTGCCGCCGCCCGCCAAGCGATTCGCCATCGCCGATTTGATCGCCGGCCTGTCGATTGCTGGTTTGCTGCTGCCTGAAGCGGTCGCTTACTCCAGCATCGCCAACCTGCCGCCGCAAACCGGGGTCATTGCCCTGTTTGCCGGCTTGCTTTGCTACGGCCTGTTCGGCAGCAGCCGCTTTGCAATCGTCTCCGCGACCTCTTCATCGGCCGCAGTGCTGGCCGCCGCAACTGCCTCGCTCGCCAATGGCGACATCGGCTTGCGCATGACGCTGGCGATCGGGCTGGTGATGATTACCGGCGTGTTTTTCCTGCTCGCCGGCTTGGCACGGATGGGCAGCGTCACTGATTTCATCGCCAAACCGGTATTGCGCGGTTTTGCTTTCGGCCTGGCCATCGTCATCATCGTCAAGCAATTGGCGAGCGTAGTCGGCGTCCAGCCTGCACACAGCGACATGACCCGCTTCATTCCAGAAATGCTGGCACAGGTAAGCCACTGGAACTGGGTCAGCGTGGCCGTCGCCGCGGCGGCGCTGGTATTGCTGTTCCTGTTCGCGCGCCTGAAGCGGGTGCCCGGTGCACTGCTGGTGATCGTCATCGGCGTAATTGCCGGCAAGTGGCTTGATTTGCCGCAGTACGGAGTCGGCCTGGTCGGCAGCATCCACCTGCAGTTGGCGACGCCGACGCTGCCCATCCTGTCGCGCGCCGACTGGCTGCGCCTGGGTGAACTGGGTTTTGCGATGGCCATGATTCTGT
Source organism: Collimonas arenae (assembly GCF_001584165.1). Classification (NCBI taxonomy): domain Bacteria; kingdom Pseudomonadati; phylum Pseudomonadota; class Betaproteobacteria; order Burkholderiales; family Oxalobacteraceae; genus Collimonas; species Collimonas arenae. The sequence goes on from NZ_CP013233.1 coordinate 3,734,006, forward strand.
ACGCCGAATCGTATGGCTCGATCCGCAGCTTTGCCATCAAGCACAACGACACGGTCGCGCCCAATCGCGATCTATTGGCGCTGGGCGCATCCAATCTGCTGTCCGGTCTGTTCCACGGCATGCCGGTCGGCGCCGGTTATTCCGCCACCTCTGCCAATGAAGCAGCAGGTGCGACGTCGCGCCTGTCGGGCTGGATTGCGGCGCTAGTGATGCTGGCGATCGTGCTGACCTTGTTGCCCGGCATTGCCTTGACGCCGGAACCAGTGCTGGCGGCAATCGTGATCCATGCGGTCAGCCACACCCTGAACCCGATGATCTTCCGTCCCTATTTCCAATGGCGCCGCGATCGCCTGGTCGTGATCGCCTCGGTGATCGCGGTGCTGCTGCTGGGCGTGCTGGATGGCCTGCTGGCGTCGATTGCGATCAGCCTGTTCATGATGCTGCGGCAATTCTCGCAATCGACCATTTCGGTACTCGGACGGCTCGGCCAAGGCCATGACTATGTCAACATGCGCACCCATCCGGAAGCCAAGCCGGTATCCGGCGTCATCATCCTGCGCCCCAATGAACCGCTGTTCTTCGCCAATGCGGAACGTATCCTGAACCAGGCGCGCGAATCGATCCTCAACGCCGGCGACGCCGTACACACGGTCATCCTCAGCCTGGAAGAATCGCCGGATCTCGACAGTTCCAGCCTGGAATGCCTGCACGATTTTTTCAGTTTTGTCAGCAGCAAGGGCTTGCGGCTGTTGCTGGCGCGCCTCAAGGATCCGGTGTACGACATCATGAAGAACGCCGCTGCTCCGAGCTTTCCAATCGAATCGCTGAGTGCCCTGAGCGTGGCCGAAGCCGTGCACCTGGCATTGGCGGACAAACAGGCAACCAGCCATCCTACCGAGCAGCTAACCGGAGAATAATCATGCGTGCATGCTGGAAAATCTTGGCCGCCTCGCTCTGTGCGGCCTATGCGCTGACAACGGCAACAACAGCGAATTCAGCGGAAATCGCCTTTTCTTCCCAGAGCGATTTCACTGAAATCAATCTGAACATCAAGGATACGTTCAACGCCAATCCGAATGCGTTGGCGCTCGAAGTCACGCTCAGCCCGGACGCCCAGCAGCGCATGCAGGCGGCGAGCAGCGCGGCGCTTGAGCAGAACCTGACTGTCATCATCAACGGCAAGGCGGTCAATACCGCACGCGTCATGAATGTCCTCGACACGCCGCAGCTGCAGATCACCGTTTCCAGGCAGGTCGCGATAGAGCTTCTGCCCGGTTTGATTGGCATCAATCCAGGTGGAAACTTGCCAGCCGATTCGGTAACGACAGCCCCAGTGATCCCGACGCCCGGACCCGCCAGCATTCCGGTGCCTTTGCTGGCGGCAGCACCAATCGCAGTCCAGACGCAACCGGTAACGTCGCCGTCGGTCACCGAATCAGCACCTGGCATTGCCGCAATGCCGGCCGTGGCGCCGGAGCCTCCGGCCGCCGCCACTGATGCCACAGACCCTGTCGCCACGCCGGCTGCACCGATCACATCGGAGGCAACAAACGCAACAACTGCAACAACTTCGGCAGCGTCATTATCGGCCGTCGCAGCATCGACGCCGAACCTGCCACCATCCGCAGCAGCGGTAGAACCCGCTGCCGCGCCAGTAGTCGCCGCCCTGCCGCCACCACCACCGGCACCGCCACCAGTGATTCCCGACTGGGCGCTTGGCGCATGGTTGCCAACCAGCGCCACACCTTCGCAATACGCAGATATCAATGTCGGTGATCCCGTAACCATCTTTGCCAATGCACTGGACGCCATCACCTGCAACAAAGCCCGACTGTCGGTATTGGAAAGCAGCAATGGACGGGTCGTGCTGCAAATGGCCAGGAATAGCCAGTGCGTGATCGGCGGCGTGCTGGTTGACCGGGTGCAGATTTCGCCATCGGTGACCGGCGGCAGGATCGTGATTTCCTTCTTTGCGCAGCAGGATGACCTGAACGGGACACCGGCCAAGCAAAGCGTCTATCGCCGCAAATAACCCCTCCTCCTCCCGGGAATCTCCCTTATCCACACCATGCCGCCAGGATTATTCCTGGCGACAGCCGGCCGACAACAGCATTTGGCAATTTCCGATACCATACCGAATCCGTAGAGACATAAGTAATTACTTAAAGTGATTGTTTCAAGCGCCGCAACGGAAACTCGCGACTCTCTTGCGAGTCATACCTTATCGGCGTGCGGGAATACTCGCGTCGGTGCGCTATGCCCGCGCAGGAATCAATGCCGATAAAACCCCAAACAGATTGATAGATTGATTGAACACGTGACAACAACATCGCTCCCCTTGCAACGCTATACAGTCACGGCCATTGTTCTGCATTGGCTGGTCGCCGTCTTGATCATTGCCACCTTTGCGCTCGGTCTGACCATGGTCGACATTCCCGGCCTGACACCAACCAAGCTGAAGTATTTTTCGTGGCACAAATGGATGGGCGTGACCGTGCTCGCCTTGGCTTGCCTGCGTCTGCTCTGGCGCAAGACACAAGGCGCCCCGGCATACCCTGACAGCATGCAGCCATGGCAGCAACGCGCGGCCCATGCCTTGCATATCCTGTTGTACGTGCTCATTTTTGCTGTACCGATCTCTGGCTATTTCTATAGCCTGGCAGCCGGCGTACCGGTCACCTACCTCGGCATTTTCCCGCTGCCTGTGCTGATCGCGCCGAATCCGGATCTCAAACCAGTGCTGAAATTGGTCCATTACACGCTCAACATGATCATGCTCGCCAGCGTCTGCGTGCATGTCCTTGCAGCGCTCAAACATCACTTCATCGATCGCGACGGCGTGCTCAAACGCATGTTGCCCTGATCATTTTCCGCCCAATCAAAAAGGATCTTTCCATGATGTCTACGCGACTCCTGTTTCGCAATACCGTTTTCTGTGCCGGCCTGATGGCCATGAGCGCCACCATGCCGGCACTCGCCGCACCGCTCAAGCCCGATCTGGCCAAGAGCAACGTCACCATCGTGTTCAAGCAGATGAACGTGCCGGTTGAAGCCAAATTCAAGCAGTTCAACGCCGTCATCGATTTCAACAGCGCGCAGCCGGAAACCGCTAAGGCTAGCGTCGAGATCGCCATCCCGAGTTTCGATCTGGGCGATCCCGAATACAACAAGGAAGTGCTGAAGAAAGAATGGTTCAACGCCCAGCAGTTTGCCAAGGCAACCTTTGTCGCCAGTTCAATCAAGCCGACCGCGGGTGCGCCGGCCGGCAGCAAATACGATGTTGCCGGCAAGCTGACCATCAAGGGCAAGACCACCGATGTGCGCTTCCCGCTGAGCGTGAAGAAAGAAGGTAGCGCACAAGTATTCGACGGCACCTTGCCGATCAAGCGCCTGACTTATAACATCGGCGAAGGCGAATGGCAGGACACCAGCATGGTGGCCGACGAAATCACCATCAAGTTTCACCTTGTAGCGAATTAATCGAATATTTTTTCTCACCGAAAGGATCACCAGCAATGAAACTCAAGCTCATCATCGCCTCCCTGCTGGCTGCCAGCGCCGCCAGCGCATTTGCGGCTGCCGACACCTACACGATCGACCCAACGCATACCTATCCGAGCTTTGCCGCCGATCACATGGGCATTTCCGTATGGCGCGGCAAGTTCGAAAAGACCAGCGGCAGCGTGACGCTGGATCGCGCCGCAAAGACCGGTTCGATCGATATCCATATCGACCCGAGCTCGATCGATTTCGGCATGGCCAAACTGAACGAACATGCATCCGGCCCGGATATGTTCGACGTCAAGAAATATCCTGACATCACCTACAAGAGCAGCTCGATCCAGTTCGACGGCGACAAGCCGGTCGCGGTCAATGGCGAACTGACGCTGCACGGCGTTACCAAGCCGGTGACGCTGACCATCAATTCGTTCAAGTGCCTCCAGCATCCAATGTACAAGCGTGAAGTATGCGGCGCCGATGCCACGGCGGAATTCAACCGCAGCGATTTCGGTATCAGCTACGGCGTGCCAAAGTTTGCGCCGGAAGTGAAACTGGCGATTCAGGTCGAAGCGCTCAAGGCCAACTAAGCTGCAATCAGGCTACAACCCAGCGACATCACCTGACAGTTCCCAATAAAACCGACCAGTCCTGCTGGTCGGTTTTATTTGGTCAACGCGCCCATTATCAATTCATCATCCCGTCATACATGGCCGATAAAATCATTGCTCCGTTTTTCATTCAGCCGAGCAAACCATGTCTTCCAGCCGTTCCCCGTTCTCCAATCGCCGCCATTTCCTGCGCAATGTCACCGCCGGCGCCGGGGCGCTGCTGACCGGTACGGCATTGGGCCCGGCCCTGGCTCAAAGCGGGGCACCGGCTCTGATTACATCAGAAAGGATGCGGCCACAACTTCCCAGCGGCGTCATGAGCGGGGATATCACACGCAACAAGGCGGTGATCTGGAGCCGTACCGACCGCCCGGCAAGGATGGTGGTCGAATATGCCAATAACCAAGCTTTCCGCGATGCCCGTACAGTGAACGGCCCGCTGGCGCTGTCCAGCAGCGATTTCACGGCGCGGGTAGATCTCGGCGGGCTACCTGTCGGTCAAACGGTTTTCTATCGGGTGCGTTTCCAGGATATCCAGAATGCAACGATCTATAGTGAGCCCTTGAGCGGCAGCCTGCCGATTCCGGGTGGCATCGAGCGCGATATCACATTTGCCTTTTCCGGCGATGAAGCCGGCCAAGGCTGGGGTATCAACGAAGCCTGGGGCGGCTACAGAATTTATGAAACCATGCGCCGCTTCAAGCCCGATTTCTTTATTCATTCTGGCGACCAGATCTATGCCGATGGCGTGATCGAGAAAGAAGTCAAGCTGGACGACGGCACGCTGTGGCAAAACCTGGTAACTCCCGCCAAGTCGAAAGTGGCCGAGACGCTGGATGACTATCGCGGCAATTTCGCCTATAACCTGCTGGATCTGAACAAGCGCCGCTTTGCTGCCGAAGTGCCATTTCTGGTGCAGTGGGATGATCACGAGGTGCGCAACAACTGGTATCCCGGACAAACCATCGGTGCTGCCGAAAAGCGTTACCAACAGCGCGACCTGTCGACGCTGGCCGCCCACGCTAAGCGCGCGATGTTCGAATACAATCCTTATCGGATCGAACCCAGCGACCCGGAGCGGGTCTACCGCATGTTCAACTATGGGCCGTTGCTGGAAGTATTCATGCTGGACGAACGCAGCTATCGCGGCGCCAATTCGCCAAATCGCCAAACCGTGCTGAACAAGGATGCCGCTTTCCTCGGCGCCTCGCAGCTGCGCTGGATCAAGCAAGCGCTGTTGCGCTCACGCTCGACCTGGAAAGTGATCGCCAGCGACATGCCGATCTCAATCGTGGTGCCGGATCTCAACCCGGACGTGCCGACAGGCACCTACGAGGCCTGGGCTAACGGCGACAACGGCAAGCCGCTTGGACGCGAACTGGAAGTCGCGGAGTTGCTCAAATTCATCAAACGGCACAATATCAAGAACGTGGTGTGGGTGACCGCCGACGTGCACTACGCTTCTGCTACCTACTACTCGCCGGAAAAAGCCAGCTTCACCGATTTCAAGCCGTTCTGGGAATTCGTCGGCGGACCGCTGCATGCCGGCACGTTCGGCCCCGGTGACATCGACCGCACCTTCGGTCCTGACGTGCGCTACGTCAGCATCCCCAGCGACATGAAGCAAAATCGTCCGCCCAGCGAATTGTTGCAATTTTTCGGCGTCGGCAAGATTGACGCCAGGAGCAAAATAATGAGCGTTTCCTTGCACAATGTCGATGGCAAGGATTTATTCAAGGTTGACCTGCACCCTGAAATTTAGGAGTCCGACAGCATTAGTTTCCGTGCATGCATCAGACAAATATCCAAAAATTTCATCAAATCAACGATTCACCGCACAAATATCACAATTGTTTTCAATTGTAGCGATAAGTTATGTCAGCCATATTGGATATGGCTGCGTTGAATACACACCTCGGTCATTTTGCCAGGTGCGGCGCACAATGCATCGTTTAGTCGTGCTGCAAGTAGACAGATTAATAACCCAGCCTGTGCCGCGTCAGCGGTACATATAAGCATCACTTACCAGATGGAGAAAAAAATGAAGGCATTGTTTATTTCCGCAGCAGTCGCAGCAGCCCTCCTGACTTCCGCCACCAGCTTTGCCCAGGCGCCAGCCGCAGCACCAGCTGGCAGCACCGGCCTGTGCAAGGATGGCAGCTACTCGTCCAACGCTACCAAGAAAGGCGCCTGCGCCGGTCATAAAGGCGTGAAGGAATGGTATACAACAGCAGCAGGCGCGCCGGCCGCAGCCGCTGCGCCTGCTGCTACACCTGCTGCTACACCTGCTGCGGCACCTGCAGCACCGGCCGCCACACCGGTAGCTCCTGCCGCCATGGCTAAACCGGCAGCCCCAGCCGCCACAGCAAAAGCTGCAGGCACTCCAGCTCCTGGCGGTGGCCCTGGCATGGTTTGGGTCAACAGCAGCAGCAAGGTGTACCACTGCCCAAATACCAAGTACTACGGCACAACCAAGGCCGGTTCCTATATGACGGAAGCCGCTGCCAAGGCAGCAGGCAATCACGCCGATCACGGCAAAGCCTGTAGCTAAGCAGCAAACGACAAACGGGGCCATTCATGGCCCCGTTTGTCGTTTGGCGCATCAGTCGAGAACTGATCGTCGCCGTGATTGTTCGTATCGCAGGCTCTCTGGGTTTATCTATCTTTAACAATGTCATTGCCACTTTTAGGCTACTCTTGCCTGGTGGTCAAAAGATGGTCAATATTGAAAGGAAATCTCATGGGCTTTATCGCTTGGTTGATAATTGGCGCGATTGCCGGCTGGCTGGCTGGCGTTCTGGTCAAAGGCGGCGGCTTCGGCGTGCTGGTTGACATCATCGTCGGCATCGTCGGCGCTTTCATCGGCGGCTGGCTGGCGGGCGTGCTCGGCATCCATGTCGGCAGCGGCTGGATTGCATCGATCGTGACAGCTACCATTGGCGCCGTCATCCTGTTGTTCATTCTGCGGCTCATCAAACGAGCCTGAGTCTGACAGACAGCAAAAGATGCATAAGAAACCCGCTTAACCGCGGGTTTCTTCATTTCAGGCTCAGGTAAACCCGGAGACGATCGCCCTCCGACTAAAAGCCACAAGCCATTTGCGACTTCAACGATAAATTCCTGATCGAGTGGTCGCACAAATTTATGTAATCGAGGAAAGAAGGAGCCGGTTGCAAGCCTTCACCGAGCACGCGCTGCTGGTCGAAAACATAATTCAAGCGGGAAAATCGCCCATACAGCCGCAGCGCCTTGCACAGCAAACGGGCATTGAACGGCTCGTAATGCGACGCCTCACCGGCCTTCTGTTGCGCCACGTGCCGCTCACCGAGCGAGAGCGCCATGTTCATCAAGTCGGCCTCCGCCACACGCATGTAGGCCTGCACCTTGCCTTTGCCGCCCAAACCCTGGAATGCCTGCAACAACTCGACCACCATGGTGCTGCTTTGCTGTCCTGCGGAGACATGGTATGCAGAAAAGCTGAGCGATTTCTTCAAGGTCAGCTCGACAATAATGCGTGCGCAATAGTCGACCGGCACGATGTCCAGATAGGCGCTTGGCGGGCAGACAAATCGGTTCAGTTCCGAAATCACTTTCAGCACCCAGAAATTACGGGCGGACGGCTTGCAGCCTAACCAGGAATGGCCGATGACCATCGAGGGGCGCACCGCCACCAACGGCAAGTCGGGAAAGCGCTCCCTGAGTTGATTCTCGGCGCACGCTTTGGAGGCGGTATACGGCGCCAGATGGGCTCTTTCGACCGGCAAGCGCAACGCTTCGGTGACGAGCGGTCCGCGCGCCACGCCGCAGGCCATCGCGGCGCCCACATACACGAAGCGTTGCAAACTGCTGACGCCCGAAAAACGTTGCGCCAGCCGCAAGGTGGCGTCGACGTTGACCGCCCAGATATCCTGCCGATTGGCCAGCGAGGTAATTGCTGCGCCATGAATGACATGGCTAACCTGATCAAGCCTGGCGTCCAAGAATGCCTGCGGATCGTTCAGGTCTCCTACGACAACCTGGCTTTCCGACACGTGCGGCGGCATTTCCGATAAAGAAAAGCGAGCGATGGATTGACGCACCCTTTGCGCGCCTTCCGCAGCTGATTTTGCACGTACCAGAAAAAGCATCTGCTTGAAATGGGGGGTGCCGACAAGCGCTGCGGCGACCGCACCACCGACAAATCCGGTGACGCCGGTAACGAAGATGCGGGCTGGCCCGAGCGCCGACATGCGCGCAGAAAAATCTTGCTCTTCACGCAACCACTTTGACCTTGGGAACAGATTAAACACGATTTTTTACCGCCCGCTCTGATTCGATCAAAATGAATAATTCACGGTTGTGAATCCACCGTAATTGGTTTTGTCCAGGACCAGCGGGCTGTCGGCCGCTTTTTGCATATAATGCGTGGCGCTTAGCATGGTCGAGACCGACCAGCTCTGGTTGAAGCTGTGGGTCCAGACAATGGAAGAGGTCAGCGCGTTCAAGCCTAAGTCGGCCTTATATGCGGCGTAGCCCGAGTTGCGGCTTTGTTCGGCGGTGACGCCGAAGAAGGTCTGGTTGTATTTGGCGCTGCCGAACTCGGCGCTGCCGCTCACGCTTACCTGATCCTTGGCCAAGGTCAGCACGGTGCCGCTCAGTTCGGCGCGATAGGACAAGCCGCGCTCGCGATTGCTGAGCGGCTGTGAAGCGCCGATGGTGAATGTTGCTACATGGCCCAGCTTGATGCCGAGGTCCAGGTTGGCCAGCACCGAGCCCTTGATCTCGCCCATGCCTTTGAGCTTGGCCGATCCTGGCAGCAAGCCGTCGTTGGAATCCTTGCGGCCGCCCCCATAGCCAATGCCTGCGCTGGCGAAAAACAGGTCGCCGATGTCACGCCGGTAGCCGGCGCCCTGCAGGCTGTCGACGAAGAATCCGGTGGGTGTAACGATGCTTAATACCGGCACCGGCACCATCCGATATTCGTTGCTGCCGGCATAACGCGACGCGACGCCGGCGCCCAGACCTAGCGTGACCTTGCTGTCCTGCAGCCAGGATCCTGACTGCGGCTGCGATTGGGTAACCTGTTGTGCAGCGGCCATGCGTGAGGCGAAGATGCCACTCAAGGCGACGACCGCCAATAACCTGATCTGGTGTTTCAAATTTTTCTCCGGTAAGTAAGTCAGGGCATATTCTCAGCAGTCCGGAGCTGTACGTCTGTGGTGCATCGGTAGGGAAACTGTGTCAGTTCACGGTGATTATGTTTTTGTTTGTAATGGCGACATTCGGCATCCGGGTGAAACGCTATGATGCGAAAAAGGGGAAAGAGCAATGAAGAAGGTTTTACTGATCGAAGACGATGCGCGTCTTGCCGAACTGATATCGGAATACCTGTGCCGCTACGATTTTGAGGTGTCGCTGGTCCTGCGCGGCGATCTGGCGCTGGAAGCCATCGAGCGCGAACAACCGGACATCGTGGTGCTCGACCTGATGCTGCCGGGCATGGACGGCATGGATATCTGCCGCGCCATCCGCAAGAATTCGACATTGCCGATATTGATGCTGACCGCGCGCGCCGACATTTTCGATCAGGTCACCGGTCTTGAGATCGGTGCTGACGATTACATGCTGAAGCCGGTCGAACCGCGCCTGTTGCTGGCACATCTGCGCGTGATCCTGCGCCGTGTCGACAGGCACGATCGCAACGCGGCCGATGCGCCGATGCGCTTCGGCGAACTGGAGGTCGACCTGTCGGCGCGCCAGGTATGCTGGAAAGGCAATGAAGTTGATCTCAAGACTGCCGACTACAACCTGTTCGTCATCCTGCTCCAGGCTGCAGGCAAGGTATTGAGCCGCGACGAACTGTTGAAGCGTTGGCGCGGCATCGGCTTCGACGGCATCGACCGCACGGTCGATGTCAGCATTTCCCGTTTGCGAAGGCGTTTCGACGACGACGCCCAGGAGCCGCGCAAGATCAAGACCGTGTGGGGACGTGGTTATTTGTTCAACCCGATCGCCTGGGAGGAGTAATGCTCAGGATTCTGATACGTCTGTATCTGATCGTCGCCACGCTCTCGATCGTTGCCATCGTGTTTGTGCAAAAGGGCTTTCCGTACCTGTTCGAATCTGAATTCAAGGCGCAGATGCTGAGCGAATACAGCAATGAAGTCACGCTGCTGCGTGACTCCCTGGCGCCGCTCAACAGCGCGGAGCAGCAGACTGCACTGGCGCGCATGAACCAGTTGAGTCCGCGGCGCTACACCCGCTTGTCTCCCGAACAAATACAGGAACTGTCGCCATCGGAACGCCGCGAACTGGCGCGTTATCACATGGTCTGGACTGGTCGTGGCGACCATAACCGCATCAGCATCTATGCAGCTCTGGAAGACGGCGGCGTCATAGAAATCCGCTCATACAATTTGGACAAGACGGAAGCCATAGCCTATGTCGTCATTTTCACGGTGATGCTGGCGGCGATGCTGGTGTGGCTGATGCCGCATTGGCGTGATCTGGAAAAATTGCGCGTCACCGCGGCACGCTTCGGCGACGGCGCGCTGGATGCGCGCGCCAAGTTGTCGGAGAATTCATCGATCAAACAGCTGTGCGCCTACTTCAACAACATGGCGGACCGCATAGGCAGCCTGATCAAGGCGCAGCGTGACATGGTCAACGCCGCTTCCCACGAATTGCGCACGCCGCTTGCCAGGCTTGAATTCGGCTTGGTCAATCTGATGGATACGACCGAAGACAACGGCACCCACAAACGCATTCAGGCGATGCGCAAGGATGTGGAGGAACTGGATATCCTGGTCGGCGAACTGCTAACGCTGAGCATGTTGGAACAGTCCTCACTACCGGAACCGAGCGCAACAATCCCGTTGGAAGATTTCCTGCGCGGCGCCACCGGCGTCTCCCAGGAAGAATTGCAGCTACGACACAATACCGTTATCTGGTCGATCTCCCCTGTTCTACGTGAAGTCGTTACCGAACCACGCAGCCTGGCGCGCGCTTTCTCCAACCTGATGCGCAACGCGCTGCGTTACAGCCGCAGCACTATCCGTGTGCGCACTGAAATCGACCGTGCCGGCGGCAGCTGGAACCTGATCGTCGAGGATGACGGTGTTGGCATTCCTGAGCAGGAGCGGGAGCGTGTCTTTGATCCGTTCTACCGGCTCGATCGTAGCCGCGACCGTGCCACCGGCGGATACGGACTGGGCCTGGCCATCGTCAAGAAAATTGCCGAGCGCCTCGGTGGCAGCGCCCGCGTCGGCAGCTCCGATCTCGGTGGCGCAATGTTCGTGTTGCGCTTTCCTTTGCCTGATCGATAAGAGTCATTTTGAGGCGCATCTATCACTTCCTGTTATTCCAAATAAGGCAATCTGACTGACATTCGCAGATTCACCGCATTTACCCGTAACCCGCCAGGGCAAATGCGCTGCGCGCAATACGCATTTCGTTTTTACTTTTTTTATTCATACTATTTCCCTGGCACATCGACGCCCTGCGCGCTAGAATCCCAAGACCAAATTTGGGAGGATTTCACTTGTGATGTGCACTACCCGTCGTTTCACATTAGCCGCTCTCGCTATCAGCATTACCTCATTCAACGCCGCAGCGGCGACCCCGAATGATGCAGCTCCCCTGGGAAAATTACCGCGCTGGGTTCAACCGCTGGCCTACCATCTCGACCTCAGCATAGATCCCCGCCAGACTGATTATTCCGGCAACGCCACCATCGACATCGAACTCAAGCAAGCCGCCGATCACCTGTGGCTGCATGGCCAGGATTTGAGTGTCGGCAAGGTCACGTTGACCGATGCCGCGAAAAAAATTCACTCGGCGCAGTACAAGGCAGTGGCGCCGAAGGAAGGCGTCGCCGAACTCGATTTCGGCAAGATACTTCCAGCCGGACGCTACAGCGTCAGCCTGGAATACAGCGCGCCCTTTAATCAGCAACTGGAAGGCGTGTACAAGGTCAGCAGCCAAGGCGCGCCATACGTGATCACGCAAATGGAAGCAATCAGCGCCCGCTACGCCTTCCCCGGTTTCGACGAACCCGCTTTCAAGACGCCGTTCACGCTGAGCCTGAGCGTCCCTGAAAACCAGGTCGCGGTAGCCAACACGCAGCAGGTCGCCGAACAAAAATTGGAGAACGGTTGGCACAAGCTCAGCTTCGCACCCACCACGCCGTTGCCGACCTATCTGGTGGCGTTCGCGGTCGGTCCTTGGGATGTCGTAGACGGGCCGCAGATCCCGGCCACGCAATGGCGCAAGCAGCCAATCCCATTGCGCGGCATCGCTCCGCAGGGCGAAGGTCCGCGCATCAAACCGGCGCTGGCGCAGACACCGGCGATCATCACCGCGCTGGAAGATTATTTCGGCTTCGGCTATCCGTTCGACAAGGTGGATCTGCTTGCAGCACCTGATTTCGCTGCCGGCGCGATGGAAAATCCCGGCCTGGTGACTTTCCGCGACTACCTGATGCTGCTGGACGCGCACTCTCCCGCCAATAATGTCCGCAGCTCATTTAACGTGGTCGCGCATGAACTCGCGCATCAATGGTTCGGCGACACGGTAACGATGCCATGGTGGGACGATCTCTGGTTGAACGAAGCTTTCGCCACCTGGATGCAAAGCAAGATCACGCAACAGCTACATCCTGAATACCACGCCGACCTGGAATTGATCAGCAGCGCCAACCACGCAATGCAAAGCGACAGCCTGGTCAGCGTGCGCCGCATCCGCCAACCAATCACCAATAACGGCGATATCGAAACCGCGTTCGACGGCATCACCTATCAAAAAGGTGCGGCAGTACTGAACATGTTCGAACGCTATTTGGGCGCCGATGTATTCCGCCAAGGCGTCCGCACCTACATCAAGCAGCATCAGTTCGGCAATGCCACGGCGGACGACCTGGTCAGCGCGTTGGCCAAGGCATCGGGCAAAGACCAGCGCTTCGCCAAGGCCATGCGCAGCTTCCTTGACCAGTCTGGTGTGCCACTAGTAGACACCGCGCTGACCTGGGAAAGCGGCCAGGCTGTGCTGCACCTGAAGCAGCAGCGCTACCTGCCGCTCGGCTCGACCGGTGATGCCAAACGCCTGTGGGGCATTCCGGTATGCGTCCGCTATAGCGTCGACGCCGCTGCGGCCAGCAAGACAAAATGCGAATTGCTGGACCAGGAACAAGGCAAGATGGTGCTGCCGGGAGCGACCGCGGCCAGCTGGTACATGCCGAACGCAGACGCCGCCGGCTACTATCGATTCAACATGGCGCACGCCGATCTGGCGCGTCTGACCGAGAACCTGGCATCGATTCCCGACAACGAGCAACTGGCCTACGCGGATGCCATCAATGCAGGCTTCAATCGCGGCGATCTCGATGCCTCTGCCGTGCTGGCGGCAGCGCCCCGGCTGGCACAATCGGGCAGTCGCGAAGTCGCTACTGCGCTGCTGCCGTCGCTCCAATGGCTGTCGAAATACGAAGCCAGCACCAATCTCCAGCATGCTCGACTGACCGACCTGGCGCGCAAGGTTTACCTGCCGCGCCTACAGCAGCTTGGCTATCAGCGCCGCGCCAACGAAAGCCAGGATGATGCACTGTTGCGCGCCACGCTGGCCGAATTCCTGGCGCTCGACATCAAATTGCCGGAAGTGCGCAAGGCATTGTTGGCGCAAGGCGACCAGGCACTGCAAACAGGCGCCGACGGCAAGCTGGAACTGACACGCGCCAATCCTGACCTGCTGCGCTCGGTGCTGGCGGTCAGCGCGCAGGACCGTGGCACGCCTGCCATCGACATCCTGGTCAAGGCACTCGGCAGCACCAGCGAACCGGCGCAGCGCATGGCCATTTTGGGCGGCCTGGGTGCTGCCACCACATCCGCCAATGCCGAGCGCGCCCGCAACCTAGCGCTCGATCCGCTGGTCAAGGTCGGCGAAATGAGCACCCTGCTGCGCGCCAGCAGGGAAGACGGCGAAGGCCGCGAAGCCATGTGGAAATGGTTCATTGCCAATCATGACCAACTGATCAGCCGCAGCGGCGAATCGTCCGGCGGCAGGTTGCCGGGGCTGGTAGCTGGCGATGCTTGTTCGCAAAGCGAGGCGGATCGCCTGACAGCTTTCTTCGAACCGATGCTTGGCAAATTGACCGGCGCTGAACGCGGATTGGCGCAGACCCGCGAAAACACCTTGCTATGTACAGCATTGCGCGACAAGCAGGATCCCGCGGCGATCCTGCGTTGATAGCGGGCTAGTGTTTTCCTGAAAATGATAAAACGATATAAGATTGTGGTTTGGCTTTTTCAAAAAAGTGTTTAAAACGTGGCAACAAACGGAGTGCATCCTGGTGGGCCGCAGCAGTTCGGTTATAGCAGTCTACCAACCGCGCAATAGATTTTTCAGAATGCCTACAAGGCTGTTTTTCCGACGACTTCTCATAAGGATTACTTACTCGTGAAACGATCTCTCATTTGTGCAGCAGTGCTGACCATGATTGCGGGCTACACAGCCTCCACCGCCAGCTTTGCCCAAACTCAATCGCCGTCGCCACGCACCGTTGCAGCTGCAGTAGTCGCTACAACCCTGGCCAGCGGCATCGACATGCAGAACGCCGACCTGTCGGTGCGCCCGCAGGACGATTTCTATAACTACGTCAACGGCACCTGGCTCAAGAAAACCGAAATCCCGGCGGATAAATCGTCGTGGGGCGCCTTCTACGAGCTGCGCGAAAATTCGTTGAACCAGCTGCATACCATCGTCGATGCAGTTAGCGCTGAAAAAGATCTGACACCAGGCTCCAACAAGCAAAAGATCGCTGACCTGTACGCCAGCTACATGGATGAGCCAGCACTGGAAACGCTCGGCATCAAGCCGCTCGGCGCTGAATTCGCCAAGGTCGATGCACTGAAGGACAAGAAACAGATCGCCGGCCTGATCGCCCATCTGAACAGCATCGGCGTCAACGCACCGTTCGACATCGGCATTCACCAGGATGCCAAGGATTCAACCAGGGTCATCGCCGATCTCGGCCAGAGCGGCCTCGGCCTGCCGGACCGCGATTACTACCTGAAAGCTGACGACGCCAAGCTGAAGGACACACTGAATAAATACCGTGCGCACATCGAGACCATGTTGACGATGTCCGGCGACAAGGCTGCAAAGAAAAATGCCGCCAGCATCGTCGCACTGGAAACCGCATTGGCGAAAGTGCAATGGACCAAGGTCGAGAACCGCGATCCGGTCAAGACCTACAACCGGGTTGAACTGGCACAGCTGCAAACACTGGCGCCACATTTCAACTGGAATGACTACCTGTCCGACGCCGACTTGAAAGACAAGGTGACGTATCTGGTGATCAGCCAGCCAAGCTACATCAAGGGCCTGGACAAGATCATTCAAAGCACGCCGCTGCCGGTCTGGAAGGCTTATTTCAAATGGCATGTGCTGAGCAGCTTTGCCTCCGATCTGTCCAAGGAATATGTTGACCAGAACTTCGCTTTCAAAGGCACTGTGCTGCGCGGCATTCCACAAAACGAGCCACGCTGGAAGCGCGGCATGAACGTGCTGGAAGCCGGCATCGGCGAAGGCCTGGGCCAGCTGTATGTCGAACAGTTCTTCCCGCCGGAAAACAAGGCCCGCATGGAAAAACTGGTAGGCAACCTGATCGCTGCCTACCATCAAAGCATCGACGGCCTGGACTGGATGGGACCGGACACCAAGAAACAGGCGCAAAAGAAATTGTCCACCCTGATGCTGAAGATCGGCTATCCGGATAAATGGCGCGATTACTCCAGCCTGGTCATCAAGCGTGACGACCTGGTCGGCAATCTGATCCGTGCCAACGAGTTCGAATACAAGCGCAACATCAACAAACTCGGCAAGCCGGTCGACCGTACCGAATGGGGCATGACGCCGCAAACCGTGAACGCCTACTACAACCCGGAATTCAACGAAATCGTTTTCCCGGCAGCCATCCTGCAACCGCCGTTCTTCAACGCCAACGCTGACGATGCTGTCAACTACGGCGGCATCGGCGCGGTCATCGGCCACGAAATCAGCCACGGCTTCGATGACCAGGGCAGCCAGTACGACGAAATCGGCAACCTGCGCGACTGGTGGACCAAGGAAGATCACGAGAAATTCGCCGTCAAGACCAAGGCCCTGGTGGATCAGTACAGCGCCTACAGCCCCGTTCCGGGCTACAAGGTCAACGGTGAACTGACTTTAGGCGAAAACATTGCCGACAACTCCGGCCTGGCGATTGCCTACAAGGCCTATCACCTGTCGCTGGATGGCAAGCCGGCGCCAGTGATCGACGGCCTGACCGGCGATCAGCGCCTGTATCTGGGCTGGGGCCAGGTATGGCGCGGCAAGGTACGCGACGCGCAAGCGATCGTCTACGTCAAGACCGATCCGCACTCGCCGCCACGCTTCCGCGGCAACGGCACACTGGAAAACCAACCAGGCTTCTACAGCGCATTCGATGTCAAGCCGGGCGACAAGATGTACCTGCCGCCTGAGCAACGCGTCATCATGTGGTAAGCGCCTGATGCAGTAATTCTGCTCTCAAACTCAAAGCCACCGACTTGTCGGTGGCTTTTTTTTGCGTCGAATCAGCTGCCGATCACTCCAGATAATTGAGGCGGATCCACTGGGCATCGATGTCGGGCGCGTTGCGCAAATAATTCTCCATGCCTGCAATCAATTTAACCCGCCGGATTTCGTACTCTGCATGGAAGGTCCATTTCAGGGCATCTGCATGACGTCAGTTTTGGCCGCCGATTGGCCGGCCGCGGTACATGAGCCGGCACAAATACCACGATTCGCGACGTCTGGTGCAAATAAGCAAATACATTAACTGCTGCCAAACCACCCCCTTCTTTTGTTTTCTTCAAGCAATAACTCTATAATATGCGTTAGGGCAATATTGGGGGATTGCTATATTTCTCCCAACATTGCGCAGTTTGATCAACATCTGAAAGTAGCGTTCATGCATCTTCACCGCCATCTCCTATCGTTTGTGCTGCCGCTGATTGTCGGCATCAGCAGCCCGCTCTCCTCCACCTTTGCCGAATCAGGCGTGACCGATCAGAAAATCGTGCTGGGACAATCTGCTGCATTTACTGGTCCGGCGGCACAATTGGGGATTCAGATGAATGCAGGCGCCAAGGCCTATTTCGATTCCGTCAATGAACAAGGCGGCGTATATGGGCGACGCATCGAGATCATCAAGGCTGACGATAAATACGAGGCAGACCTGGCTGCCGCCAACACCAAACGGTTGATCGAAAAAGACGACGTATTTGCCTTGTTCGGCTATGTCGGCACGCCGACCAGCAATGCTGCCTTACCGATTTTCACCGAAGCCGGCGTGCCGTTCTTCGCGCCGGTCACCGGCGCCCAATCGCTGCGCGAGCCGCTGAACCGCCAGGTCTTCAACATTCGCGCCGGTTACTTTGACGAAACCGAGCACCTGGTTGAAAAGCTGGCGAACGTCGGCATCAAGAGCATCGCCGTGTTCTACCAGAACGATGCCTATGGCCGTGCCGGGCTGGAAGGCGTACAGCGCGCGATGAAAAAATTGAATCTGGAACTGGTTGAATCGGCGACGGTGGAACGCAACAGCACCGACGTCAGCAAAGCCGTGAGCAAGATCCTGCCAAAACGCCCTGCTGCCGTGATCCAGATCAGCGCCTATGCGTCGTGCGCCGCCTACATCAAGGAAATGCGCAAGGCGGGCTATAACGGCCAGTTCTATAACGTTTCCTTCGTCGGCAGCCAGGCGCTGGCCGATGCGCTGGGCAAGGATGGCGAAGGTGTTGTGATTTCTCAGGTCGTTCCATTCCCTTGGAGCTCGTCAGCCCCGGTGGTGGTCGAATATGCCAAGCTGATGGAAAAATCCGGAGTCAAAGAACCCAATTTCTCCAGTCTGGAGGGATTCATTGCGGCCAAGATATTTGTTGAAGGCTTGAAGCGCGCCGGCAAGGATTTGACTCGGGCAAAACTGGTCAAGGCGCTGGAATCGATCAATATGAAGAACTACAACGGCGGCGGTTTCGACATCAACTTTAGCGGTAGCAATCATAACGGCTCGAAGTTTGTCGACATGACCATGATCACCAGGGACAAGAAATTCCTGAATTGATTTGATGTGTTTTGTATTGGCGATCTGACTCCACATAAAAACCCGGTATCAAGCCGTAATGCCGTTCAGTGAAGGCTGAACGGCATTTTTATTTGTGAAAACCGTTAGGGTGTGCAAAGGCAAAGCTGACATGTCCGCTTTTTTAAGCACACCTCCAGAGTAGCGCCTGTCATTCCCGCGAACGCGGGAATCCACGTTACGCAACATAGATCCCCGCGTTCGCGGGGATGACGCAGATGGTAGTGTTATCCGATGTAAAAAATGAAACGTGGGCTTGAGTGGACACTCGTGCGCATGCGGAACGTTGCTTAATCGATGAGAGAATCCAGCGTGAGCAGAAATCTGTCCGCGCCGCTGCCATATAAAAATGTGACGTCTCAAATCGGGGTTAATACCGCCTGCCCTGAAAAATGGCGGTCGGCGTTTTCCAGGAACAAACGCACCGTTTCCGCCACCGACTCCGGCGACCAGCCGGCCACATGCGGTGTCAGCACAGCGTTCGGCAAATCCAGCAGTTCCACCGGCGGCAATGGCTCGCTTTCATAGACATCGAGACCGGCGCCAGCGATCCGCCCTTCGCGCAAGGCCAGCGCCAAGGCAGCGGTATCGATCACGCTGCCGCGTGCGATATTGACGATGAAGCCGCGTGGCCCCAACGCATCCAGTATCTGCCGATTGATCAGGTGTTTGGTGCCGGCGCCGCCAGGCGTGGCGACCACCAGAAAGTCAGCCCATTGCGCCAGTTCAAGTGGAGATGCGAAATATTCAAATGGAATGTCGGCGCGCGCCGAGCGGTTGTGATAGCCGATCGTGATGTCGAAGCCGGCCG
This sequence comes from Collimonas arenae, assembly GCF_001584165.1. Lineage (NCBI taxonomy): Bacteria > Pseudomonadati > Pseudomonadota > Betaproteobacteria > Burkholderiales > Oxalobacteraceae > Collimonas > Collimonas arenae. Next base: position 3,753,063 of record NZ_CP013233.1, read on the forward strand.
CACGTCGGGCGATTTGCCTGCCGATCGTGCCCATGCCGATAATCCCAAGCCGTTTGCCGGAAACGCTTGGCGGCAGCGGCAGCGCGTCGCGCCAGATTCCCTTATGCAAAGCCACGCCCAACTGCGGAATGCCGCGCACTGTCGCCAACAACAGACCCATCGCGTGGTCGGCAACGCAGGCATCGTTGGTGCCGGCGCCGTTGGACACGGTGATGCCGCGTTCGCGCGCTGCGGCAACATCGATATTTTCAAAACCTGCGCCCAGCGCGGAAATCAATTCCAGCTTGGGCAACGCAGCAATTTCCTGTGCCTGCAAGCCGATCGAGCCGATGGTCAGCACTACCTGTATTTCAGCAGCGTGGCTGGCAATGGCGGCACGCCGCAGCTCCGCTGTCGGCGCATACACAATGTGGAAATGCTGGCCGATACGCTGCAGGCTTTCGTCGGACAGGGGATTAAGGATCAGTAAGGTAGAGAGCATCGGATATCGGCGAAGAGGGGTTTAAACAAGGCGCGCCATGCTGACGCTGCATGCAATGATATCCGCGAAAGGCCTTTGCCCGCTGGCCGTCGCCAATTCTGCTTTTGATCAAGCTGCGACAGGCCGGCGATGCGGCTGCATGGGTGTAATTGACAGGTATAATTCGGCGCCGCGCGGCAACGGTGGGCTGAGCCATGGCGCGACCGGTGGCGCTTGACATAACTGTAGCGAAGTCATTTTCAAGGATCGACATGCAAATCTGGTTATTGCAACTTGGCGTCATCATTCTTGCTGCGCTGATCTGCGGCGCTGTGGCTGAACGGCTGGGGCAATCGAGGGTGGTCGGAGAAATCGCCGCCGGCCTGTTGCTGGGCCCGTCGATCCTCGGCGCAGTCGATATCGATCTGTATCACTCCCTGTTTTCCAGTGCGACGATGCCGGCCATGTCGCAACTAGGCGAATTCGGCCTGATACTGCTGATGTTTCAGCTGGGCTTGCACCTGGATGTCAATAGCCTGCAAGGGCGCGCCAGGATGACTGCACCGCTAGCGATTTCGTTACTTGGAATGATTATCCCTTTCGTCCTGGGCTGCGCTATCGGCGTCATCTCCAGGCCAATCGTCGCTCCGCAGGTTACGCCATTGGGCTACATTCTGTTTTGCGGCCTCGCGCTGTCCATTTCCGCGGTGCCGGTGATGGCGCGAATAGTCATGGATCTGCGCATGACCGGCGCACCGGCGGCAACGCTTGCCATGGCGGCCGCCACGTTCACTGATCTCCTCGGCTGGCTGATGCTGGCAGTGATTGCGGCCCTCGCCGCGGGTACATTTTCCTTCGGCCAGACGCTGCGCGATCTCGGCCTGCTGTGCGCGTTTGTCGCCGCCTCCGTGTTGATCGCCAGACCGCTGTGGCAGCGCCTGCTCAATCGTCGCAAGGAAATGGCGATGTCGCCAGCGATATTGGCATGCGTCATCTGCTATGTCCTGCTCTCCTCGTGGATCACGGCAACGATCGGTTTTCACAGCGCCTTCGGCGCATTGATGGCGGCACTGGTCCTGCGTGGCCAGCCCGAACTCGTGCAAGCCTGGCGCCAACGGATAGAAGGCTTTGTAGAGCTGGTCCTGATGCCGGTTTTTTTTGCTTATGCAGGCATCCGCGTTTCGCTGGGCAGTGTGCAATCGGCGGATTTCTGGCCGTGGTTTTTCCTGTTCCTGGCTGCTGCAATCCTGGGAAAATTCGGGGGCAGCTATCTGGGCGCGCGCCTGTCGGGCATCTCGCACCGCGACGCCAGGGTGATTGGCGCGTTAATGAATACCCGCGGCTTGATGGAACTGATCGTACTGACGATCGGTTTGCAGTTGGGCATCTTGCCGGTCCCAGTGTACTCAATGCTGGTGTTGATGGCTCTGGTGACAACAGCCATGACCGTGCCGTTGCTGCGGCGTTGGCAACGGCAGGAAAGTGTTGTTGCGGACGATCGAAAAATGGATGAGGAAGATCCGATGCCGATCTGAGAGCGATTGCAACCGCTCTCAAGAAGCATACAAACCATTCGACATCGACACACATGCTAGTGAAGCAATGCACATCCAGCACAGCCAATTTGCGGTGTCACCTGAGCTTATATGACAATGTTTAACATAAAAATAACAATTTAATATCAAAATTGACAGTTATTTATTATAAAATTTGCATTAAGCAGTAACGTCATCTAGACTGAATCAATGTTTCCAAGCGGAAATTAACTCTAGTGGCAATCGGCCCGCATCAGGGACTTAACGCCATCCATGCTTGCAGCCAAGGTAGCAGCGTCATTATTTTCAAGTGCAAGAGCATTTCGGCAACCGTTTCAAGCATAGAACACAGGACCTCGCGAAGCTTATCTCAACAGGGTCGCACTTAACCCGGCCAGTCGAGGGTGAAATTGAAAGTCCTATCCATCTTTGGTACACGCCCGGAGGCCGTCAAAATGGCTCCGGTCGTCAAGGCGCTCTCGCGCGAAGCAGGCATCGAATCGCTGGTCTGCGTCACGGGACAGCATCGACTCATGCTCCAGCAGGTACTGGACCTGTTTCAGATCAAGGTCGATCACAGCCTGGATGTCATGCTGCCGAACCAGACGCTGAACGGCTTGAGCGCACGCCTGATTTCCTTGCTCGATCCAGTGCTGGAAGCTGTCAAGCCGGATCGGATCCTGGTGCATGGCGACACCACGACGGCGATGATGGCGGCATTGGCGGCCTTTCATCGGCGCATACCGGTGGCGCATGTCGAAGCCGGTTTGCGCACCGGCGATCTGAGCCAACCCTGGCCGGAAGAAATGAACCGCCGCTTTGTCGATGTCGTCAGCGATGTGCTATTTGCCCCGACCGCCGGCGCCAAAGCCAATCTCGCCGGAGAACATCTGGCCGGCCGCATCATTATCACCGGCAATACGGTGATTGATGCATTACGCCTGACCACCGAGCAGATAAGTAAGGATGCGCGGCTGCGCCAAAACCTCGACTCTCACTTCCCCTATCTCGAATCAGGTCGCAAGCTGCTGCTGGTAACCGGGCATCGGCGTGAGAATTTTGGCAATGGTTTTGCGGAAATTTGCGACGCGCTGGCAAAGCTGGCGCGACGCTCGGATATACAGATCGTCTATCCGGTGCATCTGAATCCGAATGTGCAAGGGCCGGTACAAGCAGCGTTGTCGCACCTGCCGAACGTCCATCTGATCGAACCGCTGGATTATTTGCTGTTTGTACGTTTGATGCAGCGCGCCCATGTAATACTGACAGATTCCGGCGGCGTGCAGGAAGAGGCGCCATCATTGGGCAAGCCGGTACTGGTAATGCGCAACGTCACCGAGCGTCCGGAAGCGGTCGCTGCCGGCACGGTACAGTTGGTTGGCACCGATTCGGCGCGTATTGCCGCTGCGGTTGACCGGCTCTACGATGACGACGACGCCTGGCAACAGGCGACCCATCGCCTTAATCCTTACGGTGACGGACGCGCATCGGAGCGGATCGTCGATGTGCTGTGCGAAAGATCCATGGATGAATTCGGGGTGGAGAAGTTTGATCAACTAGAACAAGCGACACTGCTGGCAAAAGCATCTCAATAAATCCGGCAACCGATCAATGCAGGGAGTCGATTATGCGTTACCCGCTTCATGTGCTGCGTCAGGCAGCGAGATACGGATGCTTGTCTGCTCCATGTGCATTATTTCCCGCCATTGCAACGGCATCTGAACAACAAGCACCGCCGTTGCATTTCGACCTGCGCCTGATCGAGCTGGACCTGATTACAGCCATCCTCGGCTTTCTCATCTTCCTGCTAGTCATCTATACGATGCGGCACTACCTGTTCACCGTTAACCGCCTGTTCGGCCGGCAGCGTCAGCCCTATCTCGACATTGAGCAGGCCTCCTGGCCGCAAGTGGTTGTCTGCGTTGCCGCCCACAATGAAGAACGGGTGATTGCCGACGCCTTGCATGCCCTGCTCGAAGTCGACTACCCGCGCGACAAGTTGATCATCATGCCGATGAACGACCGTTCTACCGACGGCACCCGCGAAATCATCGATCGCATCGCTGCAGAAAATCCCGACCGTTTCATGCTGTTCCATCGCAGCGAGGGACGCCCAGGCAAGGCCGCCGCATTGCGCGACGCCACAGAAAAAATCCAGGCTGAAATCATCATCGTGTTTGACGCCGATTATCTTCCGGCGCGCGGCCTGATCAAGCAGTTGGTAGCGCCATTCTTCGATCCGGAAGTCGGCGCCATCATGGGGCGGGTCGTTCCCATCAATGCCGGCGCCAACCTGTTGACACGCCTGCTCGACCTGGAGCGCGCCGGCGGTTATCAGGTCGACCAGGCGGCACGCATGAATCTTGGCCTGGTGCCGCAGTATGGTGGTACCGTCGGCGGCGTGCGACGCTGCGCGCTGGAGGAAATCGGCGGCTGGAATATCGACATGCTGGCCGAAGATACCGACGTCACGTTCCGTCTATTGCAGCACGGCTGGAAAACCGTGTATCAAAACCGTTCCGAATGTTATGAGGAAGTGCCCGAGGTATGGCCTGTCAGAATCAGGCAGATTAGCAGATGGTCGCGCGGCCACAACCAGGTGATGGGCCGCAACCTGATGCGCCTGCTGAGAAATCGCCGCATCAGCCTGCGCGAAAGAATCGACGGCGCATTGTTGCTGTGCGTCTTCATCATGCCGCCGCTGCTGCTGGTTGGCTGGGCGCTGACCATCATCCAGTTCTTCATGACCTCGCACCAGTGGTTGTTCGGCTGGCTGGCTCTGAGCGGCATGGTGGCCTATGGCGCATTCGGCACCAACGCAGCCTTTTTTGAAATGGCCGCCGCCACCTACCTGGACGGCAATCGCAACCGCATCCGCCTGCTGCCACTGAACATATTCGGCTTCTTGATCAGCCTGGTCTCCATCTCTCGTGCAGCGGTCAGCCAAATCCTCGATGCGATACGGAAGCGCGAACTGGTCTGGCACAAAACCGAAAGATTCAGGAGCTCTCCAGCCTCGCCGATCCAGGACCTGATGTCTCCATTGGACAGCACACCGGTCATCGCGCCGACTACGCTCAGCGAGAAGGCATCTTGAACATGTTGTTTCCGGCGCTATTGCTATTCAGCGTGATCTCCATCCTTTTCGTGCCATTCATTCCAGCTGTGGCCGAGTGGCTGCGTCCTACCGACGTTGCGCCGCTGCCGGTGCGCAGGAACGAAGTCAACAATCTGCGTTATTTTGCCGACAGCTTTCGCCAGCGCATTCTCAATATGCCAGACGTCGATTTCACAAAGCTGCGGCTTTTACAAACTGACCGCACCGTCAGCATCGGCGACAACCTGAACATCGTGCACCAGCAGGTCGGCGGCGGCAACGCCGTCGACTACCATCCTGCGACGTTGAACATACTGCAAAAAACGAACGGTATCGTCATTTTCGTGCACGATGCAGTCTTGCCGCCGGGTAGCCAGACCCAAGCTGACCTGTTCGCAGCTTCCAATCTTACCGTCGGCGAAGGCGCAAGCCTGCGCGCCTGCTCGGCGCAAGGCGTCATCACACTTGGCGCCGAAACGGTCGTGCATCGCTGGATCGATGCGCCTTGCATCCATGTCGGCAGCAACGCATCGATTGACGGACGCATTACCGCGCTCACGGAAATCAACTTCTCCACCAACAGCAGATTCGTGCGGGCCGGCGCGCCGGACATGCGCTTCGGCACATCCGTCAGCACCGCCGAAGCAGCACCGCCGGCGCGTTCTTTCCGGGTGCGACATGTTCTCGATGACGGTGCGCAGCAATCGCCGCAGGCTATCCAGAACGGCGATTTCGTGGTGCGCGGGCCCTACCTGATCCGCTCGGGCACAACGGTATTCGGCAACATCAAGACATATGGCGATTTGCAGCTGGAACAAGGAACTGCCATTGCCGGCAGCATCGTTTCTAACAATAATATTGTGCTGGCGCGAGGATGCTCCGTACTCGGCCCGGTGATCAGCCAGAACGATATCGTCATCGGCCCGGATTGCCGCATCGGTACGCCAGATGCCCCCACCACCATGATCTGCAGGAAATTATCCATTGCCGCAGGCTGCATCGTGCATGGCGTGATAACGACCCAGGACGGCGCGACGGTAATACCGACGGAGACAAACCATGCGACCTGATCCGCGTCGCGCGACACGCGTTGTGCAAGCCATGCGAACGACATCGGCGCGGCTGCTTGCAGCCATCGGCTTACTCAGTCTCTGCCACATGATGCCCGCGATCGCGGCAGACAATTCCCCGGACGCTCCCATGTTTGCCGATTTTTCTCTGCCCAATGGCGCCATCACGGTCTTCGCAAAAGGCGATTATGTCGAACCGTATTTCGCGCTGAAAGCCTTGTTGGCAGCGCATCGCCTGGGCGTCGACGTGACCCAGACAACCTCGGCGTTCGCCCATTGGCTACTACCGTTCCAGCAGGCTAACGGCCCCTTCCCTCGGGTCTGCCGCAGCGGCGCCAACGATTGGCTGGCCTGCGGACCAGCCGACGCCGACGATTGGCTGGCCTGCGGACCAGCCGACGCCGACGATTCTCTGGATGCGCTCTGGTGCCTGGCCGTAGCGGAAATCCTGCCGGGCGATAAGGTATTGGCCGCCAGTTGCACCAGGTCGCTGGAAAACCTGGCAACCCTGTGGAATCCTGCGCAGCAAACTTTTCGTGCCTTGTCCGGCGGCAGTGCGGCCTATTTTGCCGATAACGTCGAGGTGATCGGCGCGCTCGCCTATTTGCGCCGCGATCGCGCAGCAAGCAGCCGCTTTGCCGTACAGCTGGCGGCGTTGCCCAGCGTGGCGGGCATGCAAAAAGGGCTGCGTCAAAATTATGGCTACGATCCGAATGGTGCACTCGAGCCGGAACGCGCCAGCGTACCGCCCACGCCCTACGGCTTCTATCCGAATGCGGTGGCGCCGGTTTATCTATGGCTGTACCAGCTACGCAGCGGCGCCAGCGGCGAGCGCTACTGGCAGGTCTGGAAAGAGCGCTACGGTGAAAAATGGCTGGCCGGTGAAAGCGATCATTTCCCGTGGGGGTTGATCGCCTGGGCTGCCTATCTCGCGGGGGATCAGGCAAGCGCACGCGCTTGGCTCAAGAATGCCGATGCCTGGCGCCTTGCGGGCCGCTGGAATATCGTCGAAGAAGGCGTGCGGACGGGCCTGAGCCATGCACTGCAATCTTCCGCCGCGGAGAAATCGCCATGAGCACCGCGGGCCGCAGCAAATGGAACAAGGTATGGTTGACGCTATTGGTGATCGCCATCGTCGGCGCCGCCGCCATCTGGATTGAGCGCATCCGAGAAATCGCTCCGGCGCGCTGGTCGAGCGACGCCATCGCACTGATCCTACCGGACAACCTGTCTGAAGCGAACCGCCTGTATGCATCGGCGTGGCTGGACGCCGCGTCTGAAGAAGGCATCCGGCTGGAAACTGTTACGGCATCGGAATTCGCACGACGTGGCTTACAAGGTGAACGTCCGTTTGCCGGCGCGATACTGCCCGATACCATCCACCGCCAGATCAGCACCGCCTTCGTCAACCAGGTCAGTCGTTTTGTGGAGCACGGCGGCGCACTGATGCTGGTCGGCGATGCCGGCGTACTGGATGAGAACGGCTACTATACGGAACCGGCGTCGCGCTTTTCAACGCTGGCCGGCATCCCCTATGCCCTGTATAGCAAGCTGCACGACAAGATGTCGTTCAACCCCACCATCTCCGGCAGCCCGCAGATGATGCAGGCGTTGAATCTGCCGCCGGGACGCTGGATCGAAAGCGACGGACAGGCTGTCGTATCCGGCTACGGCGAAGATACCTTGCGCTACCCGGTCCTGCACACCGGCGACACCTATACCGGCACGATACGCATGCAGGCCCAGGGAAAAACAGTGATTGCCGGTGAACATGCATTCGGCAAAGGCCAGGTGCTATTCATCAACCTGCCGCTGGGCTACCTGAAACTACGCACCGACGGTATCCTGATGCATGGCTTCCTGCATTATTTTGCCAACCGCATCATGGGCCAGCCGCAATTGTCGGCCGCGCCCGAAGCGATCGGCGGCCTGGTGCTGAACTGGCACTGCGACGCCAAGATATGCATTCCGGCTATGGAACAGCTGATCAAGGCCGGCGTATTCAAGCGCGGCCCGTTCAGCATTCATGTGACTGCCGGGCCGGACCAGCGTGAATTCGGCGATGGCCTTGGCGTCGACCTGAACAATAACAAGCCATTCCAGGAAACACTGCGCAGCCTGCTTGAGCAAGGCAATGAAATCGGCAGCCACGGTGGCTGGATCCATGACTGGTTCGGCAAGCATCTGTCCGACAGCAACGAGGCGCAAATGACCACCTATCTGGAACAGAATGCGGATGCGATCAAGCGCCTGATCGGTCACGACCAGACCGAATATTCTGCACCTACCGGCAACCAGCCGGCCTGGGTCACCGAATGGCTCGATGCGCAGCATGTCGAAGCCTATTATTTCACCGGAAATATCGGCCAGGGGCCGACCCACACCTATCGCGACGGCCGCCGCGATGGTCATATCTGGTCGTTCCCGGTGCAGACCTACGGCCACATCAGCACCATCGAAGAAGCCTACACCGAACATATCCCGGAAAGTGAAATCAGCAGCTGGTTGACTTCACTGGTGAAATTTACAGAGAATACCGGCCAGATACGATTGATTTACTTCCATCCGCCAGGAGCTGTCCTGTATCCCGACGCCATCAACCAGCTGATGCTCGCCGCCGACGCCGCCACCAAGGAGGGCCGGTTCCGCTGGCGTACCATGACTGACCTGGCGAACTTCATGAGTCGCCGCGAGCAGACCGTGTGGAACATTTCCAGCGGCAACCAGGCCGTGGTGATCGACGCCGCCAATGCCGCCTCGCTGAACCAGTTGACCTGGCTATTTTCCACCTCGCTGTACGCGGAGCCGCAAATTATCGCCGGCAACGCCAAGGTAGAACAGCGTGGCGACACCTGGGCGGTGATCGCCGCCGACGTCAAGCAACTGCGCATTTCAACACCGTTGATAAAGAAGGCACCGCATTGAATACTTTCACCCGTAACGAAGGCGTTCGCCATCCCGCTCGCCGCAAGACATCGATTGCAGCAACGGCGCTAGCCGCATTGGGCATCTCCTTCAGCTGTGCAACCTGTGCCGCCGCTGACGACGATTTCCCGGTGCAAGTGCCCGATTTCCAGCACCCACGCCTGCTGTCGACGCAAAACGTGTCAGCAACGCCGGAGGCACAGATCGCTTCGGTTGCGGTCCCTGCTCCAGCGGTTCCGCCTACACAGCCAGCAGCGACAACAATCGATGTTCACACCAATGAAGCCACCCCAGCCGCGCCAGTCGCGCCCAGTGGAGCGCCCGCCAACGCTGTCCCGGCTGTTGCATTCGATGATCATGTCGTCCCTGTCGCGCCAGCCGAAGCGCCTGCCGCCGTACCGGTAGAACTGCCTCCCGAACGCGCTGCGCTCGAACTGATTGGCGGCGACGGCAAGATGACCAACGGCTATGGCTATGCCCGTGCATTCTCGCTACGCGGCATGGCAGTGACGTCGGCCGGTGTGCTACAGGGAGAATTGACGCAGCAGTCCCGCTTCGGATTTTCGGGAAACTATGGCAACGTCTCGCTGACGCACGATTTCTCCGAAGACTATTACACCAATGTCGGCGTCGGCATTGGCAATAGCCCGCTGTTCCCCAGCTGGCGCGTCGACGCCACCGGATACCGCAAATTCGGCAGCGAACGCCAGTACGTCGCCGGCGTTGGCGCTTACTATGCGAAGGGCAATGAAATCGAGCGCTCCGACCAGGGCCTGCTGTTCACCGGCCTGGCCTATTTCAGCGGCATGGTGATAGAAGGCGGCGTGCGCCTGAACTGGGCCAATCCCGGCGACATACTCGGTCCCAGCGAATACGTAGCTGCCACCTTCGGCAACGACGATCATCGCGCCATCATCATTCGTTACGAACACGCCAAGGAAACCTACAAGGTATTGCCGGGCGGTCCTGAACTGGTGAACTTCAAGAGCAACACGATCAACGTCCAGCTGCGTCAAAGAGTAAGCCGGGACAGCATGCTTCTGGCGGGGCTGGAATACTACCTTAGCCCAGTCTACGATCGGCTCTCGCTCAATCTCGGCTGGCGCTGGAGTCTTAGATGAAACCGAAGCAGGATGCTGCGGCCGATGCAACCGACGCGGAGCAACTGTCGGACGCGGCAAGCGGCATGCCTGACGGCGCACTGCCGATCAAACCCGGTAAAAGACAAGCACGTGACAAGCCACGCCGGCGCGCTGTGATCAACCCTCGTTTCGCCGGCTTTGGCGGCCAGTTGATACAAACGCACCGCGCCCTGCGACGTCTACCCTTCCCTCCCGGCCGCTGGGTCGATGTCTTGCTGGTACCGGCCGTCATCTTCTTTTGTACACTGCTGGCCTGGCCCTGGATTGCCGAGCTATGGGCGGCAATCATCAGGTTCTGGGCCGACGGCCTCGGTAGCGAAGTGCTGTTGAAGGCCGACAAGACGTCCTTCCCTGGAATTGACACCGTACCTTACGCCTACGTTCAGGCCGCGCTTCCCGATCCGCTGCAGTGGTGGAGCGGCATGTTGATCACCATCGCGCTGCTGTTCGGCACCACCCTGCTTCCCGCACGCATGTTGCCGATATCGTATGCGTTGCGCGTGGTTGGCATCATCCAGGCGGCAAGCCAGTTCTATTTCTTTTTCTGGGCGGCCGAATTTCCGTATCAGTCGGCCTCGTCCATCTCCGCACTCACACAATCGTCGACCGTGCTGATCCTGCTGACGCCATGGATCTACGCACTGTTGTACAACATCTTCGACTTTGGCATTGCGCGCAAAATACTGCTGGCGCTGATCGCCGTTCTTTATCTGATTGTGCTGACACCCTTCCAGTACACGTTCGCGGCCTGGATCATGCTGGAATATTCGCTGCTGTGGCATCCACTGATCTACCTGCTCGGTTCCAGCCTGCTGCAGTTCGGCGCCTTGGTCGGGTTTTACTCCTGGGCCATGAGCTGGAAGCGCCGCGAATGACATGTCGTTGCTTGCCCTCGCCGTCCCCCGCTGCGCAAATAAACCTGCTGCAAAGCGGCGCGGCTTATACTGCGCGCATCAGCTATTGTTAAACGATAAGGACACGTTATGAAAAAAACTGGAATGGCAAAGAGCGACGCCAAGAAACTCATGGGAAAAATGAGTGCCCCCAACTCGGCCGGATTTGGCAACGGCGAAACCGTTACGCTGGATCGGCGCGAACAACGCAAACGCGATCAGGCGCTTGGCCTGGTGCCGTTTGCGGTCAAGCTCAACAGCGGACTGGTGCTGCAACTGCAAGCACTGGCAAAGGAACGCCAGCTCGACCTCAATGAAGTGGTTGCCGATGTCCTGGCAAAAGGTCTCGCCGCCTGAACCGGAAATGTGCATTGCGGGGGAGTTGGTTCTTGATGGCGCGGCGCGCTGAAGACTTGGCAGAGAGCTAGCAGGCAAGGCCGATGCGGCTTGCCTGCGGCGAGGATCGATTATGAAGGCAGGTACAAGGGATAGAGAATGTTTTCTTCGCGGGTTATGCGGTCAACCAGCACCTTGCCGAGATTTTCAAACTCGCTCTTGAAACCGGTACGCGCATCCGGCCGCAGCAGCCAATCCTTGCCCTGATATTTATCGAAAAATCAAACGCAACGCGCCCGATTCCGTCCATTTCCCTTTTATAGGAACGATACACTTCAAGCAAATTCGGCTCTTCTGCCAGATTGCGCCGCATGTACGAATACAACTTGACGCCTTCGGTCAGCAAATGGCCATACATCGCCATGCGCATTTCGCGCAATGCCCCCGGAATGCTTTCCCAGCTATCGGAGCTCATCTTGTTCGCCACCGACGAATACATCAACAGCAATGCGGCATGATCGCCCTTTAACTGGGAAATCAGTTTTTCGTCGTATTGAATCTGGTTGTTGGCGGAGCTTGCCGCCGGTTGCAGTTCTGGCCGGGCCGGAGCGGCAGCCCTGACTGGCGGCGGGGACGAAGGGGCCGCCGGCGTTCCCGCCGCGCGCAGCCTTTCCTCATCTTGGTCAACGGTTGCGGATTTATTGAAAATGGATTTCAGCCACATGGTTCACCTCCCCCTTTTTACCGATAGGAATTGCGCCGCTCTCGAACACGTTTCAAATTGTCGTGTTTCCGCGAAGATAATACATTAATTCCCAATGGAAACATATTTCTCAAATGTAATTTTTATGTGTGCATGCACGCCTTCCCCCATTCAGCAAATCCGCGGCCGCAGCGTATCCGTTATCCATCTTTTTGGGCGGAGCGCCCGGGTGGAACAGTTGCAGTCCCACCCCGACAGCAGGCTAATTTCTCAGCATGCCTGGTTTACCCGCTACTTCGCCCGGCTTTGCAAGGCGATCAGAAGGCTGTCCCACAACTGATGCCGTTCGTTGATGGCGCTGATCCCTGCCTCCAGCACCTCCCGCAGCTGGATCGGATCGCCCCCGGTAATCTCGTTGATCATCCGCTCCGCTGCTGGACCGTGATCCCCGGAATCCACTTCGATGTGCCGCTCCAGATAGAAATTAAGCTGCGGCACGGCGGCCGGATCAATCTGCCAGGTATTCAACAGCGCCTGGAACATCTCCGGTATGACATTCTCCCGTCCATAAAAAAAACTGCCGACGACCTGATGCGTCTCAGCCCTTTTGCAGGTAGTGATCGTCGCGTTGACAAACCGCTGAACCGCCGGCTCCACTTCAGCCCGGCCCAATGCAGCCGAAAGTGGATCGCCTTTCTTGATGACGTTCAGGAACTGATTGATCTGTCGTGTCGACGCGCCGATTTCGGTCATCGCAGAAAGGTAAAGATCGAAATGCGTCATGGGTCCATGCGGCGTCATGTCGGACTCCTCACCCAGCACGATTTCGTTGATCAGGCGCGCTGCATTAGGATTCGCTGGCGGATACCACGGGATGGACACCGTGGTCAGGTCACACTGGAGCCGTTTCACCAGCGACATGAAATCCCAGACCGCAAAAACATGCCATTCCATGAACACGCGCAAATCGTCCATCGTGCGGATGGCGGAAAAAACTGCATGGTTGGTCAGCAGCGTGTGTTTTTCCTTGATGCTCAGTTGAAGTGACTCAATGGTAGTTGCCATGTTATCTCCACAAGTTAAGTTACACACAATTGTGTGCGTGATAACACTGGCAGATATATTTCCATGTGGCAACTAACAATTTCAAGAATGCAACAAACATCGCGACGCCAAAACTCGGTACAAGGTATTTGCGAAATCTGACATCTTCTGCAAAGATGCAGCAATGACAATCCGCAGGAAAGAGCATCCGCATGAACCTGATCGACAAACTGCTATCGAGAACGGTTGAGTCAAAACCGGCACTAACCGACAAGGTGCTGGTGCGCGTCTATCTGGACACTGCCGGACACGTACGCGACGTAAAAATCAGGAAAAGCTGCGGCGACCCGGAACGCGATGCGCAAGCGCTACGGGAAATTGCCAACATGCGCTTTCCCAGCAAGGCGCGCGGCGCAAAAACCTCTCACAACTGGCACGATCTGGCCTACACCTTTTCATGATGGGATTCCGGCGGCAATAGTTTGAAGCGCCATATCAAATCAGACAAAAATCAGCTTTCAATTTCGCACATGCGTGCTAAACTCCGCTTCATGGATACCCACACCGAAAAAAGTGAGCTTACGCTGGCTGCGATTATCGATACCGCATTGGACATGGTTGCGACTCAAGGCATGGAAAGCCTGTCACTTGGCGAGGTCGCGAAACGGCTGGACATCAGCAAAAGCGGCGTGTTCTCCCGCGTTGGCTCACGTGAAGCCCTGCGTGAAGCAGTGCTCAACGAGTTCGACCGGCGTTTTAGCGAGGCCGTGTTCGAACCGGCGATGACCATGCCGCGCGGCTTGCCGCGCCTCAACGCTCTGGTGATGAACTGGATCGCGCGGGCCTGCAACGTGACAGGATGCATTTATGTCGCAGGCGCTTTCGAGTATGACGATGTGGATAGCCCGATCCGCGAACGCATGCAGCACAACGTGCTGCGCTGGCGCGCGGTGCTGCGCCGCGCCGTGGTGCAGGCGCTGGAGGCAGGCCACTTGCGACCCGATACCGATCCGGAGCAACTGGTGTTCGAGATTTACAGCCTGATGGTCGGGCTGATGCACGACGCCCGCTTTCTGCGCGATCCCAAAGCTCAGGAGCGGGTGCGCAACGCCTATGAACGCCTGACCTCGACGTATCGCAGTTTCAACTATCACGGGTGAAGCGCCGGCTGCATCGGTGCTTCATTTTTTAACGCACAAATTTCGCACACTCGTGCGAATAAAGGAGTCTGCCATGTTCATTCTTGCCGGATGCATTGCCCTCGCCGTAGTTGCCAGTCTTGGCGCATGGCGCTTGCGCCACATTGCGGAATGGAATATCCCGGCCTGCAACGACGATTTCATCTTCTTTTGAAGGCTGTAACCAATTCGCCATTGCCACTCTCAGAAAGCCCTCATGGACATTTCCTCCAATCCGAGCAACCAGATAGCAACCGCTCCCTCAGCCCGCAGAGCGCCGCCATCCGAGCATCTGCTCACATTGTTAAGAGCCGGCTTGCGCATTTCACAAATCATGCCGCCAGATTGGGCCACGCGCGTCGCTGCGCGACTGTTCTGCACTCCGATTCCCAGCAAACTGGCATCGCGCCATTTTTCGCCGCCGCCGGCGTGCGGATTGAATCGCTGCCGTTTGAACAAGCCTCGCTCACGCTCTATCACTGGCCGGCAGCAGAAAATGCACCGCAGTTGCTGATGACGCATGGATGGGGTGGCTGGGGCTTGCAACTGGTGACGTTGGCCGAGGCGTTGGGCGCCGCCGGCTGGGCCGTCGTGCTGATCGACCAGCCCGCGCACGGACGCAGCGCCGCCTGGCGCAGCACACTGCCGCAGTTTGCGCGGGCGCTCAATTATGCAGCCGCACGCCTGGGCCGAGTGCAAGCCGTGGTTGGCCACTCGATGGGCGGCGCGGCTGCCTGCATCGCTGCGGCAAATGGATTGGCCCTGCGCAAGCTGATCCTGATTTCCGCGCCGATTTCAATGATCCAGGTGACGCACGAGTACGCAACAACCTTCGGCCTGCGTGAAAAATTGCGCGCGAGCATGGTGTCTTACCTGGAAGGGCGCGAGGGAATGGTCTTCGAACGCATGGACGCCATCCATACCGCGCCGCGGATCAACGCTTCAACATTGGTAGTGCATGACCGCGAAGACGCCATCGTGCCTTATTCTGCTGCACAAACACTGATCGAGAACCTGCCGGACGCGCAACTGCTTGAAACCAGTGGCTTGGGACATCGGCGGGTGCTGAAAGACCCAGGCGTAATCCATGCCGTGATGCAATTCCTCGGACCAGCCAGCTAGCCGCCTTCACATTGCCATCCTGCCATGCACAGCAATGTCACGACAGGCACGTTTCCATAATGCGCTCTCGGAATGCATGGAAAGCCGCAACACAACCCGCAAATCGCGGCCTGTTTGCTATCATCCTCCCTTTGCACGCCGCCGTTACCGTGGCCGCCTGCCGATCCGATATGGCGGGATTGGGGCAGCCTTCGCGACGCGTAATGCCCATACTCACCGATACGGTAACTTGATGACAGCCTCCATTGCGCACCCTGCTCCCATCAGCCCCCCTTCTGGCATGATTCCAGAAGGGGCGATCGATGCTGCGGAAAAACATCTGCGCGACATTCTTTCGCTTGCCATCAAGCATAGCGACCGGCACCGCGCTCTGGTAGTGACGGATAGCCGCTGCGATCTCGCAGTAGCCCTCACCGAGGCCTACCGGCGCTGCCTACCAGAGGCGCACTTCATCGATTTTGACTCGGTCACGCCGGACACGGTGCTGGCCGCATTTGCCGAATTGGGTGCCGACGATCTGGTGATACTGGTGCAGTCCACCAACTTCCGCCTTGAGGCTTTCCGCATACGCGTCGAACTCTTCAAGCGCTCGCTCAAGGTGATCGAGCATCCGCACCTGTCGCGCATGCCCTGGCCGCAATCGCTTCATTACATCGAGTCGCTGGCGTATGACCCTGCGTATTATCGCGGCGTCGGCCAGGCACTGAAGGCGCGCATCGACAGCGCTGGCAGCGGCATCGTTGACAGTGGCGGAGAACAACTGGTGTTTGCTTCGCCATTCGAATCGGCCAAGCTGAATATCGGCGACTATAGCGGAATGAACAACGTCGGCGGCCAGTTCCCGATCGGCGAAGTATTCACCGAAGCGCAGGATCTGGAGGCCGTCAATGGCCGTGTACGCATTTTTGTGTTTGGCGACACCTCATTCCGGGTCAACCGGCCAACCAAGCCGATCACTCTCGTCATCAACAAAGGCCGCGTGGTCGACGTGATCGATTCCACACCGGATTTCGACCAGGTGCTCGCCAATATTCGCGCAGACGAAGGCGAAGTGTGGCTGCGTGAACTCGGCTTCGGCATGAACCGCGCTTTTTCGCAGGAGCGCATGGTCAGCGATATCGGCACATATGAACGCATGTGCGGCGTCCACTTGTCGCTCGGCGCCAAACACGGCGTCTACAGCAAACCCAACATCAAGCGTGCCAGCGCCAGATACCATATCGACGTCTTTGCAGTAACGGAAGCGGTCTACCTGGATGACGAAATCGTGTACCGGAACGGCGCCTGGCAAGTCTGATCGCCCCTCGGCAGACGATGCGATTCCGGGATCAGTGATGCGCCAATCCTTCCAGAGGTGATGCGGCAGCCAGCACGACCTGATTGAAATAGCGCTGCAGCGCCATGATCTCGCGCGCCACATTCACCGGAAAACCCTGCCGCCCGCCCGGTTATCGAGCAACAGCTGCTCCAGGAATCGCATGCACGCAGCGGGCTTCTCCCATCTCTCGGCCAGATCGTTGGTAATTCTCGGAAAATATCTGGCCAACTCCCACGGCTTTTCAGTTGCGGGAAGTTTGGCAAACCACTGGTAAGTCAGCTCGCGCAAATCCTGATCCCGCCGGTCTTCTTGGCGCCGGAAAAATTCCCAGCGCTTCACCTCGCTTTTCGGCATCGCATCGACGCCGTCGAGCACCGACTTGGCTTCAATGATGGACACCTTTTCAAATGGCAAAGCGTGCAATTCTGCATTTATCGTTTTCATGCCTATCCCGTTTAGTCTACAACTGTCACATTGAGAGTTAACGGCCAAGACACGCGGATATTTAGAGAAAATTTTCCATGATTCCACAGGGAAACAGTGAGCGCATCATCGCCCGCAACCGATGATTGCGAGAGATGATTTGGCGCTCGCTCTGCACATCATGGCAACCGAGTTCAACCACTTTACTTGGAATCGGAAGCAACCGATGTCGAGGAAAAGTCTCGCCGTTGGCGTCCTGCCAGGTAATGTCGACGAAGAGCAATATTGGCCGGTTCGGCAACGTAGCGCGACACCAGCGCCGCAACCACTACCGTTAGACCAAGGAACAAAAACAACCACGGCAGGCTGGCGCCATAGCTCAGCTGATCTTTACTTAGCACGTCCCGCATCAGCCCCAGCACCACGATATGAAAAGGCAGATTTCATAGCTGTGCCGCCCCGGCCAGCGCACGGCGCCGGTCATCCACCCTGTGCTCCAGCCGAGTGCGCGATCGTTTGCAGCGCCAAGTAAAAGCACAACGCGATCAACGAGAAGCCGAATATCTCGTGCCCCCTGATTCCGCGCAAATAGATATCCAAAGGACACATAGTTGAGTGCCAATCGGGGCGATCACTAAGCGAAAATTCAACCGAATAGCCATTACACCGCCACGGAATATCACAGCTTTACACTATTAATTTCGTTTCACCTCGTATTGCAGGCATACGACGCCCGACGGAAAAATTTTACTATTCACCAGCATGAGTGCGGTTTTGTCCTTGATATTTTTGAACAAGGGGATACCTTGCCCCAGCAGTATCGGATTGACGAACAGCCAGTACTCGTCGATGAGGTTTTCCGCCATCAGCGCGTGAGTGGCGGAGGGGCTGCCAAACATCAAGATCTCGCTGCCCGAGCCGTGCTTGAGCTTGTTGATTTCATCGCTCAAATTGCTACTGATGATTTGCGTATTAACGTGATTTTTTTCCGACAAAGTTTTCGACAACACCACTTTGCGTGCAGATTTATACCAGCGTGAATGCTCATGGTCATGCGGGCTGGCGTCAGGCTTATCGGCAGCGGTTGGCCAGTACGACTCCATCATCTCGAAGGTGGTACGCCCGTATAAAGCTGTGTCGGTCTGCTGAATCCGCTGCTCCACGTATTCAAACAAATCAGTGCTGATACTTATCCAGCCGAGGCCCGCCGGGCCCTTCGCAGTGGAAGCAACAAAACCATCTAGTGACACATGTACAAACGAAACGATTTTTCTCATGACTTTCTCCGAGCTCAAGTTTTGATTACATAGCCGGCAAGCCGGGCCAGAGTTTGGTTGCCGCCTTCAATCGCACCAATTCT
The DNA here is from genome assembly GCF_001584165.1 of Collimonas arenae. Taxonomy (NCBI): domain Bacteria; kingdom Pseudomonadati; phylum Pseudomonadota; class Betaproteobacteria; order Burkholderiales; family Oxalobacteraceae; genus Collimonas; species Collimonas arenae. Next base: position 3,771,669 of record NZ_CP013233.1, read on the forward strand.
TTCTACCGCCATATTGCGTGCCTGCGCAGTAGGAAAAAGCAGACGGATCGTCACTTTGGTTTGTCCGCCCACTGCCTCGAACGTCCACATCGCCTCAAACATGGCCTTCGGGTCGCCCTTGTATGTGCCGCCGGTGCAAAACTCGATGTGGTGAGGTTTGTCGATCGCGGTATAGACGCTGCGGCTAGGATAATCTCGTCCATCCGGCCCGTGCATGACATGGTGCCACTCGCCTCCCACGCGAAAATCCAGTTTCTCCAGCGTGTTAGTAAACCCATCCGGCCCCCACCAGTGCACGACATGTTCAGGTTTGGTCATCGCCTCCCATACCAATTCGCGCGGTGCGTCTATCAAACGCGACATGATGATTTCGCGGTCGCTGGCATCAGCAATGTTCGCCGCGTTATTTTTTCTTTCCTGCACTTTTCGCCTCCACAGATTGAAGGTTTTTAAGATACACATCCAGACGATCGAGACTCTGCTCCCAGTGCTGGCGATATTGGCCGATAAAATCGGCAGCCTCGTGCAACGGTGCGGCATTGAGCTGGCAGGGGCGCCATTGCGCCTGGCGACCTTGTGTGATCAGTCTGGCCTGCTGCAACACCTTGAGATGCTTCGTTACGGCTGACGGGCTTATCGAAAACGGCTTGGCAAGCTCGGTAACCGATGTCTCGCCCAGTGCCAGTCGCGCAAGAATGGCGCGACGCGTTGGGTCAGCGAGCGCGGCGAAGGTGATGCTGAGCGAATCAGTATTCATGTTTATTATACCAATTGGTTAATTAATCTAATGGTGTAATATTAGCGATATTAAAATCGGTGTCAATGAAAATTCGCCTATTAGCTGCCTCACATGCGTTGGACCAATCATGAGGAAATCACCGATAGCCACATGGAGGGCTGAACCGCCGATGGCGGAAGTAGCGGCTACGTCGGCTTACGAGCAAAGCGGCCGCTGGCGAAGGATTTATTTTAAGTGTGAAGGACTGCTCATGGTCGTTTCAGGCCAGCCACGATTGCGTTGATTTCATCCCGTTGCAGTCACATCCGACTACGATCTTTGTTTGGTCCGATTCAATTTGAGATTCGGCACTAGTCCAAGCAAGCTACTGCTGATCGTTACTGGCTCAGATTCGAGCGCGGGTAGTTTTTCGCGGGCAAGAGCAATCGCTCCTGCTCTGTCGTTACAGTCAAAAATTAAATCGTCGAATTGATACCCCAGAATTACAAGCTCAGTTGACAAGTCCAGTCCGATGCAATGGCGCGAGGCCCAGTCGACAAACTGCAATGTATCTTCTTCAGAGTTTAGGTCGACAAAGAGTGCTCTAAGCCGAAATTCCTCTTGATAGCTCAACCTGATTGGACGCGGAGGGAATACATATTCAGCTTGCTTAAGGCAGGTGGCTGGCCATCAAGCGACAAATCAATCATTTCTTGTGCTGGTATGCCGGATTTGAGGATTTCCGTATCCGCCCAAGCAATGACATCCTCGCTCGAAGTGAAACCCATTTGCCAAAAAGTTAGCGCCGCAACAATAGCGTTCATGAAAATATCGATCTATCAAAAGGCGGATAATCAAGAGAATTCGTAAGGCTTAATCAATTTCGCCGAACACGCGAAAAATCGCAATTGTCCGCTTTATCCCGACGGCCTCATAGTGGGTTAGGCTCCCCTCCCCCCTTTTCCAAACAAATGCATGCAGTTCATTCGAACAATACCAACCACTCCAACCCATTCATCCCAATGTTGCCATTCGCGATCACCAACGCACCATCATCGTTAGGAAATACCCGTTGCAACAGAGCGAAATAGGCGGCGTTGCGCACGCCGTTTAAGTGTCCGCCATTGCTGTCGTAGTACGGGAAGTTCTCCGGGTGTAGCGTCCATGCGGCAGCTTGCTGATAGGCGGCTGCCAATTTTTTGCCTTGTGGCGTTTGCCAAACACTGCGCCCTGCAATCTCAAAGATGCGCGCCGCTGCCGTGGTTGGCAGTAAGGTGTAGTGCGTGTAGCTGAGGCCGTTGACTCCCCTGTGCGCTCCTCCACAATAATTGTTTGTGTCACTGCGGCAGATTTCCAACGGCAGCGATCCGTCTGGCGCCACTTCACTGTCCATCAGCGCCAGCCAGCGCACTCTAGCCCGCTCGAGCAAGGCGGTATCGCCGGTATATGCGGCGATGGCTGCATTGAGGAAAACACCCCAGTTGGCGTGATTGTTCTTGCGGTCGCTATGCGACAGAGGCAGGGCGATGTCGGTGAGGAGGTGTCGAAATGGCCGATCGTTCCAACCACCCACATCGCGCACCATCGAAGCGGCCAGGATGTACTGCGGCAGGTCGAAATTGATTTCCGATGCCCCCTGCTCTGACTTCACCTCTCGCATGGTATCGGCCCACGCGCCAATGATGGACTGGGCGTGTTTCGCATAAAGTGGATTCTGCGACAGCGCATAGCACAGTGCGGCGCGCCAAGCCATCGCGCCGTCGCTCGAGAAGCGCTTGGACATGTCCGTCTCAACAACCCCGCTCGAGGTGTAGTGCGGCGGCGGAGAAAATACGGAAACGGGGGCAGCGCTCGTATCGATTTCCTTGTCGCAATGCCTGATGAGTGGCGCAATGCGAGGCGGCTGGGCGCGCAAGGACTGAATTTCAGTCTCCGTGAGCCAAAGATTTGCGGTGGCTGTATATGCGGTAGCGATTGGCGATGTCAACGCGATAACTACAGCGACAAACGCGAGGATACGAGTCATGGGCGTGAGTCCATTCGAATCAAAGTGAGGTTACGACTTGGCAGAAATTGTTCGAACATAACCGTCAGCGAGCATATGTGGCTAAATAGCCACTGCATGGAAAAATCGCGAGAACCGGAAAATCGACACACATTTTGCATCGCACTACCACCATCCTTGGTAGAGGAGCGTTGATACAGATCGCGAACTATTGTGCCATCGAGCATCTTGAAGTCGGTCGGTATATCGCACCTATCTGCCGTGGCGTTTGCGAACGTGGAAAAACCCGCCAAAATGGCGATGATAAGAAGGGAAAAGCATCGCTTAAATTTCACGAGCAATGCCGACACGTAGTGGCCTGCAACTTGTGCGGTGAGTAGTGTTCATCGTACGCGTTCCAGGGCAACCTTGACTCCAAGACCAACAAGTATGGCACCAGAAAACTGCTGAAAGCGCTGGAAAAGCTTTGGCTTGGCTAGTAGCCAATGCCGTGCGCGGCCGCCAAGCGCGGCGGTGCAGAGGTTTACCGCGGTGCCCGATGCGATGGAGACTAGGCCAAGAATGGCCGCTTGCAGGCCAGGATTGCCCAGAGACGGATTGATAAACTGAGGAAGAATAGCGAGAAAGAAGAGAGCTACCTTCGGGTTTAGCAGATTGGATGTAGCGCCCTGTGCGAAAGGTGATGCCCGACGGATTCTGGATGGCTCCGTGGCGACAGAGACGGGGCTGCGCAGCATTTGCCAACCAAGCCAGCAGAGGTAGATAGCTCCAATGGTCTTTACAACAACAAATGCCGTGGGTACCGATGCCAGAAACGCAGTGATTCCAAAGGTCGCGGCCCCTGCATGCACTAACGCCGCACAGGCGATGCCAGCACAGACCTGTACCCCGGCGGACGCACCTCGTGAGACTGAATTAGACAGGATGCAGATGACGTCGGGTCCTGGAATCAGAGCGAAGCTCATATTGAGTAGCGTGAAAGCCAGAAGTGTGGAGAGTTCGATCATCTTGAGCCTTAACGTGATTTAAAGTTCACTTTGCAAATTTTACCGGTGCCAAAAAATGGGCGGCGAGTCACTAACCTTTGAACAGTCTTGCGGGCCTAGTTTAAATCTGCCAATATTTTTTTGGACATCTGTGCAATATCTTGAATGACCGTTATTGGCTGTGGATTCAGTCGGGAACCCATGCGCGAACGGACCCATCTGATTGGGAAAGTATCTCCACTAACTAATCTCCTCATTTAACTTGAACGGTCCGCGCCGAACTTCGATTACCATCGCACCATGAAAATATTGCCAATGCAATATTAGGTAGACGTAACCCCAGAACGCCGACTTACGGATGGTCAACGTTGCCGGAATAGGCAGTTGCCATGGCCGAATGCGGACGCGGCGAAAAATTGCTGGGAAAACGGCGATCGCGCAGGCGCATGAAAGGTCGTTCGACCAGGTTGTACATTACCCATCCAACGAGCAGTGCCGCCGCCGAGATGATCAGTATCGCGGTCACCGATCCTGGTGCAATGCCGAACGGGGCCAACTGTGTCGCGATGATCGTGGCAAGCGGCTTGTGGCTCAGGTAGATGGCATAAGACCACAACGCAAGATGGGATGCGCCGGGTACGCGGACTCTGTGCAGCAGTGATGCCGGGCTGAGTGCGGCGAGAACCAGCGCGCCGAAGCACAACGCGATCAGCGAATAGCCGAAGCCGCTCATGAAGTAGCCGTAACCATAGTTTTCGATGAAGTAAAAATTTACGATCAACCAGGCCAACAGAGCGGCGGCGACCAATCCGGCGACAAGGATTGCCTGTCCATGCCGCATCAACCGCTCCCATTGATCGCGGTGAAAATTCTTCAAGAGTGCCAGAGCTACCCCGGGCAGGAATTCGTCGCCGCGGCAGAACGTTGAGTAATACACGTTCGGATAGTAGTTGCCGATGGCGCCGTCGGCAATGCGGCCATATTTGATCCACAGCACGCTTCGCAGCACTACCCCGGCCAGCATCAGGCCGCCCAACAACATCCAGGCCAGCCGAATCGACTTGCCGAAGCGGGCCGCCAACAACACGACGGCCGGCAACAGCAAATAGAACTGCTCTTCGATGCACAAAGACCACGCGTGCGAGAAAGCGGTGCCGGGCGTGAGCTGATAATTCTGAGTGAAAGTCAGGAACCGCCAAAGCGCCGGTGGAGAATTGCCGCCCATGACGACCGGGAACAGAAAATAAAATGCCAGCACCACGTAATAGTTCGGCAGCGTTCGCAGCAGCCGGCGCGCATAAAATGACGGGAGCGACAGTGCGCGCCCACTTGCGAGACCAGCAAATAACTGGTTGCCAATCAGGTAACCGCTCAATACGAAGAAGAGATCGACGCCGACCCAGCCTGTGACGCTCGCCCACCCGAAAGTCGCCTCATGGCTGACGAAACACATGTAGTGATACATGAATACCAAAACAATGGCGATGCTTCTAAGCGTATCCAGGCCGTGTATGCGCGGTCGCGCCGCCGAATTGAGAGGATTTGGTTGTAGGTTCATGCGCAACGGTTTGGATTGATGATTTCGGGACGTCAGATTCGAGGCTGTATGAAACCCCTCAAATAATTGTCGCACGACAATATCCTCATCGTTGATAAATATTCTGCCGCCCGCTCCCAAACAGGCATGTGCGTTTTTGTGAACTGTCTCAATTTAACAAAAAATCATAAAAATTCACAAAATTTATCGCCATTTGCGGCATTCTTACGCCGCAGGGAGAGTTTGATAAAAATCGGGGAATAAAATGTCAAAAAATAATCTAACAGTCGAGGCAAGAGCGGAGTTGGGCCACGTTTCGCCCCTGACAGCATCGCTGGCCGGACTGGAAGAATTCAGGATCTCGTATCCCAAAACCATCGCCCACGTATTGCGCCAGTTCGCACGCCAAATGGATTTTCTGAATATCGCATTCGGACGGCACGGAGAACGCACCGTTACGCGCATCCTTGCGGTAGACGAAAGCAGCGGAACCTTTCATTACGATTACGGCGCCACCGAAATGGAAAATCTGCGCCTGCAGGATTCCGAGGAAAATCTTTTATCCGGCATGCAATCCGGCGTCCATGTCCAATTTATCTGTGGTCGGCCCGAGCCTGTGCTGTACGAGGGCTTGCCGGCATTCAAATCGCAGTTTCCCGAAAGTCTGTATCGCATACAGCGACGCGAAAGTTTTCGGGTGGAAACGCCGATTGCCAACCCTTACATCTGCACAGCCACCCTGCCCGATTCGCGGCGCGTGCGCTTCGAGATTGTCGATCTGTCTTTGACCGGCATCCGCTTGCGTTCCACCGACGCCAGCATCGGCGAACTGGAAATTGGTATGACGCTGACCGGGGCCGCGTTCGATTATCGCGATCTCGGCGTGATGGAATCGGAATTGAAAATTACCTTCATCCACAATAGCCAGACTTTCAGCAATCCGATCTACCATCTCGGTTGCCGTTTTCTGACTTTGCCGAAAGCCAAGGAAGCGAGCTTGCAGCGCCTGATTACCTTTCTGGAACTCAGTAGAAACCGGCGCTGACCCCACCATCAAGCTGTAAACGGCGGCGCTTGGCTTTCAGCCAGCGTCGCTTTTTTTATCCGTAGGCAGTTGGAATCAAGACCAAAACGGCTAGATCCGGAATTTCCGTTCAGCATCGAGAGCGGCTTTATTGTTGGTGTTAAAGAGAAAATCGGAACAGCGAAAGCGCATATCGGTTATGAAAAAAGGATATGAACACACGCTTGTAATCCGGTCAGGATTGAGTAGTCTGAACCTGGATTCATTGAAAGAGGGGTCATCGAAAGATGATTCGGTTTTATGGAAATCGGTCTGGTACTTGTTCTGTTGATTCCGTTCTCAATCATCGTAGCGTGGGTCGTCGATGAGGTGTATCAGGAGTATGTTCTCCACCACTACTATTGAATGCGCGCTTGTGACTAGCCGTGATGCAAATCGCCGCGACAAAGTCGATGCTGCAAAACAAGAGCAATAAAAACCCGGCACCACCATCGTGGCGCCGGGCTTGTTACTGATTCAGCGCTGGCAATTACCAGGTAAAACGCAATCCGACCGTGGCGTTGATGCCGTCGCGCTTTTGTCCCTCTGCATTGTTCAACGCAAATTGATAGGTCGCGTTGGAATACAGGCTGAAGTTCTTGGCCACCTTGGTCGCCAGGCCGCCACCCACCTCGACACGGCCGCCGTTAGCCGCTAATGGCCCGGTCGATGTGCCATCAAGGCATCTGTTTAATTTGGTTCTGCAACCAACACATTGAAGGTATCTGGCAAAAGCGCAGGACGCGGATGAGGATTCGCTGCTGTTGGCGCCGGCACCGCACCGAATTTTCCGCTCACCAGATACACCAGATGGTTTTCTGGATTGAGCGCCAGCGTCCGTGCACCCTTTTGGGTGGCGAGATTAGTCTTTACCGTGTATTTGTTCGCGGTATCCTCATGCACTACCGTCAGCGTTCCACCGCCATTGGAAACAAAAACCAGCCCGGAAGCAGGATCAAAAGCGACGGCATCCGGCTTCTCGCCGATCCCGACAGTCGTAACGACCCGCCCCGACAAGGAATCTACAACCATCATTTTCTGGTTGGCGCACACTGAAAATAACCGATGACGCGCATCGTCGATCGCCAGGCCGCTTGGCCCATCGCACTGAGACATCGTCCAATGCTTGACGATTTTTGACGACTGCGCGTCAATGACAGCAATTTCATTCTTGTCCTCCACATTGAAGAAGATGTGGCCCTGGCTATCGTTGACGGCAAATTCAGGCTGACCGAGGACTGACAGCGTATCAACGACCTTGCGCGTTACGGCATCGATGATCGTCACACTTTTTCCGCGACCGTTGAAACTGTAAATCCGTTGCAATGGCGGGTAGTACAGTATCGAATCAGGGCCTGGGCCAACTGTCTTGATGGTATCGATTGTCTTGAGGCTGTCGAGCTCGAAAACCGTTATCGTGTCCGATCGCCCATTGCTGGTGAAACCCAGTTTCAGATCCTGCGCGATCGCCACGCCGTGCACGCCCGCCGTATCGAGGATATTCGCCACCACTTCGCCCGACTTGGTATCGACAACTTGAACATGATCTGAGCGACTGATGAACAAACGTTCTCGCTTGCTATCGACAGCGATGTAATCCCAACCTTCCGTCCCTGATATCGGGAAACGCGAAACGATCTTGTAATTCTCGGGAGTGGCTGCCTGTGCTGGCAAGACGATCGTCATCTGCAAAAGCGCAAGAACGCCGGCCGCAGCGATGGTTGGTCTGCCGAAGGTGAGATTTTTCATGTATTGGGTATGAGGGTTGATGAATGCCCGGGGGCGAACGGTCGATTCCGCATCATTGCCAAGCCGGATGGCCTGACATGCCGGCATCAGGCTAAAGGGCAACAATTAGCGCAGAATTAGGAAGCGTGCCCTGATGTTCATTGATGACAGCATTGGTTGCCGCATCGCGCTCCGGTTACTTTACCTGTTTCTGCGGCCCCACACCATGTGGAGGTGCACTGAGCTCGGTCTATGTCGTCGCCGGATGCCTGATTGCGCTAGCGTTCGCACTGGCAAGGCTGTTCGAGGATGTGCCGCTGCAGAAAAAATCAAATCGTAAGATGTCGTGTTGTTATGTCTGCCGGTCTATTTGTCTGTCTGGCTGTATATTATCGATGCTTCCTTCACTCATCGAAAAAACAATGACGACACACACCATCCGCACTCTGGAATCCGGGGATTACGAATATGTTTCCTCTGTCGTCGATGAATGGTGGGGTGGCCGCCCTGTTCGCGCATTGGTGCATCGCATATTTTTCGACCATTTAAACGCAACCAGTTACGCAATAGGCCCATCGGACGCGGTGCAAGCATTTCTGATCGGCTTTGTATCCCAATCCAAGCCCAACATCGCATATATCCACTTCGTCGGCGTGACCCCTGCCGCACGTGCCGACGGTCTTGCACGCATGCTCTACGAGCATTTTTTTAATGTAGTCGGCGCCCGAGGCTGCACAGAGGTGCACAGCATCACTTCTGTCGTCAATACCGCTTCTATCGCGTTTCATCGCAAGTTGGGGTTTACGCTTCTTCCCGGATCCGGCGAAATTGACGGGCTCCCGGTTGCCCTCAACTATGCAGGCGAAGGACAGCATCGCGTCCGGTTCCATAAATCGCTGTGAGGCAGAGGAATATCCACGATTCAGCCCGCGGCATCCTGGCCAAGCCGCAATTCTTGCGCATCCAGTGTCCGCGATCGCCCCTGGGCTTTGGCGCTGTATAGCATGACGTCGGCACGCCGCAACATGGCTTCGAGCGTATCGTCAGCGGAGATGCGTACGGTGATGCCAGCGCTGTAGTTCAGCGCATGGCCCAGTTCGCGCGCCGTTGCATCGGCGAGATAGGCACGCATGCGCTGATCGAATGCCTTTGCTGCGGCGCGATCTGCATGATTCAGCAGCACGCAGAACTCCTCCCCGCCATATCGTCCAACGATATCGCCGGTACGCACTGCAGCCTTGAGCGCCCTGGCGACAAACTTGAGCGCGCGGTCGCCGGCCTCGTGGCCTCGGCTGTCGTTGATCTGCTTGAAATAATCGAGGTCCAGCATCAGCACTGCCAGCGGCTTGTCGTAACGCACGCTGTTTGCCAGCTCGACGTTGGACTGCACCAACCATGCGCGTCGGTTGAGCACGCCGGTCAGGTCATCGAACGTCGCCAAACGATCCAGAGCGCGCGCGGCCTCGTCGCGGTGCGCCAGAAGGATACCCGTCAGCGACAGCACGGCGGTCGCATTGGCGACCAGTGCGAAAGCGATATTCACCGGATGCGGCGTGAGAAAAGCCGGGAACTGATCGGTAAAAAACGCCCCCAGCACACCGCGCCAGGCTGTCACCACCATCTGCGCCACCAAGGCGACGACCAGCAGCCAGCGCCATCGGCCCACAGGCACAAGTGGCTCGCGCCACAGCGTCGCCGCCACCATGGCCATCTGCAGTGCGAGCAAGCCGTTGGCCCAGCCCACCCGAAACGCATAGCTGGAAAACCCGATGCCATAGCCAAGTGTGAGCACCACGGCAATGATCGTCGGCGCCCGAGCCAGCGCCGTCCGGCCGCACCACAAGTCGAATGCGGTGGCGTTCAATGCCAAGCCGCCGGCGATGCCTGCCATCGACAGCGTAGAAAGAGCGCGGTCGGTCCACGAGCCGGCTTCGACCAACCCGGAGATCAGCAGCAGCACCCAACCTGCAGCCTGCAGGAAAATGCCAAGCTGCGCCCGCCGCGCCGCCATATTTACCTGCCCCATTACCGAAGGCAGCGCCACGGCCATGGTCAGCATGCTGACAGTCAGTGCGAACAACAGGGAAGCAACGTCGGTGGGCATGGGTAGGCGCGCAGGCGGCAGGATATCGGCGTGGGTATGGTAAAACGTATTCGTTTTTTTTGCATGCCGGGAAACCACATCCAGCCGCCAAAAAGACAGGCCAAAGCCGCGCAAGGATCACTTCCAAACCGGTGAATACAGCGCGAAACGGGGAAGGCATCAAGATCGGCAACGGGTACCGGTCAGAGACATTGAAGTGAAAGCCGAAGCTACTTTCAGGGATGAATCAGTCAGGACAATGCATTTAAAGCAAGCAAGTCTAAGTGCGCGTGCATTGTTTCAGGCTTTTAATCTGTTCAAATACGCGCTCGGATAAGATGTAATCGAACGACTCTTTAGCGAGTTTGATCCTACCCAAGCGCCAACTGTCGCATTCATTTTTTTGGGGCACAGAGTCCATGAAAAAACGACAAGCGATTTGCCCACATGCCGCGGGTTATCTCTTTTGCACGGTCCAGTTTCCGTCTGCTGTCTTGCAAACTGGTATCGACAACGTCTGATCCTGGCCTTTGGCATGAAGCACAATATGTAGTCTGCGGCAGGTCTTGGCGTCTGTCTTGACTGTGTCCGTAGCACTCAACTCAGCATCAATAATCACCGAATTACCCAGGCTTTTATTGGACCATTGCTGGGTCTCGCCATCCGCTTTATTGGTCAGAACACTATCGGCTTCTGCAACCAGCGCAGTCTTGTCTTTCGGCTTCAGGTAGGTAATCGGTGTGTCATTCAAAAATCGCATGTTAGCCGCATGAGAGGCGGTAACTAAACAGCCAACTAAAACGGCACTTACAAAAAACGACGATCGCTTATGCATTTTTGCTCCTCTATATGGCATATTTGGCAACGAATTATTACATATAATGCATTCGAACAATGACAATCAGAAATTTCCCCGCCTCTCCGATCTTGCATTTTTCCGCATAACGCTTGCGGCTCATTGCGCGTCAACGGCGTCATGGTCTTGGGCGCGCCATTCGCGCCGTAAATGCGCCATTCTGTTAAAGGTCGTCCTAGCCAATTTCCACCAGGCGAACGGACGCGGATCGGCCAGCATGCTAAGGGCCCTGGAATAATCGAGCGTCAGCCCCGGCGTCCACGCCATGGTCACCGCACGCTTCCGAATCTGCGCAGCGACCCACAACTCCGGCGTGGCCAGGATGCGAAAGAACACGCGCCACCCCGCGCGATTGCCGTACAGGCGGCCAACGGCGCCGTCAATCGCGGCTTCCAGCGCCTGGGCAACGGTGCTGGAACAATTGCGATGGGTCAGGTTGTAGGTAGCATCGCTACGATAACGCAGCCAGAACGACTGTAGGCGGTGCGGGTCATAGTTCCGGATGCGCACCTGGACGGTTGACGGGCACCATGCTTTGGATTCCGTTGCATAGTCCGGCTGAAAGACACCGGGTACATCGTTCTCGCGAGTAGCGCGCAGCAGGCGCCCGAAATCGTCGGGCGAACGGTCGATCTCCACTCCCGGATACAGGCTGATATAAATTCCCTCCGGCGACTCCAACGCCGCATGCCCGGTGGAGATCACGCCGTTGACATCGACCGCCGCGATATAGCGATCGACAATCGGATAATTCTGAGTCGGCGACTTGGCTGAACCGGTTGGCGTCCAGACATGCACCGTCAGCGCCTGTTCATGGTCTGCCGGCGGGCCGTCCCACTCTACCTGCGCGAAAGCAGAAGCAACTGTCTCATCCGGCTGCATGGCCGGATGCGCCGATTCCGACAGAGCAGGGTTGCCGTTCAAGCGACGCACGCGAGCTGCCAGCCCAATCATGTTGGCGCCACCGAACATCAGGAACAGCCCCAGGCAATACGGTAATGTACCGACATAGTGCGTCGGGTATGGCTGATAAAAGAAAATCGCCAGCAAAATCTCGGCCACGCCCCAGGAAAACGCCACGCGCCAGCGACGATAGCGGACCATGTAGGCAGAGATGCACTGTATGAGTCCATCGGTCAGGAACAGCGTGCCAAAGATCATCGACAACAAGAAATTACCATGGTGATGGCCGGCGAAAATGAGTATCGACGCCAGCACCACGGCGCTGCCTTTCACATATCGCAGGATGCGCTGGCCGCCGACACCAGTCCATGCCACAGCCAGCGTTGCCAAGCCTTCGATCAGGAACAGGTAAGCAAAGAAATTGATCGGGAAGTACATCGCATTGTCGAGCGCATCGACAAATACGACCAAGCCTGCGACCAGCCATATCACTCCGATTACGAGGATGCTGCGCCAGCGCTTGCGCAGATACTCAACTCCCAATAACAGCAACACCAACCGTATCATGAATGCTCCTCCTGTTTTTGCCTGAGGCCGTTACGCTGGTCGATTAGACCAATGCCATTATCGTTACACATTTCATCAAATGCAGCCCCGCCCCGCCGCTAACGTTGTTTTTTGGCACCATTCCAGGGCGTTGTGCCTCATAACGCAGATTCCGAGACGTCGCAGCGCAATCCATTCAGGGCGAAGCAATGGCACGTGTTACCTTGCCTGATGCGGATATTCTTCGATTTCCGCTTTTCACAATCAGCAAGTTAAAGAGCGGGAGCAGGAGGAAGATATGTTCAGTACACCTGACCCAAATCAGAATCATCTCCTGGCAGCGTTGCTTGACACCGAATTCGATCGCCTGGCCCCACATCTGGAATTAATCCCAATGCAGCTGGGCGACTTGCTCTACGATTCCGGCGGCAAGCTGCAGCATGTCTATTTTCCGACAACATCGATCGTCTCGCTGCAATACCTTCTGGAAAACGGCGGTTCCTCCGAAATTGCCGGCGTTGGCAATGAAGGGATACTAGGAATTTCTCTATTCATGGGCGGCGATACCACGCCCAGCCGCGCCGTGGTGCAGACCGGCGGCCATGGCTATCGCCTCAAGTCACACATACTGATTGAAGAATTCAACCGTGCGGGGCCGGTGATGCGCCTGCTGCTGCGCTACACCCAGGCCCTGCTCACACAAATGAGCCAGACGGCAGTGTGCAATCGTCATCATTCGTTGGACCAGCAATTGTGTCGCTGGCTCCTGCTGACGCTGGATCGCCTGCCTTCGAACGAATTGACGATGACCCAGGAATTGATTGCCAACATGCTGGGAGTAAGGCGCGAGGGAGTCACCGAGGCGGCCGGCAAGTTGCAAAGCCTGGGCTTTATCCGCTATCGGCGCGGCCACATCACCGTGCTGAACCGGGCTGGCCTGAACAGCAGCGTCTGCGAATGTTATGACGTCGTCAAAAAGGAATTTGCGCGCTTGCTGTCTGACGTGCACCAGCGTCAGAGTAAACCGGCAGCAATCCGCTCGGACTGACATCACAGATCACCATTACCTTGTTTGAGCCGAGGCTAGCGCTCAGTTGTAAGCCCATCAGAATCCGAATTTATGCCCACGATAGAAATGCCGTCTGCCGAACAACTACCGCAAGCCGCACAGCAACCATTGCTAAAGGCGGGCGCCTTGCAAGACGCCATTTTCAACAGCGCCAATTTTTCCTGCATCGCCACCGACGCCCAAGGGGTGATCCAGATTTTCAACGTCGGCGCTGAGCGCATGCTCGGTTATAAGGCAGAGGACGTAGTAGACAAAATTACGCCGGCCAGTATTTCGGATGCGCAGGAACTGATTGCCCGTGCCGCGTCCCTGAGCCTTGAGCTGGATACCCCGATCACTCCAGGCTTTGAGGCGCTGGTGTTCAAGGCATCGCGTGGCATTGAAGACATCTATGAATTGACCTACATTCGCAAGGATGGCAGCCGTTTCCCGGCGATGGTGTCAGTCACAGCACTACGCGATGCGCAAGAAAAGGTGATCGGCTACCTCTTGATCGGCACCGACAACACGGCGCGCAAACAGGTTGAAGCGGAGCAGGCGCTGCTCGATCAGCGCCTGCGCGACCAGCAGTTCTACACGCGTTCATTGATCGAATCGAATATCGACGCTTTGATGACGACCGATCCGCGCGGCATCATCAGCGACGTCAACCAGCAGATGGAAGCGTTGACCGGCTGCACACGCGATGAATTGATAGGGGCGCCGTTCAAGAATTATTTTACCGATCCTCAACGCGCCGAAGCCGCGATCACTCGCGTGCTGCATGAAGGCAAGGTCACCAATTATGAATTGACCGCGCACGCCAGAGATGGCACGGAAACGGTCGTCTCCTACAACGCCACCACATTCCATAACCGCGACAACAAGTTGCAAGGCGTGTTCGCCGCCGCTCGCGACGTCACTGACCGCAAGCAATTCGAGCATAGGCTGCAAGAAAATAACGTCGAGCTGGAAAATGCAAAGGCCGCCGCGGAAAAAGCCAATTTGGCGAAATCGGATTTCCTGTCCAGCATGAGCCATGAATTGCGTACTCCACTTAATGCCGTGCTCGGATTCGCGCAGTTGATGGCATCCGACATACCGCCGCCGTCATCCGCACAGAAGCTGTCGATCGACCAGATTTTGCAAGCCGGATGGTATCTGCTGCGCCTGATCAATGAAATCCTCGATCTGGCAATGGTTGAGTCAGGCAAAGTGACGTTGTCGCAAGAATCGATGTCACTCACTGAGGTCATACAAGACTGCCAGGCCATGATTGAACCGCAGGCGCAAAAGCGCGGCGTGCAAATGACTTTTCCGCTTCTTGACGATCTCTTTTATGTGCATGCCGATCGGATCAGGGTCAAACAAGTAATGGTCAACCTGTTGTCGAATGCAATCAAATACAACCGGATCGACGGCACAGTCGTCGTCAACTGCGCGATGCGCGGCGCAGATCGAGTCCGGGTAAGCGTTACCGACACCGGGGCAGGCCTGACGCCGGAACAGCTAACGCAACTATTCCAGCCGTTCAACCGGCTCGGGCAAGAGAGCAGTGTAGAAGAAGGCACGGGCATCGGCCTGGTGGTCACCAAACAACTGGTCGAGTTGATGGGCGGCGTTCTCGGCGTCGAAAGCAGCATCGGCGCCGGCAGTGTATTTTGGGTGGAACTGCCCTCATCCAGCGCGCCGGAATTGGCACTTGAGAGCGTCGACAATCACAACGTGGGCAAACAGGATCATGCGGTGGCGCAACCGTCGGGCTCACGGCGCACGCTGCTCTATGTCGAAGATAATCCGGCAAATCTGGTGCTGGTAGAGCAATTGATTGCGCGGCGCGGCGATTTGAAACTGCTGACGGCCATCAATGGCCATCTCGGCATACAGATGGCCCGTGCGCATCACCCCGACGTGATTTTAATGGATATCAATTTGCCCGGCATTAGTGGACATGGCGCCTTGAAAATTTTGCTCGAAGATGTAACAACAGCCCACATCCCGATCATGGCGCTGTCGGCCAACGCCGTCCCGCGCGATATCCAGAAAGGCATCGAGGCCGGCTTCTTCCGCTATTTGACAAAACCAATTGAGGTCATGGAGTTCATGGATGCTCTCGACGTTGCGCTGCGCCACGCAGAACAACATGGCTTGTCGAATAGAACCTAGGTAGTGATGAAATGCCATCTGGTCTCTTTCCAGGTAGGTGAATGATTTTTTTGGGAATAACGCAATGCTTGAAGCATCCGAAATTCTGCAAGCCAGCATCTTGATCGTGGATGATCAGGAAGCGAATGTTTTGCTGTTGGAAAAAATGCTGCGCAATGCCGGTTACCAGCACATCACGTCGACAATGAATCCCCGAACGGTCTGTCCGTTACATCTGGCGCATCGCTACGATTTGATTTTGCTCGATTTGCAAATGCCGGAAATGGATGGATTTCAGGTCATGGAAGACTTGAAGGAAATCGAAACGACAGGATATTTGCCCGTACTAGTCATCACCGCGCAACCCGCCCACAAGCTGCGCGCGCTGCAAGCCGGCGCCAAAGATTTTGTCAGCAAGCCGTTCGACTTGATTGAAGTGCAGACACGCATCCATAACATGTTGGAAGTGCGGCTGCTGTACAGAAAACTGGATAATTACAACAAGATACTGGAACAGACAGTCCAGGAACGCACGGCCGAATTGCGCGAGAGCGAGTCCCGCTTCAAGAGTTTGACGGAACTGTCATCGGACTGGTATTGGGAACAGGATTCGCAAGGAAAATTTACCAAAATCTCCGGACCAGTCTTTGAAATGCTAGGAATCGACGCAGACCACGCATCAGGTACGAGCAGCCTTGCAACGACGGGGCAATGGAATGAGACCGAACGCAAGCAGTTGAACGACAACATTGCCAATCGTCGCCCTTTTCTCGATTTTGTGTATAGCCGCACCAAAGCTGATGGAAGTCAGCAATATCTTCAGGTCAGCGGAGAACCGATGTTCAATGTAAGCAGTCTGTTTATCGGCTATCGCGGCATCGGCATGGATGTCACCGAGCGCATGCATCGCGATCAGGAAGAAAAGCATACGCGCAGTCATGCGCATAAAACCGACGACGGCACGGATTAATTTGAATGGACCGGCACTCCAGATGGCGTGACCGGTTTGCAGTTAGTGGCTTACTTTGGTTTTAATCCACTATTGATGCGCACTGGCAGCCACAGTTAAAGTTCTTCCCATTCGCCGTTGGCGATATTTTTTTTACGCGCGCTGTTACTGGCGACAAGTTCTATCCGGCTCCGCGTAGCGCGCCGCCGAGTTTCCACCTGAGTGAACGCTTCATGTTGTCGATTGGCCATCGGCATGGCGACTACCCCGTGCTTGTCGTTGAGTTTGAACACCCTGACAACCTGCGCCAGATTGTCGGCCTGCTCTTGCAGCGACAAGGTTGCGGCGGCCGCCTCTTCCACCAATGCCGCATTCTGCTGCGTCACCGTGTCCATCTCGCCTATGGCCTGATTGATCTGTTCGATGCCGGCGTCTTGCTCCCTGCTGGCAGAGGTAATCTCCTCCATGATGTCGGTCACCCGCTTGACGCTGGCGACGATCTCGCTCATGGTGCTGCCGGCCTGATTGACCAGATCGCTGCCGGCGTCGACTTTCTCGACCGAATCGCCAATCAACTGCTTGATTTCTTTAGCGGCGCCGGCAGAACGCTGCGCCAGGTTGCGCACTTCCGTCGCCACCACTGCGAAACCACGCCCCTGTTCGCCCGCACGCGCCGCCTCCACCGCCGCATTCAGCGCAAGGATATTGGTTTGGAAAGCGATGCCATCGATGACGCCGATGATATCGACGATCTTCCGCGAAGAATCCTTGATCGAGCTCATCGTATCCACCACCCGAGACACGACCTCTCCGCCCCTAACCGCCACGTCCGATGCCGATATCGCCAAGCGGTTAGCTTGATTGGCATTATCTGCATTTTGTTTAACGATGGAAGTCATTTCCTCCATCGAGGACGCGGTTTCCTCCAACGAACTGGCCTGCTGCTCGGTGCGTGAAGAAAGGTCCTGATTGCCGCTGGCGATCTGTCCCGATGCGGTGGCAATGGTGTCGGTGCCGTTACGCACCTGGCTAATGATATTTTCGAGGCTGCCGTTCATATCCTTCAGCGCCGCCAGTAATTGGCCGGTTTCATCGGTCGAGTCCACCACGATGGTGCTGGTCAAGTCACCATCTGCTACCTTGCGCGCGATAGCAACGGCTCCGCGCAACGGCCGCGTAATGCTGCGCGTCACCAGCACGCCGACCAGTACGCCAATCAACGTGGCCGCGATCGAGAGTAACAACACACCCATGCGTGTTTCGCCTGCTTGTGATTCAGACGCCTTGCCAGATTCCTCCATCAGGCTGGATTGAAAATTGATCAGTTTATCGAGCGTATCCTGATAGCTCAGTTGCGCCGGACGCAAGTCGTTGAACAGTACGCTCGTTGCTTCACCGTTCTTGCCCTCCTTCACAAGCTTGAGGAAGGTCGTTCTCGTGGCGATGAATTTTTGCCTGTTTTCCGTGAGTTCCTTGAGAAGTTCGCGGCCCCTCGGGGTGGTAATGGTTTTGTCCAGTCGATCAATCGATTCGGTGATGACTTTGGAATTTTTCTCGATACCTGAAAATTCCTTATCCCGGCTGTCAGCATCTGTCATTAAAAGAAGATTACGTAGAGAGCGCGCGGTTTCATTCAGCTCATCCTTGATGGTGTGAGCCAGAACCGTTTTGGGATAACGGTCCATATTCGTCAAATTAATATCATTGATCAACCCGCCGATACGAATGTAGGCAAGGGTCGCGAGCAATAGCAGCAATATGATGACGGCACTAAAACTCAGGAATAACTTCTGACCAATTTTCAGGTTTCTAATATTCATTTTATTTTCCTTAGTTGATGAAGTGATTTCATAGGCCGGCCTTTTGACGACACCGCTTCAATTGCCGACATCCGTTGACTGGTGTCAATCAGATACGGAAAGCGATCATCCAAACCGGCGATCTGCCAGACTCCTTTATCGACACAAAATGATCTCGAACCAAAACACTCCGGGCAAGCGCAATCCCCCGGGCGAACTATCAATTCACAGAACCAGGTACAAATGTCGTTGTCGGGCTTGCACCGTTGAATGGAAGTGGATACGCGTTCCCCACGTATTCATGTCCCACGAATACGTTAACGGCAGCATTTGTAAAAACTTTAAGGTAGGCGTCAGCCTAGATGCGGTGGATCTGTCCAGCCGACGCACGCAAAATGAAGGCTAGCGATATTGCCAATGGGCTCTAGCTTGTAGATCAAGGTGAGACGCAAAAGAAATGACGTATTTCCGTTGCCAGAGAACTATCTGGGAGAATCACATGACTCGACAACTTCGTTCGTGTGTCCGCTAGCGCACTTTGATCACGACCTTCCCCTTCGTACGTCCCGTTTCTACGTAGTCCAAGGCCTGTTTGGTTTCCTCGAAGGGGAAGACGCGGTCGACCACCGGCCGGATGTGGCCGGCTTCGATCAAGCTGGTGATTTCACCCAGTTGCTGGCCGTTGGCAATCATGAAGTGGAAGGAATAGCTGGCGCCGCTGCGCCTGGCCGCTTTCCGGATGCCGTAGCTGAGCAATCCCATCACCAGGCGGAGAAAGCCGTTCATGCCGCGCAGCCTGGCGAAATCGGGATCCGGCGGGCCGGCAATGCCGATCAGCTTGCCGCCTGGCTTGAGCACGCTCAGGGATTTTTTCAGTGTATCCCCGCCCTGCGTGTCGAGCACAAGGTCATAGTCCTTCAATTTGCTCGAGAAGTCGTCCTTCTTGTAATCGATGACGATGTCGGCCCCTAGGCCCTTTAGCATGTCAGCGTTGGCTGTGCTGGCGGTGGTGGCGACCGTGGCGCCGATGTGCCTGGCCAGTTGAATCGCTATCGTGCCGACACCACCCGAACCGGCGTGAATCAGCACTTTCTGGCCCTTCTTCAGCTTACCTTTTTCGACCAGTGTCTGCCACGCGGTCAGCGCGACCAGCGGAATCGACGAGGCCTCCTCCATCGTCAGGTTGGCCGGCTTCAGGGCCAGCGATTTTTCCTTGATCGCGATGAATTCGGCAAACGTGCCGATGCGATCGTCATCCGGCCGCGCGTAGACCTCGTCACCCACCTTGAAACGGCGTACGCCCGTACCGACCCGCACTACCACACCGGCCATGTCGTTGCCCAGGATCAACGGCATCTTATATGGCAGCAACAGCTTGAATTCGCCATCCCGGATTTTATTGTCCAGCGGATTGACGCCGGCGGCGTGAATCCGCACCAGGACGTCATCATCACGCAGTCCCGGCTCGGGCAGGTCGCCCGAGGTGAGCATCTCCGATTTGCCGTAGCGCTTGATGAAGTATGCTTTCATATCTTGCTCCTGTTTTATCGTAAATTATTGTGACAGGGCTGTGGCGCGTTTGCGCACTGCCGGCTGGGAGTCAAGCCTCAAGTCCTTACGCACGCCGGCTTCGACCAGCACGGCTGGCGCGAATCGGCGCAGGAAGCTAAGGCGGCCGGCCAGGGCGCCCGAGGTGTAGCGTACTTTCGGCGTCGCCGTTCGCGCTACCTGCACCACCGTCTCGGCCACCACACCCGGAGCATCTGCGCCCTCAAGTGCTTGCTTCACGCGCAGATCCAATCCCGCTCGCAGGTCTCGATACTCGTCGAGCGCCTGGTCGGGCTGCAACTGGTTGGCGTCGAACGGCGACTTGATGTAGGCCGGTTCGACCAACGAAACGCGGATGCCCTGAGTGCGCAACTCCTGGTCTAGAGCTTCCGAATAACCTTCCATTGCGTGCTTGGTGGCCGAGTACAGCGCCATGTACGGCATCGGCACAAAACCCAATACCGAGCTGATGTTGATAATACGCCCGCTCCTGCGCTGCCGCATGTGCGGCAGGACGGCGCGGATCATCCGGACGGCGCCGAAGAAATTGGTATCGAAGATCGCCTGCGCCTGCTGGATCGAGCTCTCTTCGGCCGCTGCAGGCGCGACGCCGAAGCCGGCGTTGTTGACCAACAGGTCGATATGCCCTTCAAGCCGCAGCACTTCGCTGACGGCGGCTGCCACGGATGCGTCGCTGGTCACATCCAGCGCCAGCATCTCGAACGTGCGCTTGCTGCTTTCTCCCTGCGCGCCACGGCGGCTGCTGCCATACACCCTGTAGCCTGCCTTGGCGAGTTGCTCGGCGGTGGCTTCGCCGATACCCGATGACGCTCCGGTCACGATTGCGATCTTGCTGCCCATAGTGCTTCTCCTCAATAGTTCCATTTATATGACGACCATCATATTTTTCATCAAAAAAACCCCCAAATTGGGCTACCAAGCCGGCCTCATTTGCCAGCCTCCGAAAAATGCTTGAGCGCCGCTTTACGCAGCGCCTCGGACAACCTTGGATCATCAACCGCGCGCGCCATCATCATCGTGCCGATCATCGAACTGACCATGAACATGGCCTGTTCGTGCGCACCGGGAGTTCCCCAATCGGGCAACTGGCGGGCCACCACATCGATCATCTCCTTGATGTGGCGGGTGGCCGCATGCCGCACCTCCAGCGCCTGGCGATGCATCTCGGAGCCAAGCGCGGCCACCGGGCAACCATTCTCCACGTCCTCCAGGTGTTGCTGCGACAAATAGGCCTGCATCACAGCCTGCAAGGACTGTCCCGGCGCCGCAGCGGCAGCGATGCCAGCCGACAAGCTGACTGCTTCGGCACCAGCGCGGTCAGCCGCTTCTGCCAGCAGCGTCTCGCGCGAGGCGAAGTGTGCATAAAAACCGCCGTGCGTGAGTCCGGCTTCCTTCATGATATCCGCCACCCCGGTGCCAGCATAACCACTACGCCGGATCGCGCGCGCAGCCACCTCGACGATGCGATCGTGCGTCACTTCCTTGCGGCTCGGGGTGGCACGCTTGCTGCCTTGATAGGTTGATTTCGCTCGCATGACGATCATCATATATTGTTTTCGAAAAGCGCGCATGACTATGCATAGTTTGCCTGTTTAACCACCTGACTTACCATTGCAAAGATGTGTCCTGCACGCCATATTCGAATCGCCAAGCCCCGGGAAACGCAACCGATAAGCGCCCGACCGCAGAGCCAATATTTCGGAGCTTCGAAGTAATGTTTCCGGAGCGCTCCGCAATTCCGACTCTATATATGACGAGGCTTTGTGGTCCATTTCGGCTCCTCAAAAAACGGTAGCGGACCCAGTGGACTGCCGGGGAACAGATAAACTCAGCCTCACATCATAGGAAAACTGAACTATTTACCGATTTGCCGGCTAACGCTATTTTCCTGCTGGTTCAATGTCCGTTGCTCCGATTTAGTAATATGACTACCGTTCTGCGCAGCCATATCGCGTTCTTCTTGTCGAATTTGTTTATCTTCGGTGTGTAGTGTTTTCGCCTGGCCGCGCGTTATTTCGCCTTCTTTGACCTCGTTGTGAATGCGTCGGTTTTGATTTTTGAGCCGATTGTTCACCTGCTCCCGGCGAGGATGATTTTTTGCCAAGTGGTATCCGCATAGCTACTGGTTGCGGCGGTGGCAAATACGCCGACTACCATCATCAAGGCTGCGGCTTTATTCAGATTTTTTACATTCAACATGATGAGAACTCCCAAGGTTTAACTGCGGTGATATACGGCCTCAGTAACAAATGTCACACTCCTAAAAGCGTTCGAACACGACGAGGCGATGACACACGGGATGTATCAATTGTGCCAAATTGTATCCATCTACACCTTCATCAAACCATAGAAAAAAGCCCGCTAACCTTGCGGCGCGGGCATAAAGAACTTCTTCATTGTACCCACCACTAAGAGAGTGGTTTCAATATAAACCAATTAGTAATTTTTGTGACCAATATAACAATATTTCACACATTACATGTCGGCGCTCCTCTTCGCCTCCAGCTCCTTCTGATAGTCATCGCGGCAATCGGTATTGCAGAACAACAGTCCATGGTTGATCTGCTCGTCTCAGCAATAACAACGCCCATCGACCACGCCGCGTCTTGCCTGCATGCGCCATGGCGTTCTCGACTACGAGAAACGGAAACAACGCAAAAACCCGTGCGGCAATAAGTGGAGATTGAAAAGGCAGAAGGTGGTGATGTTTCAGAAAATCCGGCAGCAAAAAATCTTAAAGCCGAGTAAGACGCAAACCAATTATCGCTTGGCTTCTTTGGGCGCGTGGCGCGGATTGCCCGCATGCATCAGGAAAGATTGACCAACAAGGTTTCAAAGAAAAGGCCGGAGTATCGCCACCCGTCCGGGCTTTTACTTGGTTTCAGCGCCAACGATCAAACCTTGATTCGTGATGCGCTGTTGTACCACATAGGCAATTTCTAATTATCGGATTCGCTACCATCGATCTGCATTAGGCAAATCAATCGCCATCAGCGAAACCGCGTATTCAAGAGTTTTTTTATAGTCAGGCATGCTTGGATGCGTACTATTTGCCAATGCTGCCAAACTGCATTCAAAAACCCGTTGATTGATCCTAGGGTCTCCGGTCTTGACCTTCGCCAAATAATAGCGAACATCTTTGATCGCGAGAAGTACCGAGAATCGGACATCCTCGCCATAAAGCGCCAGAGTCGCGCACCTCAAAATTTTATCGATTATCTCATTGAGAAAATTATCGTTGACATAGGTTTCCATTTGACATCTCTTCAAAAGCGATTGCTGGTCAAAATAATCGCTGAAGTTGGTTCAGTGCGTCCAATGTTAAACGTGGATTTTTACAATCGTTTTCAAAAATCTTTCCGAGCAACTTCCTTGTGTATTTCTTCGATTAAAGTCGATTCGAAAAATATGCATCGATCTAGAGCAAAAATAGATAATGGTTCACGGCAGGGAAAATCGCCTCTTCACTCTTTTCGAGGAAAGATTATGTTAGGTAAATTTTGAGTGGGGCAACACCTGGATGCTTGACCAAGTGGGCAAGCGATATTTATGTGCTCCGTGTCGGTAGTAGAGCGCCATGAAAAAACCGAACAGAATGCCCGCCGCAACTGACCCGCCAATGGTCGCAATAACGCTCTTGCCATGGTGAGGAAAATTCCTGGACCACATGAGTAGCGACCATACAATTCCAAACCAGATGGTCGAGAATATAAAATTGAAAGTAAAACGTGCGAAATGCGGGGGTGGAAGCGAAATACCTGCATTCCAGGCCAATCGATACAAAGGTGGCGCGTAGTTGAAGCGCCAAATACCCGTGGCTTCCAATGTCGTCAATGCTGCGCTAACTTCGAACGGATAGGACAAGAGGACACCTTGTAAATTATGGGCAAGGGAATTGGCGTTTAAGGAAAACTCGACCTGAGAGCGCTACGCTTGAAAGGCGTAACACGCTGAAGTAAAGCATAGCAACTGACTCTGCGTCTGAGTTATGGCAAGTTTTGTCGAACAGTGATTTCACCCCAGGCAAAACCAAGCAAAAGCAATAATAAAATGGGAAGATGCGAGAGCACCGGGTGCGACTCCCACCATTTAAAAAATGTGGGCGACATCGCGAAGATTGCTGGTGCAAATATAAAAATAATGAGGCCCACCATGACAGCAATGGTAAGCAGAATTTGCACTCTTTTCATGTCGTCATCTCGCAATTAACGAAACCGCATAGTCGACGGTATTTCTATAATCAGGCAAACTCGGATGTGTCCGATTGCCCACAGCTATTAGAATGTTTTTGAACGTCTGTAGATTCGCATTGAAACTCCCCGTCTTGATCAAAGTCAGGTAGTCACGAACATCGTTGATAACCAGTCGGATGTCGCATCGGACATTGACACCGTACAGCGTCAATGTCGCCAGTCTCAAGATTTTATCGACACTATCATTGAGAAAATTATCGTCAAAAAACGTTTCCATTGATGAGCCTAGCTGTAGTGGTGGATCACAACAAAATGCATCCTAATGACCTACTCCCCCTCAGTCCATTTCTTCCCACACGGTTTAACAATTGTTAATAAATAAAATATCAAATGTGAAATAATGTGTGTATCCTGATACACAAACAGCCGCCACCAAGCGCCTTAAAACGATCTCACAGGCGGATGGTGCTCAGCAGCGAACCAATCAGATATCAATCAAAATAGCGCTAGGCAGTTGGTAACATCTTTACCAATCCGCTACCAGATGCGTTGATTCGAGCAACCCGGCAACATGCGATGCATGACTGCCGACCTCTCCGAACTGCCGCGTTCCTACTCTCGAATCTGATCCCGTTCGGCACCATTACCGACATCGATCACGACATCCAGCGCATCGCACCACGCGCTACGTCGACGGCACCGTGATCCAGTACGACAGCGCACACCTTAAGCGCCACACTTCCGGACGGCGCTAGCGTCACCTTCGCCCCCCCCCCGCGGCAAAGTCGCCTCAAACGCGGCAGATACCGAATGCACTGGCAATCTGGTGGTACCAAGGATTTTGATCGTCAACGGCTTCGCAGCGCTGAACGCTGACATTTCAGTTTTTTGCGGAGCGTTCCGCAATTCCGATGAATTTAGACTATCAGAGACAACTAAATTTAGTTTAAAATCAAGGTCTTGCGGGTGTAGTTCAATGGTAGAACGAAAGCTTCCCAAGCTTTAGACGAGGGTTCGATCCCCTCTACCCGCTCCAGACCAGCGTTGGCACCTGCTATTCGAGGTGCCATTTGTATTTTTGAGGCGTGCAATTGTCTGGCGTTACAATGACGCTGTATTGCTGCAGTACCTTGCGAGCATTCCTGCGTTTGCCTCACCCTAACTTTCTCTATCCAGCATGTCAGAAAACAAATCCGGCAAACCACTTTTTTACGATCCGACCGAGCATCGGATTCGCAGCTTTGTCACGCGCGCCGGGCGGTTGTCGACGGCGCAGGCGCGGGCAATTGAGGAACTGGGGCCGCGTTTTTGTGTTCCTTATGACAAGGCAGTGGTTGATCTCGACCAGGTTTTCGGGCGCAGCGCGCCGACTGTCCTGGAGATTGGCTTCGGCATGGGCGAGACTTCGGCGAAAATTGCTGCCGGCATGCCGGAAAAGAATTTCCTTGGGGTTGAGGTACATACGCCTGGCGTCGGCAGTTTGCTGAAACTGATCGGCGAACAACAGCTGGAAAACTTGCGGTTGATCCAGCACGATGCGGTGGAAGTACTGACCAACATGATTGCGCCAGGCTCGCTGGCCGGCGCCCATGTGTTTTTTCCTGATCCTTGGCACAAGGCGCGTCACAACAAGCGGCGCCTGATCCAGGGGCCGTTGGTGAGTTTGCTGGCATCGCGCATTGCGCCGGGCGGCTATCTGCATTGCGCAACCGACTGGCAGGAGTATGCTGAACAAATGCTGGACGTATTGAGCGCCGAGCCGTTGCTGAAAAATACCGCTGAAACCTATGCGGAGCGGCCCGATTATCGCCCCGTGACCAAGTTCGAGAATCGCGGCCTGCGTCTTGGACATGGCGTATGGGATTTGGTATTTACACGCGTTTGATCTGATGGCCGGCGCTGTTTTTTTACGGCGCGACGTCAGGCAAACGTCTTCTGATAGAAGGTCTGCGGTATGTTGAACATTCGATTTTTTTCCGGTATCGACAACAGATTCGCCAAAATGACGGCATTGATACCGCTATTAGCCCTGTTTCAATTTCCGCTGGCGCAGGCGGGAGAACAGGCGACAGCGCTGCCGCCTGGCACGATAACAGTAGAAGACACACACTATGCGCCGGCCCCTCCCGGCACCAAGGTGCCGCAGATGCCGGTTGCTGCTCACCGGCCGTCGGCTGAGGACATGGTCGATGCCGCGAAACGCAATGTCGGACAGATAGACCGCGACCTGCGCAAGGATGCACCGCCCGCAGGTGAGTCGGCTCCGGCGGCGACAACGCCGCCAAACCGCCAGGAAATACTGGAAAAGGCGCTGGCCGGGCCGGTCGCGCCGAAAGACTCACCTAGGCCTGGTGAAACCACCATGGAAGACATCACGCGGCCGGACGGCCAGCGGGTAACGAAAGTGACGGGGCCGAACGGCACGTATTGCGTGACACAGATTTCGGTCGGCAACACCAAGGGCGAGGATATCATCCAGCGCGGCGCCGTTTCGCGCACCACCAGTTGCGGCTCGCCGTTCTGACGGCGCTTGCGACAGCGTAATCTTGCGGCACGAACAATTCAGCAATTCGGTTGTAAATCGACTGAAAATCGGCTGAAAACGCCCGTCATTCGGTACAATCTGTAGATGTTGTCCGAATTCGACCTAATCTCCCGCTACTTCACTCGCCCGGCGCGCAGCTATATTGCGCAGATTGCCCTCGGCGTTGGTGATGACTGCGCATTGCTGACACCCGCTGCCGGCACCCAAATCGCCATCTCCACCGATATGCTGGTGGAAGGACGGCATTTCTTTCCCGACGCAGAACCGTTCACGCTGGGCCACAAGTGCTTGGCGGTTAACCTGTCCGACCTGGCGGCAATGGGTGCGCGGCCGCTGGCGTTTACCTTGGCGCTAGCGCTGCCTGCCGCCCGCGAAGAGTGGCTGGGGCCGTTTTCCGCCGGTTTGCTGGCCTTGGCCGATTCGCATCATTGCGAACTGATCGGCGGCGATACCACCAAAGGCCCGCTGAATATCTGCATCACGGTATTCGGCGAAACCTTGCCGGGCCAGGCATTGCGCCGCGATGCTGCGCAAGCCGGCGACGACATCTGGGTCTCCGGTACGCTGGGCGATGCGCGGCTGGCGCTGGCGGGTTACCGCAACGAATTGACCGATCAACTGGTAATGGATGCCGAGCAGCATGCGCTGGCGGCAACGCGCATGCACCAGCCGACGCCGCGCGTTGCATTGGGCATTGCATTGCGCGGGATCGCGCGGGCGGCAATCGATATTTCCGATGGCTTGATCGGCGACCTCGGCCATATCCTGGCGCGCTCCGGCGTCGGCGCCACGCTGGCGGTCGACAGCTTGCCAGCAGGCCCGGTCCTGACGCAACAAACCCAGGCGATCCGCCGCCACTTCACATTGGCCGGCGGCGACGACTATGAACTGTGTTTCACCGCCCCCGCTGACCGCCGCGACGCCGTGTTCGCCGCAGGCCAGGCAGCGGCTACCGCCGTGACCCGTATTGGCAGCATTGATGCCGCCAGCGGCTTGCGCCTGCACGATGCCGACGGCGCCGTGCTGAACCTGCAACTTACTTCCTTCGACCATTTTCGCTCCACATGACCACACCGGAAAACAGCACCGCTCCCCGTCCAATCAAGGCCACTGGCCGTTTCATGCTGGCACACCCGGCACACATCATTGCGCAAGGTTTTGGCAGTGGTTTATCGCCAGTGATGCCGGGTACCTTCGGGACCTTGTTTGCGTGGCTGTCGTACGTGGTGATGACCACGCGCTGGCCGGAGATTTTCACGCCGCTGAACTGGCTGGTGATCACCGCCGCCGGTTTCGTGGTCGGCGTCTGGACTTGCCAGGTCACCGGCCGCCACCTACGCGCCCCGATCACGGCAGCATGGTGTGGGATGAAATCATTGCGTTCTGGCTGGTGCTGGTGCTGGTGACGCCGGCCACCCTGTCGTCACAGTTCGCAGCGTTCCTGGTGTTCCGCTTTTTCGACATGGTCAAGCCACCGCCGATTTCTTATTTCGACCGCCATCTCAAAGGTGGCTTCGGCGTGATGTGGGATGACATTGTGGCAGCGTTTTATACGCTGTTGGCACTGGCATTGTGGCGGGCTATTTAACAAGGGTACAAGGCATCAATGTGCCTCATCTAAGCTGTCATAGCCCTGATATTGCCGCGACACCCCCAGTTCACCCCCGTCATTCCCGCGAACGCGGGAATCCATTGTCACGACTTCACTCCGCAACGTGGATCCCCGCGTTCGCGGAGATGAAGAAGCCATGACTGAGACTGCTCGCGTAGCGTGACACAAATGTTTGTCGACCACACCGATTGCATCTACCCACGACAAGTGGCAGTATGTATCGAACCGGGCGGACAAGAGGAGTTGAGACATGAACACGAACAACGTGGTTGAGGACAACACCGAACAAATCATCGATCTCGCAGGACAGGTCGGGCGCGCCTTGCAAGCCAAGGGCTGGTTCCTGTCGACAGCGGAATCCTGCACCGGCGGCGGCATATCGCAGGCCATCACCGAAATCGCCGGTTCATCGGAATGGTTTGATTGCGGCTTCGTGACCTACTCGAACGCCTCCAAGACGGAATTGCTGGATATCCCGGAAGCCGAGATCGCCCAACATGGCACGGTGAGCGAGGAAATCGCCGCGGCGATGGCTGAAGGCGCGCTAGCCAACAGCAATGCCGACGTCACCGTCTCCACCACCGGCATCGCCGGACCTGGCGGCGCAGTTCCGGGCAAACCGGTCGGCACCGTTTGCTTCGGCTGGTCAGTGGGGCATCGCACGCATACCGAGCGGCTGGTGTTTTCAGGTGATCGCCGTGCGGTGCGGGAGCAGACCGTGATTCACGCGCTGCAAGGCTTGTTGCGCTTCCTGAAGTAAGTCGGCTTCGATCCATTGAACGAAGCCGATCTGTTCTGACTTAACTCCGGAAACAATTGATCGCGTCGCGCGTTTCGCGTGCTACGCGGCCTGCTGCCTGGGCAAAATCTTCTCCGGCGGCCTGGTCCGGCTTGGCATACAGGATCGCTCGCGACGAATTGATCATCATGCCTTGGCCGCTGGCAGTCTTGCCGGCATTCACGGTGGCCTGGATATCGCCGCCCTGAGCACCGACGCCCGGCACCAGCAACGGCATATCGCCGATGATGCTGCGCACTTGCGCCAGTTCCTGCGGGAAGGTCGCCCCCACCACCAGGCCGCACTGGCCGTTTGTGTTCCATTTTTCAGCCACCAGACGCGCCACGTGCTGATACAGCGGCACACCGTCGACCGTCAAAAATTGCAGGTCGGAGCCACCGGCATTGGAGGTACGGCACAGTACGATGGCCCCGCGGTCCTTCCACTCCAGGTAAGGTGCGACCGAATCGAAACCCATGTAAGGACTCACCGTTACCGCATCGGCACCGTAGCGCTCGAACGCCTCACGCGCATACTGCTCGGCGGTTGCGCCGATATCGCCGCGTTTGGCGTCCATCACGATCGGGATGTGCGGATAGTTAGTACGCAAATATTCGCAGATGGCCTCAAGCTGGTCTTCCGCGCGTATTGCCGAAAAATAGGCGATTTGCGGCTTGAAAGAGCAGGCTGTATCGGCAGTCGCATCTATAATTGCCTTGCAGAAATCAAAGATGGCATGCGATTTCTGCTGCAGATGTGATGGAAATTTGGCAATATCCGGGTCCAGCCCTACGCACAGCAGGGAGTTGTTGGCGCTCCAGGCGGCGGATAATTTTTCGATGAAAGTCACGATGAAGCCTCAATAATGCGAACCCCGCATTGTAATTCCAAAATCGGCCCCGATTGACTGTCGGCCGGGTATTTAACACTTGAGCAGCTATCAATAGTTTGCTAACGTGCATCACACTTGTTTCTTTTTCAGGGATCCCGAATGAAAACTTTCTTCAAATGGCTGGCAATTGCCTTTCTCGCATCCTTGCTCAGCGCGTGCGGCTATAACGATTTCCAAACCAAGGACGAAGCTGTCAAGGCGGCTTGGGGCGAAGTCGTCAACCAATATCAAGGGCGCGCCGACCTGGTGCCGAAAATTGCCCAGATCGTCAAGGCTTATGCCACTCATGAAGAAGCAACCTTCGAAGCGGTGACCAAGGCGCGCTCGGCAGCAACCAGCTTCCAGATCACGCCGGAAGTGCTGAACGATCCGGCTGCATTCGAGAAATTCCAGCAGGTGCAGGGGCAGCTGTCTTCCGCCCTGTCGCGACTGATGGCCGTCTCCGAAAATTATCCGCAGTTGAAGGCAGACGGCTTGTACCGCGATGCCCAATCGCAGCTGGAAGGCATCGAGAACCGCATCAAGGTGGCGCGTAACCGCTATATCGTCGCCGTGCAGGACTACAACGTACTGGCGCGCAGCTTCCCAACCAACCTGACCGCGATGGCGATGGGTTACAAGGTCAAGCCTTCCTTCACGGTAGATAACGAAAAAGCGATCTCGACATCGCCTGATGTCGATTTCGGCGGCAAAAAATAATGTCCTCCAGCACGATGCCTGCTTTGGCGCGTTTATCCCATTTGTCCCGCCTGGCGTTGGCCTGCTGGCTTGCGCTGCTGGCGGTACTAGCCCTACCCGTCTTGGCCCAAACCATGGCGCAGCAGGTGCCGGTGCCGCCGTTGCAATCACATGTCACCGATCTGGTCGGCATGCTGCAGCCGGATCAGCGCGCTACGCTGGATAACGTGCTGAGCCAGTACGAAGAGCGGACCGGCAGTCAGATTGCGGTCCTGCTGCTGAGCAAGACCGAGCCGGAAGGTATCGAAGATTATGCAGTGCGGGTCGCCGATGCCTGGAAGCTGGGCCGCAAGGGTATCGACGACGGCGTCATCCTGCTGGTCGCCAAGGATAATCCGAAAGCGCTGCGGCGCATGATGATCCTGACCGGGCGCGGCGTGCAGGGTTCGCTAACCGATGCGCAATCGAAGCGCATCCTGCAGGACATCATCGCGCCCTACTTCGTCAAGAATGATTATTACGGCGGCTTGACCGCTGGTGTCTCGGCCATCATGCCGCTGCTCGACAGCGAGCATTTTGCCGCACCGACGCACAAGGCGGCGCAACAGCAGGAACCCACATCCGATCTGCTGGGCACGCTGGCGCCGTTGCTGTTCTTCGGCTTCATCATCCTGATCACGGTCATTTCGCGCGCACGCGGCGCTAGCGGTAATTCGGCCGCGCGCTCAACAGCAATGTCTGGGGCAACGCGGCCGGCGTCATCATCGGCAGCATCCTGAGCCAGGGCGGGCGTGGCGGCGGTGGTGGTTTTGGTGGCGGAGGATTCGGCGGCGGTGGTGGTTTTTCCGGTGGCGGCGGTGGATTTGACGGCGGCGGCGCCTCGGGGACTGGTAATGGCATCGACTCTACAACGCTTCTGGCGCCACCTGACGACAACCCGCGGCAGCGCGCAACGCGCCTTCCCGGCTGCGACACTGAAGGCGATCCAACACAAGATTGCCGAAGGCGAAATCACGCACCGAGCCGAAGTCAAGATGATTGTTGAAGGCTCGCTGAGCCTGCCGGCGGTGCTGAACGGCGTCACGTCGCGCAACCGTGCGCATGAACTGTTTGCCCACTATCGGATTTGGGATACAGAAGAAAATGTCGGCGTGTTGCTGTATGTCAATCTGGCCGACCACAAGGTCGAGATCGTGGTCGATCGCGCAGTTGGCCGTGCAATCAAGAGCGCCGAATGGCAAGCCGTATGCAAAACCATGACCAAGGAATTCGCCAGCGGCGCCTTCCATGACAGCACCCTGGCGGCGCTGGAACAAATGAACGGTTACCTCACCCAGCACTTTCCGGACCAAGGCCGAAAAAAGAACGAGCTGTCGGACAAACCGCTAGTCCTGTAATTACCCTCAATTAAATCGACTCTGACCCCAATAAAATATTTGGGGTCAGAGTCGATTTATTTCCGGCGCAGTTCATCCGCGCATCTCAGCCGTTTTCATATACCCACTGCAACAACCCATCCTGCGCCGCCTGACCCCTGGCCGCGTTGGGGTCGTTGATCAGGCAGACCACCGCGTAGTACTTGCCCGATGCTGCCAGTACATAACCGGCAATCGCGCGCACATCGTTCAGGGTGCCGGTCTTGACGTGGGCCTGCCCGGCCACGCCCTGGTCTTTGAGGCGCTTGCGCATGGTGCCGTCGTAACCGACTAGCGGCATTGAGGAGACGAACTCCGGCATGGTCGGCGATTGGAAGGCGGCGGTCATCATGCGGCCCATGGTCTTGGCCGATACGCGCTCGTTGCGCGACAGGCCGGAGCCGTTCTCGATCACCAGGCCGGTAGCGTCGATGCCCTTGCCGGCCAGCCAGCTCTGGATCGCTCGCGCGCCGCGCTCCGGTGTCGCCGGCAGTTTGAGGATATCGGCGGCGATAGTCAGCAATACCTGGCGCGCCATCACGTTGTTGCTGTACTTGTTGATGTCGCGGATTACTTCCGGCAAGGTGACCGAACTCCATTCGGTCACCAGACGCGCGGTCGGTGGCACCACGCCGTTCTTGACGCTACCGCTGAAGCTGCCGCCAAGGTCGGTCCACATCTGGCGGAATACCGCACCGAAGTATTGGGTCGAACTCATCTTATAAGGATTGACGTACCAGGTTTTCTCACCGCAGGAGGCTGGCAGCGCACCGTTGAAGCTGGCGCCGTCGGCATCCACCGAGGCTTGGAGCTTGCCTTGCCAGTCGTCGCAGCCGCCCTTGCCGAGCCTTGGCGAAGTGACGGCGTAGCCGCTCATGGGCGGATCGATGACGACGCTGACCTGCCGCTTGTCCTGGTCCGGCATGAACTGGAACGTCAGCGTCTTGTAGTTCAGCAGCAAGGCGTCGGGACCAACGTTGTAAGGCTTCATCGGATCGCCGTCGAACTCGGACGGATCATAGGCATTCTGGTCAAACGTGCTGCGATCGAGCAACACGTTGCCACGGATGTCGCGAATGCCCTTGGCGCGGATCTGGCGCAGGAACAGCCAAAAATTCTCCAACACCAGCTTGGGATCGCCGTTGCCCTTGAAGATCAGGTCGCCCTGCAAGGTGCTGCCGATCTGGTTGCCATCGGCATAGGCCTGGGTTTTCCAGCGATAGGTCGGCCCCAGCAACTCCAGTGCCGCATCGGTGGTGAGCAACTTCATGGTCGAAGCCGGATTGAACGGTACACCGGCATTGGCCGAGGCCAGCACGCGGCCGTCGCCGTCGACTTCCTGCACATACACACCGACGCTTTGAGCGGAAATGCCGGCCTGCTGCAACGCCTTGCTGAACGGCGCTGGCAAGGAAGCCGACACATCCTGCGCCTGCGCATTAGCCAGAATGAAGGAGGACAAGACGACACTGAGCGCGTGGATTTTTTTCAAGTGGGCACCGGCGAAAAAGAAATGTTGCCGGGATTATCCCACGCGATCGCGCGATGCAAAGATGGAAGATGAAGATGCGCCTGAAAATGGCGCCGGAATATTTCGACTACAGCACGTCAACTACACGCCTGCTGCGCAGGCACCCCTCCCTGCGGGAAGCAACTCGGTGTCCCGCCCGGATGCAAGGCTGCTGCCGGTCAGAGGAGCGCCGGGATCGATTCCAGGATGATCAGCGCCAGCAAGGCGCCGCACACGGCGCCAATGGCGCGTAAACTACCCCGGACTACCTTTGATGCCACCGGCACTTCACCACACAAAACCAGCCCCGCAATGGCCATCGGCACGAAGAACAGCAGGTTGTGCATAATCAAGTTGACCACGATTGTCTCCTTGGAGCTTGCGGAAAACGCAACCGGCGCGTCTGCAGCAATCTCATTAACTTGCTATTTCAGTATAGGTTTCCGATGCTGGAAGACAAGCTAAAAGTAACCGAATGACAATGAAAAACATGGCCGATAAAACAACAAAAAAGCCGCGCCGGAAAACCTGTTGCTGGCCTGCACAATACTTCTTGACCGCCATGCATGGCGCGGCTACTATCCACCAGTCTAAATTTTATGGAGTCCCTTTAATGGGCACTTGTTCGAGTGACAGTTGTTGCCAGACCCGTTCTGGCGCCGCCTCGGCAAGATAACGCAGGACTTCCCCTGCCGTCATCTCGCCATAGGCGAATGATGGTATCCCCCAGTGTTCGGCGTCCGTTTTTTGGCGTTCGTTTGCGAGCACTTCGTGTTCCACCACCTGATCTTGTTATACCAAGTTGCGCGGCCGCATCGTTTGTTGTGCCTGTCGCCGGCTTGGTGAAACCTGTTCCGACTGCGGCTTTGCGGCTG
Source organism: Collimonas arenae (assembly GCF_001584165.1). Lineage (NCBI taxonomy): Bacteria > Pseudomonadati > Pseudomonadota > Betaproteobacteria > Burkholderiales > Oxalobacteraceae > Collimonas > Collimonas arenae. The sequence goes on from NZ_CP013233.1 coordinate 3,806,102, forward strand.
CGGATGGACTAGTCGAATAGTGCTCCGTTGCCAGGACTCCTGAATCGGGACTCTTGATGTTGTCATCAAGATGTCACCGATCGACTTTACAGTCTGGGCCGCACTGGACGTTTTTTACTTTTGCGATACGCTTGTCATCCACATGGATTGCCAGTCGTTAACATAAAGTTAAAAGCACCCAGATGTACCCTGATCGACGACAGCCGACCGCATTGCATGAAAAAAGAAGAATTCCATGAATCTGAATATTCTCAAAGAAACATTCGTTAGCTTTGTTCACACGCATGGCATGGACCGCCACTTCCGTCGGCTTGCTCCCGACATGTTCCGCAGCACGCCGGTTACCAAAGAAGTGCCGCATACGCTGGCGGAAACCTTGTCAACAGCGGCGCACGTTGACATCAACGAGCTGTTCAAGACCTTACACAGTCGTGCCGATGGCCTGACCGAGGCGGAAGCGGACGACATCCGCGCCACGGTTGGTCCAAATGAGGTCGAGCACGAAAAGCCGATCTCCAAGTGGGTTCACTTGTGGCAATGTTACAAAAACCCGTTCAACCTGCTGCTGACTGTGCTGGCCACCGTGTCTTACCTGACGGAAGACATGAAAGCGACCATCGTCATCGGTTCGATGGTGGTACTGTCGACGCTGCTGCGCTTTGTTCAGGAATCGCGCTCCAACACCGCCGCCGATAAGCTCAAGGCGATGGTCAGCAATACCGCCACCGTGCTGCGCCACGATCTGGCCGAAGACATTGCCGAAGAAGCCCTGCGCTACTTCGACGTGACTCTGCATCCGAAGGGTGCGCGCCGCATCGAATTGCCGATCAAGAAATTGGTGCCGGGCGATATCGTCCAGCTATCCGCCGGCGACATGATCCCGGCCGACCTGCGCCTGCTGACCGCCAAGGACCTGTTTATCAGTCAGGCCGCCATGACCGGCGAATCGCTGCCAGTAGAAAAATTCGTGGTCCATCGCGGCGCTACCACCACCAACCCGCTAGAACTGGATAACCTGTGCTTCATGGGCACCAACGTGGTCAGCGGGTCCGCCACTGCCATTGTCGTTACCACCGGCAACCGCACCTACTTTGGCGCCTTGGCCGAACGCGTCACCGCCTCCGACCGTACGCCGACAGCATTCCAGTCCGGCGTCAACAAGGTTAGCTGGCTGCTGATCCGCTTCATGATGGTGATGACGCCGGTCGTGTTTTTCCTGAATGGCTTGACCAAGGGCGACTGGCTGGAAGCGTTCCTGTTTGCGATGTCGATTGCGGTTGGCCTGACACCGGAAATGCTGCCGATGATCGTTACCTCGACATTGGCCAAGGGCGCAGTCGCCCTGTCGCGCAAGAAGGTCATCGTCAAGCGTCTCGATGCGATCCAGAACTTCGGCGCGATGGACGTGCTGTGCACCGACAAGACAGGCACCCTGACCCAGGACAAGATTTTCCTGGAACGCCACACCGACATCCTCGGCGAACAAGACGACCTGGTGCTGGAATATGCCTATCTCAACAGCCACTATCAAACCGGCCTGAAAAACCTGCTCGATGTCGCCGTGCTGGAACACGCCGAACTGCAGCGCGAAATGGCGCTGGCTTCGGCTTATCGCAAGGTCGATGAAATCCCGTTCGATTTCCAGCGCCGCCGCATGTCGGTGGTGGTCAGCGAACGTGAAGACCATCACGAGCTGATCTGCAAAGGCGCGGTCGAGGAAATCGTGTCGGTTTGTACCCACGCCCGTCACAACGGCGAAGTGGTGCCGTTCACCAAGGAACTGCTGCAGGAAATCTACGAAACTACGTCCAGTCTGAATGCCGAAGGCTTGCGCGTGGTAGCGGTAGCGGCCAAGGATCTGCCGCCGACCAAGGAAGTGTATGGCGTCGCCGATGAAAGCGATCTGGTCCTGATCGGCTACATCGCCTTCCTTGATCCGCCAAAGGAATCCACCAAACCGGCGCTCGACGCACTGAAGGCGCACGGCATTACGGTCAAGATCCTGACCGGCGACAACGAACTGGTGACAGCCAAGATCTGCCGCCAGGTCGGCCTTGCCGTAGACGGCATGCTGCTCGGTAACGACGTCGAGAAAATGAGTGACGCCGACCTCGCGGTCGCAGTCGACACCACTACCGTATTCGCCAAACTCAGCCCGACCCACAAGGAACGCATCGTGCGTGTACTGCACGACAAGGGCCACGTGGTCGGCTTCATGGGCGATGGCATCAATGATGCGCCGGCGCTGCGCGCCGCCGATATCGGCATCTCGGTCGACACCGCAGTCGACATCGCCAAGGAAGCCGCCGACATCATCCTGCTGGAAAAGAGCTTGATGGTGCTGGAAGAAGGCGTGCTGGAAGGCCGCAAGACCTTCGCCAACATGCTGAAGTACATCAAGATGACAGCCAGTTCGAACTTCGGCAACGTGTTCTCGGTACTGGTGGCTAGCGCCTTCTTGCCGTTCTTGCCGATGCTGCCGTTGCATCTGTTGGTGCAGAACCTGCTGTACGATATCTCGCAGATCACGATTCCGTTCGATAACGTCGACAAGGAATTCCTGGAAAAACCGCAGCGCTGGAACGCCGGCGAAATCGGTCGTTTCATGGTGTTCTTCGGTCCGATCAGCTCGATTTTCGACATCACCACCTTCGCCCTGATGTGGTACATCTTCGGCGCCAATACGCCGGAACATCAAACCCTGTTCCAGTCCGGCTGGTTCATCGAAGGCCTGCTGTCGCAAACGCTGATCGTGCACATGATCCGCACCCGCAAGATTCCATTCTTCCAGAGCCGCGCGTCGTGGGCGCTGATGAGCATGACCATCATCATCATGCTGGTCGGGATTCTGCTGCCGATGTCGCCACTGGCGCACTACTTCAAGCTGCAGGCTTTGCCGCTGACCTACTTCCCATGGTTGCTGCTGATCCTGGTGGCGTATGCGGTGCTGACGCAGGCGATGAAGGGCTGGTATGCCCGCCGCTACGGCTGGCAGTAAGAACCGCTGCCAAAGGGTGCGGCGGAAGTGAGCATCTGAACCGGCACTTCCGTCGCCAACAAAAAAGCCAATCGATCGATTGGCTTTTTTACGTCCAGTCGCCGCGCAGAAATTTATCCGACCAGGCCGGCAGCGATATTGATCGACAAGCCCAGGATCGCCGAATTGAACAGGAAGGTCAGCACCGACTGCATCAGGACGATCTTGCGCATCGGCCGGGTCATGATGCTGATATCGGAGGTCTGTACGGCCACGGCCATCGTGAACGAAAAATACAGAAATCCCAGTAATCGGGATTGATCTCATCGTCGGGAAAACGTAGCGGCAGCTTGTCGATGCTGCAGGCATAGAACAGCCGCGCGTAATGCAATGCGAAGATGGTGCCAAGCAGGAACCACGAACCAAGCACAGTCATGCCGGTGAACAGATAGCGCAGTTCTTTTGGCCCCGGCAAGAAATCCTTCGCTTGCGTCAGTCCAAGCACCACGGCGCCGATGCTTGAGACTGCAGCAATGCAGATCAGGACCAGAATCATGGTGTCGTTCTCATCCTCCACCGCAGCGCGCAGTTTGACCTGAGCGCAACTGGCCCGGGTCATCATCCACCAGAGCATGGCCAGGTAGGACCATACGCCGGCGTTCCAGCCAACCAGGGCGCGGGTCAGATGGGAGCCGATGGGAATAACCGCCCAGGCTGCAAAGCCAATCGCCAGCGCGATCACCAGACGCGGGTGGGTGTGAAAAATCAGACGGCTTATGCGCATGGTTCGAATGTCCTTGGTTGAATGCGATATCGATTACGGCACGGCAGGCGGAAAAACCGCTGCATCGTTTTTTAAATCGATAGCATATTGCAACTATGGACTTTCGTGTTGCGCGATGACGTTGAGGGCGATAGCGGCGCGGCGCCGCGAGTTACCAAGCTGGATAACGAAAAATGGATTCCCGCGTTTGCGGGAATGACGCGTACCGAGACGGGCGCCCAAATCGTAGGGTAGATTTCTTCTCCCTATCGATTCTTGAAAATAAAAATGCCGTTCAGTCTTCACCGAACGGCATCATGACAAAGCGCGCTGTTACCTAGGACGGTTTTAGCTCGGACGCCGCAGGGTGAGCGGCCGCAGCGTGTTTCTTCCTGAACTTCTTGGATGTCCACACCAGCAAGTCATCCACATAGGTGAACACGACTGGAATCACCAGCAGGCTCAAGAAAGTGGATGTGACCAGTCCGCCAATCACGGCAATTGCCATCGGTCCGCGGAAGCTGCTATCGGCTCCCCAGCCAATCGCAATCGGCAGCATGCCGGCGCCCATCGCGATAGTGGTCATCACAATCGGCTGGGCGCGCTTGTGGCAGGCATCCATCAATGCATCGAAACGATTCAAGCCGTGATCGCGGCGAGCGACGATGGCGTATTCGACTAGCAGGATCGAATTCTTCACCGCAATTCCCATCAGCATCAACAAACCGATCAGCGACGGCATCGAGAACGAATTGTGCGTAATCAGCAAGGCTGCGAAAGCACCGCCGATCGACAGCGGTAATGCCGCCAGAATTGTCACCGGTTGCAGGAAGCCCTTGAACAGCAGCACCAGCACCATGTACACACACAGCACGCCAGTCAGCATCGCCAGGCCAAAGCCGGAGAACAGTTCTTTCATCACTTCGGCATCGCCCAGCTCGCCGCGCTTGACGTTGGGCGGCAAGTTCTTCAGGTTCGGTAACTGGTTGACCTTGGCCAGCACTTCGCCCAGCTCATGTCCGTTCAATTCGACGTGAATGATGACGCGGCGGTTGCGGTCAATGCGGTCGATGCGCGCCGGGCCGCTGTCGAAGCGAATGTCGGCGACCGAATTCAATGGGACATTGCCCTTCTTCCCTGGCACAGACAGGCGTTCCAGCACGCTGATGTCCTGGCGCGCGGATTCCGGCAGACGCACCCGGATCGGCACCTGGCGTTCCGGCAGATTCAGCTTGGCCAGCGACTGGTCGTAATCGCCGGCGGTTGCTACGCGCAAGGTTTCGCCGATTGCCGAGGCAGTTACGCCAAGATCGGCGGCTTTGGCAAAATTCGGGGTCACGATGATCTCCGGCCGCACCAGGCTGATACTGGAGATGATGTTACCCAGGCCGGGAATCGTACGAATTTCACGTTCCACCGCTTTGGTCACCGCGCTCAATGCCTGCGGATCGTCGCCTGACAGCAACAGTTGCAATTCTTCGCCGTTACCACCGGCGCCGACAGTCACCCGTACGCCCGGCAATTTGCCCAGCATTTCGCGCAGTTCGGTATCCACCTCGGTCTGGCTGCGTTTGCGCTCCGGACGATCTTTCAGCAGCACGGTCAATTTCGAACGTCGCGCTTCGTCGCCGCCGATAGCGCTATACACCTGTTCAACGTCCTTGTTTTGCATGATCAGACGCCGCGCCTCCTCGGAGCTGGCCTTGGTGTCGGCAAGCACACTACCTGGCGGCAGTTCCAGCGATACCTGCGTCTGGCCGCGGTCGCTTGGCGGAATGAAGCCGGTCGGCAGGAATGGGATCATGGCCAACGAGCCTGCAAAAAAGACTGCCGCCATCACCATGGTTTTGACGCGATGATGCAGGCACCAGGAAACGATGGCCAGATACCAGTTCATCAGGCGGCTGTCTTTCTGCGCATGGACGATAGGTTTCAGCAGATAAGCCGCCATCATCGGCGTCAGCAGACGCGCCACCACCAGCGATGCCGTCACGGCAATGGCCGCGGTCCAGCCGAACTGCTTGAAGTATTTGCCGACGATGCCGCTCATGAACGCAGTCGGCAGGAACACCGCCACCAGCGTAAAGGTGGTGGCAACCACCGCCAAGCCGATTTCATCCGCCGCTTCCAATGCTGCCTGATAGGCGGTTTTTCCCATGCGCAGGTGGCGCACGATGTTTTCGATTTCGACAATCGCATCGTCGACCAGGATGCCGATCACCAACGCCAGCGACAGCAAGGTCACGCCGTTGAGCGAAAAGCCGAGGTAATTCATCACCAGGAAGGTCGGGATGATGGACAAAGGCAGCGCCGCGGCGGCCACCAACGTGGCGCGCCAGTCGCGCAAGAACACCCAAACCACCAGCACCGCCAGCAATGCTCCCTCGTACAACAGTGACATCGAACCTTCGTAATTTTCCTGAACCGCATCGACGTTGTTGAACGCTTCCGCGATCTTGACGTGCTTCTCTTTTGCCGTCAGGTCGTCGATGGCCTTGCGCACCGCCTTGGCCACCGTGATTTCACTGGCGCCCTTGCTGCGCGTGATTTCAAAGCCGACGACCGGCTTGCCATCGAGCAGCGTCAGCGCAGTACGCTCGCCGATGCCGTCGGTCACCTTGGCGACCTGATCCAGGCGAATGATGTGACCATCCGGCAAAGCCATTTGCAAGGCGGCGATTTCAGCCACATTGCCCACCGTGCCGATGGTGCGGACCGACTGACGCGCACCGCTGATATCAGCCTTGCCACCTGGCGACTCCTGCTGCACGCGCTGCAGCTGGCGAGAAATATCCGCTGCCGAAACATTCAGCGCCGCCATCCGTTCCGGATCCAGTTCGACCAAGGCTTCACGGTTGACGCCGCCGACACGGGATATCCGTCCGACGCCAGGAACCGACAGCAAAGCCTTGGAAACAGTGTTGTCGACAAACCAGGACAACGCTTCTTCATCCAGTTGATCGGACTTGACCGTATAGGTGAGAATCGGTTGGCCCGAGGTGCTGGCCTTCGAATAGACCGGATCACGCACATCCACCGGCAAATCGCTGCGGATGCGGTTGACGGCATCGTGCACATCGTCCATTGCTTCCTGCAAATCCTTCTCAAGGCGGAATTCAATGGTGGTATCGACCACACCATCATTGATGGTGGTGTAGATGTGGCGGATATCGGTAATGGTAGCGACCGAATTTCAATCTTGCGGGCGACCTCGGTTTCCAGCTGCGACGGCGAAGCGCCCGGCAAGCTGGTGGTCACCGTGATGAACGGAAATTCGATATCCGGGGAATCCTGCACCATCATGCTTTTGAAACTCATCAGCCCCATGACGGTGAGCATGATGAACAGCAGGATGGCCGGAACCGGATGCTTGATCGAGAGAGCGGAAAAATTCATGGCCGGTCCTCGCTTACTTCATTGCCAGCGGCGCGGCATTCACCACGGCCGGCTTGGCTGCCGGTTTGACGACAGGCGCCGATACCGGTGTTGCCGTTGCAGAGGGCACCACGCTCACCGTATCGCCATCAGCCAGGAAGCCGGCACCTTGCGACACCAGCGTCATGTCCTTGGTAATGCTGCTGGCGCCGCTGGTGACTTCAATACGATCGCCGACGCGGCGGCCCAGGGTGATCTTGGTTTGCGTAACCTTGTCGTCCTTGCCCAACTGATAGACGTAACTGAAGCCATCGCGCATCACGACCGCACTCTGCGGCAGGGTCAGCGCCTCGGCATGTCCCAGCACAAACTCGCCAGTGCCAAACATGCCGGCATGGGCGTTGCCCGGCACCGGCAGATCGACATAGACCAGTGCATTACGGGTCACCGGATCGGCCGTCGGCGCAATCATGCGAACCTTGCCATCTACAGTGACACCATTGGTGACATGCAGTTTGACGGCCTGACCCGGTTTGATCTGCAACAGGTCGGTGGCATTCACTTCAGCACGCCACTCAAGGCGATTCTGACGAATCAGCCGGAACAACTCCTGACCTTGCGACGCCACCGCGCCAACTGTTGCCGTGCGCGACGAAATGACGCCATCGTCGGGTGCCACCACCTGCGTCTGACGCAAGCGGATCTCTTGCATGTCCAGGCTGGCCTGGGCCGATAGCAAGCGCGCCTTGGTGCTGCGTTCCGCAATCTCGTATTGCGTGGTCTGCTGCGCACTCAATGCGCCGCTGTTAGCCAGCGTATGGGCACGCTCGGCATTCGATTGCGCCTCCGCCAAGGCGGCCCGCGCCTCCTCCACTGCCGCTTTCTGCTGGGCCACTTGGGCTGCGACGCTTTCGCTGGTGAAGCGCGCCAGCACCTGGCCGCGCTTGACGACGTCGCCGACGTTGACGCGCACTTCCGCCAGCTGGATGCCGCCCAGTTCGCTGCCGACGATGGCTTCCTGCCAGGCGGCGACGCTGCCGTTTGCCGTGAACGACATCGGCCAGTCCGCACTTTGCGGCTTGGTGGTGGTAACCGTCAGCGAGGCCTTCGGTTTGGCGTCGGCACTTGCGGCACTCTTGTCCGTCGTCTTGGCGTGATTCGCCGTCGTGGCCCACAATCCGATCGCGCCCAACACAACGATGACGCCGACCGATGCTGTCTGTTTTAAAGATGGCTTTTTCATGAAAGTACTCTTTGCTTGTCTGGTATTAAGAACGATCGGATTGGGATGTCGCTGCCGGTACTGCAGATAGCTTGGCGTCTTGCTGCCAGCCTCCGCCCAATGCCTTGTACAGTGCGATCCAGGCATTGACGTGATCGCGCTGCACGCTGATCACGGTTTGCTGGGCCGCCAGGAAAGTACGGCGAGCATCTTCCAGTTCAAACAGGCTGCCGCTGCCGGCCTTGAACTTGTCGTCGTTGGCGCGGTAGTAGTTCTCATAGTCACGCGATGCTGCGGCCGCATCGGCCTCACGGCGCGCAGCCGCATCCAGGCGCAACAGCGCCTCTTCGATTTCACGCACCGCGCTGCGCACATGCAACTGATAACCGGCATACGCTTCGTCGTAGCGCGCTTGCGCCAGGTCGACCGCTGCGCGGCGGCGGCCGCCATCGAACAGCGGCAAGCTGATCGACGGACCGAACGACCAGGTGTTGGAACGGCTGTTCTGGCCGTCGAAGCGCAAGCCGCCGACACCGATGCTGCCCATCAGAGAAATCTTTGGATAGCGATCAGCCTGAGCGACATTGATGTCAGCGCTGGCAGCGGCCAGAGTGCGCTCGGCCACCGCGATATCGGGACGCTGCGAGATAGTCTGTGCCGGAATGCCGTCGACCGTGATGCTATGCGGCTGCGGCAAGCGATCGCTGGCGCCGAGCTTGGCGCGCAGGGCCGGTTCCGGGATGTCGGTCAAGGCCACCAACGCTTTGACGTCGAGATCACATTCGGCGCGCTGTACGATCAACTTCTGCCGCGCATCGGCGGTCGAGGCGTTGATCAATGCACCGTCGGCCGGCGCGGTAAATCCAGCCTTGATCTTGAGTGCGGTCAGTTGGGCGGTCTGCTCACGCGACGTCAGGTCCTGCGCCAGCATCGCTGCGGTCGCTTCGCAGGCACGGTAATTGACCAGCGTGCTGCCGACTTCGGCCGCCAGCGAAACCCGGGTGCCGTACCAATCGGCATTGCTGGCTGCCAGGCGTGCATCAGCGGCATCGATCGCTTTGCGTTTACCGCCGAACAGATCGAGCTCCCAGCTGGCGTCAAACGTCGCGCTGCTGCTGGTGGAGACAAAAGCGGTTTCGCCGCTGAACGATTTGCTGCGTGTGCTGCTGGCATTGGCTGCCAGCGACGGATACAGTGCGCTACCGGACGAGGCGGCGTTGGCGCGCGCCTGCGCTATGCGCGCCAAGGCTTGCGCCAGCGTTGGATTACTGGCCTCCACCGCGCCCACCAGCTCACCGACCAGAGGGTCGTCGAATTGCGACCACCAGCGCGTCAGGTCCGTCGTGCCGCGATCCGCCGCCGGTGTCGGCAGCTTGGTCTGGAATTCGGGCAAAACAGCTTTCGATGACACTGCCGGTGTAGGTACCTGGTAGGTAGGCCCAACGACGCAACCGGCGATCGCGGACAGCAGGGGTACGCTGCCGAGAATCTGAAGTAAACGCATCTTTCTCCCTTACTTTTAGTTTTTTGAAGCTCCCAGATGGGATGGGTTATTGGTTTTATGCTCTTTGACTGCGTATGGCTCGATCCCTGCCCCCACTCCCCTGATTTATCCCGGAAAAGTGAGTCTCGCCACTGTAGAGTGGAAAATTGCCGCTTGGTACTTGATTGCGACGATACGCAGGATTTGTGGGACAAATTGACAAAAACGAGGGTCAGAATGCTGGAGGTTGCGCCAGGCCGACTTCCTCGAAAAATTTGCAAAAAAATAATGTATGGCTATAACAACGGCTTCCTGCTGAAACCGACAAATTTCTCGACGGCAATCATAACTTGCTTCGCATCTGTTCCGTAAATATTTACCTAGGGAAAATCAACAAAAGATTAGCAAATCCGGCAATCAGTTTGTGTGTTTTTTTGTTCGCAAGCCTTGATCGCGCAGACCAGCCAGCAACGCGAGATTGATCCGGGTCGATCAGGCTGCTTTGAGCCAGACGAAATGCACCATGAATTCCGACACGATATTTATGTCGGAAGTTTCATATCTTTGAACCATGATTTTAGTCAAATCAATGAGTTACATACCAAAGAATTATCTACTTTTGTCCTCAATATTCACCTAACTTTGAACTTTCACGGTTTTCGTTCATTTAACTCTGAATTTTTGGGTAATTCCTCCGTAGTTTGGTGCGTAAGGCCAGAGCATGCCGAATTTTGCGTTTATGTCGCCACATCGACTGTTTACATAATTTAGTTGAACCCGTCTCACTATACGATTTGGCAAAGTGCCGCTCTCTTGAATCGTCAGCACGCCGCTTTTCTATCTTTGCTCTTAATAGTACGCCGCGCCCTCAGTGGCTGGAGCTCCAGCCACCAACGTGAAAATTGAGCTTGCGAATATAGAGCCTGTTCAAAACTCACGTATCAAACAATCTCCGTGCAAGCAAATTCTTGACTTGCAGGATCGATTTTAATTGCCATTTTGAAATACTAAAGAGACAATTACAATTGCCACTTTTACTCAATTTCAATATTGACTTTGTATCTGGCACGACGACAGCGCCGCCCTCAACTTCCCTTCATACTCCTCAATGGCTACAGCAAAAAAACGAAGTTCATCAAAGCCTCGGCGCCCGATCGGTCTAGTTCGCGGTGCGGTGGGACAAAGAGAATCGAAGCATCTGGCTGCGGCGCTGGACACAGTGAAACGTGCTGGTCTTATCGAGAGATTCTCGGCAACATATGCGCACTCGGCTATCAGCCATCAGTTCGCCACCGTATTTCCTGCTGGGCGTAAGGTCGAGACTCTTGGCCGGCTGGGGTTGGCGAGAGCTCTGGAGCCGGCCTCGTTCGTCCGCGAAATACAATGGGCAGCGGTTGCCTCCTACTACTCCCGCGAGGTATTGAAAGAGTTCATCCCGCTTAGAGAGCTTTTTTTTAAGTCCGTAGCCAAAGGTGACTTTGCTGCTGCAACTACCGCCCTTGACGGTATCTCAGCAAAATGCGGTGAATCGCTTTGGGGACTGGAAAACCGAATCGCATTGCTCAGTCTATTGGATGGCTTCGAGGCACAGACGAAGTTTGTACAAAAGGTAAGCAAAGAATGGCCTCGATCAAATATCTCGTTCATGGCCTCCTCCATCGGCGAGCGCAACGAGCCTCGAGTGACGGCATCGGCATTTCTGCAGCGATTACGTAGCCGTTCAAAATCATGGAAGATCGGAGACGGGCAACGAGCGCATATTCTTTATCGCCTCACGAATGAGATAGAGCCTGTGGACGAGGCGTACGCGTCAGTATTGGCATTCGAGGGAACATATTCGTCGATTGACTTGTATGAGGCACTGCTCGATGTCATAAAGAAATCGAAAGATCACGCAGTGTTTGATGAGCGTTCTTCAGTAGCCGCATTGGATTTTATTTTGGATATTCCAGATTATCGCATTCCCAAGCTGCTCGCATTCGTTCAGGGTGATTCGAAAGTTTCCTCTATGGCCGAGTCGTCCGAAAACGTATTTCACGAACAGTTCCGGCGCGCCGAGTACAAACAGAGTGCTGCCTCGGCGCTTTTGGTCCTTGATGACAACCCGGGCGAACTCGATGCAATCATTACGTGCGCAAAGCTCAAGGCGATGGGGCAACTACCTGAGCAGAGTATGGGGTGGTTTGCGGAACGGATCGTCGACAATCTCGCAATAGTTTACAGCGGGGCATCCGATGCAGTTGACGCTGCCGATTCACTCCTTAAACTGGCCAACAACCTTCGTCATGCGGATTTCAGTGCTGCGATGATAGCTCCGATCGCAATACGTACCTATCGCGGATTTGACAAATTTGAAAGTGTCATCTCTTCCGCAACTGTCTATTTGGATTCAGCGACCTCGTTCGCTGATACCGGAGCACGATCGCTGCACAAGGAATCGACCGAAGCCGAAGTGGATGGAAATAATGATGGCGACCGCTCCGAAGAATTCGAGGCTGCTGTCGCCATGCATCACAAAATTTCGATCTCTGACACCGATGCTGCATTGGAAAACGCGGCTCAGCTGGAATCAAGCGCTAACCTTTACTACCAAGTGTTGGGCCTACATTATGGTGCGCACCTACTGGCGCAAAGCCTGCGCCTGGAAGATGCCATCAAGAAGGCAATAGCTATCGCAATAGCCGACCGCGGTGCCGTACAGTTCACACCGTTGCTTGAACTGATTCGTGGACGCACGTTTCGGGATCTAAAGCTGATGGCAAGTGCGCCTGAACTGGCAGTTGCCTTTTATCTTTACATGGAGAAGACTGAAAAAGTAGATAAGGAAGTCGCTCTAAAGGTAGCATGGAAGCACTACTTGCTGACTGCAAGCGTCGACCGTCCGTCGCTACTTCAACCTCGACAGAGTGGATTTTCCGTAGCAGAAAAGTACTTCCTATCCGAGGTATGTCGCCAAGACACGATGGAGCTCGGTGGTGCTTTTGCATCACAGCTTGACTTAGACAAGGAGCGCATGCAGATTTGCGTGAACCTTGCGCGGCACGATGCTGAAAATGCTGAAATCTATACGCAAGAAATTGTAGATCTAGCCCGGCGAATTAATATCGAAGAGGGCGTTCAATACCTTGAGAGCAGCAGGGTTTTCGTCGATGAAATCGGAATTCAGAAATGGGCGAACAAGCATCTCGAATCCCAATTTCTGCGCTACATCGACTATCTCAAGGCCGGTCTTTTCACTTCGGTGAAGGAACTCGAAGCGGAAATCATAAAAATCGTAGCCACCGCCAGCAATCGTAACCTAGCCATTACCAACTACCTTGATGGTTACGACGTCACGGCAGAGAGCCTACTTGAGGACGTTCTGCGCGCCCTCATGCAAGCATTTCTGGACCTTCCGCGCTTTGGGCTTGACTCATTCCTGAGCTCACGTGTTCGTCATGGGAGTTTCGTCGGTTACTTGCGCGGGCCACTTGAAACTCGGCGAGTTGTCACAAAAAAGGCGGCTGATTCTACGAAATATCACGACAACGATATACTCTTAAATCGGTGGCAAATTTTTGGCGATAAGGAACGGAAAATCGTAAACACAAAATTGGCCACTTTTAGCGAGACTATTGATACTCTTCTTGAACGCTCAGTATCAAAATATCTACACGTCCACAGCGCCGCGCGCCCTGATGGATTGGTCAAATTTGGCGCCGAGCAAGGCACAGGCGCCCATGCGGTCAAGCGGTGGCTACTCCTTCTGAAGTCAACGCTGACCGAGGACACCAGCCTAGAGCAATTAACTAGCTATTGCTTCCACACTTTTTTTTGGCCTGCAGTGAAATACTCCTTGGACAGCGTGCAGTCATACGTCAAAGAGGAATTGCGTGATGAGTTCGACCGGGCAATTGATCATCTCACAAACGGCATCGATCCTGTCCTTGACGCCACTCAGCGCGAAACCGTTCGTGGCGAACTTATCCACGTCCGTCGAGAGATCTCCGTCGCACTGGGGCGCGTCGCGCTGTGGTTCGATCTTCCCAAACAAAGCACCCACCTCTTGTCAATGTCACTGCAACGCTGTCTCGAAATCGGTTTGGTATCGGCGCGGCACATCAAACCGAGTTTCGTTCCAGACGTGCGATGGGATATTTCGGACGGAGCGAACATCTCCATTAATGGGCCGGCTATTGGCTCAATTAACGACATCGCGTATTTAATCTTCGCCAACATTGCGAAACATTCTGGGTTTGAGGACGACGTGGATGGGGAGCAAGTGGCGCTAGGCATCGACGTCAGGATAGCCAGTACTGGCAATCTGGTATCTATCCATATCGAAAGTGACGTACAGGAGTGCAGAGACCTCGAAGAAATCCGCCAAGGTGTTGAGAAGGCCAAGACGCGCATTCGCAATAGAGATTTTGAGAGTGTCACACAACAGGTCAAGGGTACAGGCCTCGTCCGCTTAGCCATGGCTCTAGATCCTGCCGATTCGCCCACACATGGCCCCTGCGAATTCGGTCTTACGCACTCATCACGTTTCTTTGTAAATTTCCAAATTTCAAGAGCATTGTTTAGCGCGGATGAGCCAAAATGATCAGGAAAAAGATTCTTTTTGTCGAAGATGATGAACCTAAACTCGAACAGGTTTTGGCATTGCTTGAGACGTTCACCGAGATCGAAGTTATAGTGGCGAAATCGCTCAACGGTGCCTGTAAATGTATTGACCGCGAGGACTACGACTTGGTTCTCCTCGATATGTCGCTTCCTACTTTTGACAATGGCATGACTGTGGGTGCGTCCGGACGACAAAAGACCTTCGGTGGCAGAGAAATTCTCATGTACCTTTGGGAAAACGAGAAAGACCTGCCAGTGCTGGTCTTGACGCAGTTTAAGGATTTTCCGGGTGATGAAGGCCCAGTAAATTTGCCGCAGCTTCACGCGCAACTAAAAAAAGATTTTCCCGGCTTGTACCGTGATCATATTTACTTTGAGCATAATAATGACGCATGGAAGACCACTCTCACCAATCTCTTATGTGGAATAATGACATGCTAAAAATTCTGATCGTTGATGACAGTCCCGCACGCTTTGCATTTTTCGATGATGACGTTATCGGGAAATTTGCATCCGCCAACAGTGTGGACCACGCTGGAAATGTCAAAGACGCGCTGAGAAAGCTCGGCGAGGTGGCGTATGACGTCTTGATAGTCGATATTATGTTACCCGCTACCTTTTGGGCGAAAGAGCCCGCACCTTTAGGCGGCATAGATCTTCTGACGCACCTGCTAGAAGACGAATGCCTTCACCGGCCCAAATACATCATCGGCGTCACTTCTGCGACCGACCTTGATCCCGTTATATCTACATTCTTCGACGAAAGCCCTTGGGTACTCCTGCGAGATAGTACCTCAATGGGCTCATGGGAGGGTCGACTGACTGCATTGCTGGCCCATGCAGATACGGTGGAGAAGAAAGCGCGAAGTGTTAATTTTGACATCGACATTTGCATCGTAACAGCACTCGCGGACCCGGAACAGAAAGCAATCTTGCAGTGGCCAATCGCTTGGAACACTGATCCTATTCCGGTAGATTCGAATACTAACGTGAGGAAAGGCACTCTCACGTCGGACCAAGGCGAGTCGATGAGCGTAGTACTTGCCTGTTCAAGGCGCATGGGCAGCACAGAATCGGCATGCCTGACCTCCAAGGTGATAGAGCGGTTTCGCCCCAGAATTATCGCGATGGCAGGGATATGCGCTGGTCTGGAAGGCGCAGTCAACTTAGGTGATGCAATCTTGGGTTCGCCAGTATGGGATTGGACAAGTTCCAAATGGGACGTGGACAAGGAAGGAATCCACCGCGCTCTTCCCGCTCCTCATTATATGGAAGTTTCTCCTGAAGTGACGTCGCGTTTTAAGCTTCTTCAAGACGACAAACAATTCCTCGAACGCATACGAACTGCGTGGCCAGCGAGCCCACCATCGACTGCGCTAGGTCTTCATATAGGCCCCTGTGCATCAGGTCCTATCGTAGTCGCGGATGGCAAGACCCTGGAAAAATTAAAATTAGAGCAAAACCGACAGATATTGGGATTAGAAATGGAGGCATATGGCGTCTACTATGCAGCACAGTTCGCGGGGCTCCCACGCCCACTCGTCATGAGTGTCAAGTCGGTATGCGATTTTGCTGATCCACGCAAGAATGACGCAATGCAAAAATATGCCGCTTACACCAGCGCACAAATACTTTATGAATTTCTGCGTCGCCATGCCTCTTCCCTAAAGCAAGTGCATGACAAGTAATAGTCCGTGCTTTTTTTTGCCAGATCATCGTTGAAATCCAAGTGTCGCATGGGAGTCCAAGATATTCATTGCCAAGGAAGCGTTGGTCATATAAGTGCGCCAGTTTTCGGCGCAAATCAACGCCACTGCCAAGTACGTCTTTAAATTTCCACCTGGTTTACGGTCGAAGCGACAAAATTTCACTTCCTCGACAAACTATTGGAGTTGGAAATCTCACGGCATATCAAACTTGCCCCCGATTTTAACTTGGTGCAGTCGGTCGTTATTTCGAGTCCGGAATGTGTTCGTGCCGCGAAATCGATCCCGTCAAAGGAACGTGGATCGAGTGTCCAGCCTAGGGGGGGTAAGTTCAGTGATTTCAAAAAAACTGCCTCCGCGGCTCTTTTGTGAAAATACGCAGGCCAAGGGTATTCAGCATCAAGTTGCTGGGGGCGCGCAAGAGCTTTTGCCAAATACGCGTAGCTCATATCCCATGTGATCACGTGGCTGTTTGGCAATCGCTCTCTAATCAACTTCTCGAAGGTTGCAGAATGTCCCGAACGAGCAGCATCCAGGACATAGCCCGGCGCAAGCAACTCGGCAATCAAACGCCCGTTATCGAAGATTGTGCCTTTTCGAAGGGCCAGATTTTCGCTGGGATTACTTTTGACGATGAAGACAAACACATTTTTTAGATTTCCTCGGACACGTTGCAGCTCATCAAGGATATCCACAATCGAATCCAAACCAGAATTGTCTTGATATCCACCGTCGGCAACAGCGAGCGGGAAATAACCGCTTGGACACGACTTACTTTGTCCATCTCCTTGGGGTGTATGTGGGTCCGCGTCCGCACAAGCTTGTCCCACGGGACTGACAAAAGCAAAGCGGGCACTATCTGACACGGCCTTTGCCAACTTTGCAGAAGGGTCGAGACGCCAAGCCCCCGGGAACCGCGCCTCCACACTACTGTAGACGGCACGTGCACCATCATGCGCTGAGGTTGTATTTATTACCAGCATCGGAAAACTCCCCCGATCTTGCTCCAGTGATTTTACGCTGCGCTGGAACAATCCTTTATCAGAATAAGGGGGGATTGTCTTAAATTCGCTCCTATTCCAAGCATCGTTCCAAGCACCTGCCAATACTTGGTCTCTGGAAGAACCTCCCACGATGATCGGCATTATCGCCAGTGGAATGTCATGTATCAATAGGCTATTCGCCATCGGCGTCACAAAATCACTGGAGTAAAAACGTCTCTGGCGGTTTAAACGCGGATAGTCAGACTGCGCGTCCCGCTGCGAAGTACCTGCGACTGCCTGACCTTCGGAGCGTTGTGCAAGCCAGGAAACTGCTCCCAGAGCCCCTCCAGAGACACCACTTACCGCCAGCACTCGGTCTCCGAATTTTCCGTTTGTCATATCGTCAATCGCAGCAAACGACATCCCGGCATGCGCAGCAGCGCGTAGGCCGCCGCCTGACGCCGCCAACAAAAAAATTGGTCCCGAATCTTCTTCGGTGTCGCCTCGCACCTTCAACCACAGCCGGTAAAACTCCTGAAACCGAGACGACTGTTCCGGTGCTGCTGGCATCGGATCGTCGGGTACCCGATTCGAATCGAGTACCGGTGCGAGGTTCCCGAAAGCGAAAATACATCCTATCAGTGCGCCTAGAAATAGACTGCGGCGTAAAATTTGTAAGCGCGGCGCCTTCAAGAGTCGAATCGAAACCAAAACTACGCCGGTGACCGCACACAAGGTATTGAGCGTAAAAAGGCAGCTCGGATTCAATTTCCCAACTGCCAGAGTGACTAACCAGAATGCGAGTACGATGAAACCAATACGCACACGCGATCCTTCGCGTGGCAGCTTCAACAGCCATGTTACGAGAGCCGATGGAAAAATCCACCAGAATCCAAGCATGAGGGCGTGATAATCAAAGAACGGACCATCGTGAAAACTGATGTCTAGGGTGCTGTGCAAATAGATCGACGCAATCAGCGTCGAAAGCATAACAATTATCAACCCCGAGAAATGATAGAACGATTTTATCCTCGTTGTTTTGTCCCACTGGGTCAATGCAAAAGTCAGCGGAACAGAGGCGGCAATCAGTACCGGTAGCACTACATATTCATGAGCGACCAGCACAACGATTGTCCATATAGCGGCCATGAGAAGCAAGGTCGTCATTGGGTGCTGAGTCCTGGAAGCTACCGCCAACAATACGCTCATGCCGACCCAGCTCAGGTGTATGGACCATTGCCATTGATCGACACTCCCGTGGACGAAGAGCGGCGCCAGAATCAGAAGGTGAGCGACCACGTAGAGCATGCCCTCCCCTATCCAATCCTCCCCACGCACCTGACTCACCGCCCGGCGCCATTAACTACGCGCGGCTTCAAGTACAGCGAAGCGGTCAGTATCACAGCAGAAGAAAAAAACCACCAAGCGTACACCAGACCGTCACTGCCATAAAAGCCACTATTCGACGGCACGTCCCCTCGTTGAGAAAAGATGGCCGTGAGCGAGCGCGTCAGCGCTACCATTTGTTCGGGTACATAAAGTAGGATCAGCAGGCAAGTGACTATTGCTACTGGAATGAATAGTTGCGTGGCGCCGTGCAGCATGCGTCCCCAATATCGCCATACGTCGTGGATCAAATTTAATAAATCTATGCGCATCCGTGCGGAGGCAGTTGGACCGGACAATATTGAGCGGCCAACAGGTAATTTTTTCATCTAATTATTTTTTTGAGGGGGGATGCGAAAATATGATGTGCGTTTGCAGCTCCGTGGTTAGGAGCAATAGCTGATATGACAGACGATTGTTACTTTTTTCTTTGTCCGCTCAAATCAGCAACACTAGCTTGCAGCACCTGCCAACTGATCTTTGCCGTATGCTGATCCGGCCTAAATCCCTGTACGGCCTGTTGGCGCGGGTGAATGTAGTTGCGAAAATCTTTTAAAGTGTGCCCATATTTTTTTACGTCTAAAGACAAAAATCCAACTTCATGTGCAGCATTGATTAAACTTTCCAGTGTCCAGTCATGAAGTTGCCTTACTTTCCCTTCCCTGTCTTTCGGCGCAGATTTTGCCGCGTTAAACTGTTCGGGATGCTTGGTTGCCGCGTCGAGCAAAAGCCCCTCAAGGGTACTTCCACATAAAAAAATGGTCGCCAACGAGGTCTCTGCCTTCAGCGATCTTTGGATCTCGTGTAATCTTTGTTCGATGACCGATTGCAATTGGCCGTCTATATTCAGTCGCGCCAAATCAATGCTCAAGAATTCCTGTTTAAGAAACTCTTCCGCAGATTGCGATGTTGTCCCCGCCACATTTGGCTTTCCTCCCAAACGATTTATTATCAACATCGCCTTGTCGCGATCTATTTTCGGAACGTCTGCTATGGCACAAGCATAGTCAAGCAATGCCGCCAGAATTTGACTAGCGATAGTGTCTGGCTCAATTTCCAAAAATGCGCGTAGTCGCTTCATTTTCGACGAGCCATTGAATTGGTATTTAGTGGCGTTGATATCTATCTTATGTTCGCGAAAAAATGCCGCATACGTTGGCTCGTTAAAGTCCAAAACATATCCACCGCGATCAAATAGTCTCTCAAAGATGACCTTTTCGTGAGCCTTTAAAGTCGACATAAGTAAATCTTCTTATTTTCATGAAAATGTTATTGTTTTCTTTGGCCCGTGCGTCGACAAAGGCCATACCTTGCAATAACTTTATCACATGAACGAACTGGCAAGCCTGAATGCGAAACACCGATAATTTTCGAAACAAAGGTTTGACAATTACCTCGTACAGATTAGCGGCAACATTGGCGTGGATAACAGACCAGCGCCCTCCTGTCTGCGACGGGTCACAGCTAGGCATGATTTACAACCCAGACGCGCTACAATTCGATCATCCCCCAATAGACGCTTATCTTTACAGGCATTCCTCATTCATAATATTCGTTCAGTATGCACACTTCCAGAAAGTGTTATTACGCATGAGGAATGGGAGTCATAATAATGTTGATATCGCGGTACATTTACCCTACGGAGATCAGGCGATGACTCTTAAAATATTTCTCGATACGGAATTCACAAATTTCGCTAATCCGCGTTTGATTAGTATCGGGCTTGTTGCCAGCTCGGGCGAAGAATTTTATGCTGAAATTCCATATCCGCTTGGCGAATGTAGCGATTTTGTGCGAGAAGTAGTCATCCCACTACTTGGTAGCCTGCCGAATTCAGCATGCGCTCGCGACGACCTACGCCCCCAGATCATGACATGGTTGGCGCTCCTCAAACATCGAGATGAAGAAGTAGAAATTTGTTTTGATTACCAAACTGATTGGGATTTATTTTTCGAAGCTCTTGATTGTCGGGTCCCACCTTGGTGCCGGCAACGAATGGTATCTCGCAATATAAATGAACTGCTTCGCTATGATTTCCATCGAAAGTACAAACTGCCGGAACATCATGCACTTTATGACGCACAGGCGAATCGGTATGCCTTTCGAGAACGACCGAGCGTTACATCAGACATCTAAATGTCGTTTTGTATTGAAATTGCGCTCTCTCGATCTTAGTGCATATTCCGGTAAAGTTGACCACTCGGGTCGGTAGTCGTTGACCGGTTCAACTACGCTTCGCTGGCATTGACCATGCTTACCAAGGGTCCGTGGCAGCCATATACGATCGGCCGCGACGGGACGCAATCGACCAGCAGCTCGCTCTCTATAGCTAGCAAGTTCAGAAATAAGGAAAAAATGCGTATATTTTTAGATGATGAACGTCCGACACCAGAAGGATGGATTCGGACGTATTGGCCTAATGAGGTCATTGCTTTGCTAAATGCAGGCGGGGTGACTGAACTCAGTCTTGACCATGATCTTGGCGATGACACACGCGGTACCGGTTACGACGTCATAGTCTGGATAGAAGAAGCAGTGGCAACTAGAAATTTCCGTCCCCCGAAAATTTCGGTCCATTCTGCGAATGCATCGGCACGCGAAAAAATGCTTGCTGGAGTTCGATCAATTGAAACACTCGCGAAACGTTTCTTGTAGATGTCCACAGCTAAAACCTGACGGTCGCACTGCGATGATTCACCGGTTGCGTGCTGCCTTCGTGGCAACACGCATCGGTCAGTCCGTCACGAACCGTAAGGTCAACGCCGTCAAGATAGGTCAACGCCAGCACAGCAAGCTAGCCAGACCTGGCGCAACGGTCAACTCTCCCCAGCACCTGCACTTAGCTGGATCAGTAAGCAACATCCGGATTTTAGGGCCGATTTTCCCGATTTTTATGCGCCTAAGAATACGCGCGATAACTTGCGTTAAGTTCAGGCGTCCAATAGACCGCCGAATGAAAAAATCTGCATCCCCACCCGCCGATGGTCAAGCCACGCCGGCGTTGCGGGCTAGTTGTAATTGCCATAATTGACGACTCCTTGGTCCAACACAAGCTCAATTTTCTGGTCAGTATATCTCCGCGACTGTCACTTCCAACGTCAGAAATTGATTCCACTATGATTTAATAAAATCACACAAGTTATTGATTTCATTGAATATTTCATCTTGACCAAAGCGCTATTCGTGACCTAATCTACTAATAACTCAATTCTTTTATGCGTAGAACATGACACCCTTTTCGATCAGGCTAAGATCACTGCGGGAATCCCGCGGCTTGCTGCAAAAATCCCTTGCAAGCGAACTTGGTGTCGGCGCAACGTATCTGTCTGCTCTTGAGCAGGGTCGAAAACTTCCCCCACAAAATCTCGACTTTTTTGCCCGGCTTCAAAAAAGCATGGGGCTTTCAGCCGACGAGTTTCAAGAATTACGAAATTTAGCAACCGCGCCGGAAAAACTCGCGTCACTTGCAATAGGAACGTCACCACTACAACTAGAAATCGCATTGGATTTTGCTGCACGACTGCATAGTCTGCAGCCTGCGCATATCCGAGCCATCAAAGCAATCTTGGACCTGGTAGAACCACATCCCAAGGTTTTATTTAAATCGCAGGAGAACAACGAGAATGAGGAGATACTTATGAAATCCCCCTGACACACAGGCCACTGGCCTGCGCGTCGGGAGAAGTGACTGGCGTCACTGAAGGACTAGACAACCTCAGTATCGCCACCATTTCCCCGCCCGTCAAGCCGATCCCATCGTTTTTTTAGTTCGCCATCGACAAGGCAGGCATCGGTCCGCCTGTACTTGACCTAAAAATGGCGTCCCAATCACTTGGACGAGTCAACTTCGTTGACCGTCAAGAGGAGAGGTATTTTGTCAAAAAATAGCAATCTCGCGAGAAGGTCTATCAATAGTGATATTGATCTGGATTATCTTCCCAAAAAAGCAGCGCGCAAAGTGGTGACACGCTCACCACACCGATCGGTCGGTATCATGGCTTGTTCATGGATACAGGAGATTGGCATTGAATATGAGTCTCAGCTTGAGCGCCGATTTCTTCAGCTTGCATTAGTATCCCCGCATATAAAAAAAATCATTCACCAGCCATTCAAATTCGAATATACAGAACACGAAAAATCGAGGTCTTACATTCCCGATTTTTTACTGTTTTTCAAGGATGGTGGAAAAATCGTCGTCGAGGTAAAACCCGCTAAATTCGTCGAGAAAAATCGCGGTAAATTCAATTACGCAAAATCTGTTCTCTCGCAAAAAAAAATCCCCTTCGTCGTTGTCACCGACAAACAAATTCATGCTGGTACGGCTGCAAGTAGTGCCGCCCTGCTCCTGCGCTACGCTCGTGGCCAGATTTCCGAGCGAAGCCACGTCAGTTGCATGCAAGTAGCACACGCGGCGACGGGATCCATTTCACTTGGTTCATTGATGAAGGAAGCCGATGTCTCATTCGGCGAAGTATTACATCTAATTGCGCGCGGCCACCTGAGCACTCCAGCTCCCCTTTCCATCGACGTCGCAACACCGATAACCCCCACAGCTCAAGGAGAAGAAAATGGCACTATTTGCTTTTGCAACTGGTTTAACGTTACGCCGTGGTGAACAGCTTCTGGAATTTCGGCGTCATCTTCCAAATGGCCAGGTGCAGTTTGAAGACCCGCTTACCGGTCGCATATATGCTTGGTCAATGGCCAAGATGTATCGGGATATCAATAGCGGTGAACTGGTCATTTTCCGTGGTGATGGAATGCCGCCCGCCACGGCAGAAAATGATGATTCCCCCAAACCACTGCCATTACTGCCCAGCCTGGAGTCCTTACCGGCAAAGCACCGGAAAGGGTTGGAGCGACGACTTGATTATATTAATTCTTGCAAAAAACAAGGACAGACGAGAGGATGTCGCCGGCAATTGCAAAGACTCATCCAAAAAATTGCTGAACGCCGGCAAGAGTCCCCTCCCTCTGCATCATCCGTAATGCAATGGTGGCGCACCTTAGATCAGAACGATGCATGCCCGGCCTCACTGGTTTCTGGCAATCTACACCGCAAGAGGTCGCGTGGATTACCAGAATCTATTATTGCTATTATCAGAAAAATCCTGCGCAAGGAATACTTTACGCGCAAGAGATACCCGCTCACTCGAGCGCATATTCTCATTAACAACACGCTACAGAATCTCCGAGGATCTGATGCAAAAACTAGCGAGATTAGCTTATCGACTGCACGCAGATATGCAAATGAAGTCGGGCCATATTTCAAGGATGTTGCAAGGTATGGTCCTGCTTATGCCCGCAACAAGTGGCGCTATTCACTTGAAGGCACCGTAACGCATCGCGTATTGGAGCGCGTCGAAATAGACCACACCCAACTCGACATGGTGGTAATTTGCGATCGATCCGGACTTCCTCTGGGACGTCCAACCATCACTGTCGTCATTGATGCGCATTCTGGCTACGTACTTTCCTTCTTCATCAGTTTCTGGGGAACTGGCCTGGGACCGTCGCTCAATGCAATAAAAATTGGGATTATGCCCAAAGAAGATTATTGCAACGGTCCCACGGTGCTGAGCAATCCATGGTTGGGATATGGAATATTCGAATTAATTGTGGTGGACAATGGCCTCGAATTTCATTCGCCACAATTCCAACTCGCGGCATGGCATCTTAACGCCGATATCCAGTACTGCGCCGTGAGACAGCCCTGGTTGAAACCATCTGTCGAACGCGTTCTCGGCACTCTCGAACTTTATCTCCCCGCCGAAGGACACGTGCATAAGCCACTAAGCAACTACTTGCCGCCAAATCCAAGAGAAACGGCGAGCATCACGTTCAGTCAGCTTTGCTACGGGTTGCTGAAATGCTTTGTCGACATCCTTCCCATGGAGCCAAACAACCGCACACTAATCGAACCGTTCGAGGTTTTCAGAGATGGCTTCGAACGTCTTCCTCCACCACTTCTACCAAGTTCGTTCAATGAAATCTCCTTGATTAGCGCGATGTCCAAGACAATGTCAGTCGGCAATGAAGGTGTCGTATTTATGTATTTGCGCTACAACAGCGTCGAGCTTCAGAACTTGCGTCGTCGCACAGCCCATACATTTAAAACACTCATTAAATTTCAGCCTGAGGACTTGAACTCTATCTATGTGCAAGACCCGACCACCAAGATGTGGCTTCTTGTTCCCAGTTGCCAACCCGAATATACCTATCAACTTTCAATTGTTCAGCATCACGCAATTCGTAAGCAGCTAAAGGGGCAGCTTGACTCTCGCAATACTGCGGAAAATTTGATCCGAGCAAAGATCGATCTCATTGAGATGTGGGCCGATTTTTTGCGTGGCAATCGTGGTAAAAAAAATATACAAGCCGCGCAAAAATTTGGAACGCTCACCTCGGCCCAAACACTCACTGGTGAAGCCTTTCCCATGGTGATTCCGCGCGAATCTACCTTGATCGTCCCCGAAGATATTGTCATTCCGTCCCGGGAAATACCGCAATTTAGTAGTTTCCAACTCGACTAAGAGGAAAATCATGTCAAAAATTTTAACTGCACAGGTTGCCCGAGAAATTAACTCAGTGATCGTGATGCACCCGCGCTTCAAAAATGCATATGACGGAATACTGCAAATTATTCATCTGGCCAGTCTCGCTGCACTGCCGTTTGGGGCAACCGTCATCGCTCCGTCCGGTTGCGGGAAGACGGCATTAATGACCAGCATCGCACGTGCAATAACAAACGACGATTCTCTCAGTGACAACATACGAAGTGTCAGTGTCGCAGCTGAAGCCAATGCTACTGTCGGACACCTCGTTAAAAAATTGATGAGAGAACTGGGTTATCCCGCAACGGTGCGAGCATCGGCCGTCTATGAACAAAGTTCCTTGATCGCATCCGCTCTGCGTGAGCGCGGGGTAAAAGTACTCTTTATCGACGAATTTCAGCATGTCTGCCGAGGCAAGCGCAACCTATCGGCAGCAGGTATCACGGATTGGATAAAGCAATTGGCTGACGATGGTGGTGTAGTGGTGATCCTATTAGGTACGCGTGAACTCAAGCCATTAATCGAAATCAATGATCAACTGAGTTCCCGAGCGCCGGCGCATTTCGAACTCAAAGAATTTGATCGCAACGCGGAATGGGCTGGACTCCTAAAAGGGCTTTCAGAAAACGTCAAAAGTTATGATCTTTCTACGATCCATTCTACTTTTCAAAAATCATTGCACATCGCTACACGAGGGGCGCTACGGCCATTGAAGCAGTTACTGATGGCCAGTGCAGGCGTAGCAATTGAGGCGGAGAAATCAGCTCTCGACAAAGCGAGTTTGATGATCGGATACGAACGGGTTTTTGGACCTGATTCGCTTGCCGCCAATCCATTCCAGTATGATTAATCTATCCACGTTACCATTTCGTGGCGCCCCATATCCACACGAAAGTGGGATGGGGTTCGCACTGCGCATGTCAAATGTGAATGGTTTAAACGGTCTTTATTGGCTCTATAAACTACTCAATCGAGAGAAACTCAATCACTTTTTGCCCGAAGACATTCCTGCCATCGCTACGTTATTTGGTTGCGATGCCGATGCTTTATCAGAAAAATTTGTCCACCAGGAACATCACGAAGGCGACGTTAGTTATAGTGCGCACATGCATACGATCAATCGCCATTACCTGTTAAGACATTTGCGACCGCAACTTTGTCCCGTCTGCATTTCCGAATTTGGCTACACTCGTTCTGTATGGGATTTTTCCCTAATCGGTGCCTGCCATTTTCACCAGTGCGTGCTAATAGACGAATGTCCAAATTGTGCGAAACGGATTCAATGGGCACGGCCATCTTTGCAGTCCTGTACTTGCGGTTTTCTTTGGCATCAAACAAAGCTACAAAGACTCGATACAAGCCATCCGTGCATCCAATTTTCTCAGGTCATTGATTGCCAACTGCAACCGACATGCGGTATCGCGTTCTCAGAAACTGACGCGATACCCAGATTTCTCACAAACCTTAGTTTGGACGTCGCGTTTCGAATCGTCTGGGCATTTGGAATCAAGACATCGGATTCCGATATCGTTTCAACGGGCGTCAGTAGAACAATCCTCCGTACTCACCAAGCTCGTCATTTTACGGAAAACGCGTTCCGGCGACTAAGCCGCTGTCTACGTGGGGCTATGGATCAGACTTCAACTCTCACCACTCAAATTCATATGCCCTCCCTCTATAAATTGGTCGGTGAATTGGAGAGCCCGTCTGATCTCAACAGCGTAGGACTTCTTCTCTCCTGCTTAGGAGTAAGCACGCAGAAAAATAGAATGCGGTGGCAACACAAGTTCAATCAACTTAACTTATTTTGATAACCACAAACTCCACTCCTATGTCATTCTACTTGCCTGGCATACCTGCGCCGTTTGAAAGCGAATCTCTTGGATCTTGGATACAACGAGCGTGTCAAGTTTACGATTTCACCTTCGATCGATTTCATACGACATTTGGCACAAACCGCGATGTCGATATTGATTTTTGCATGACACCAAGAGACCTACGGAGAGTCGCCATCATTTGCAGAATATCTTTTTCTGCTTTTAAAAATATTGAAATGTCTTTCTGCCGATTTGCAATTCAAGAACGTCAACAGAAATTATTATTTTTCCAGGCAAGTGGAAGGCCCCTCTATCGCTTTTGCCCCGATTGTTGGACCGAAGACAAAATCCCATTTCTACGAATGGCGTGGCGCCTAACTTCTTGCTTATTTTGTCCAATACATAAAATACTATTACCCCACCAGTGCCCTTGGTGTAAGGCGCCGTTGGCCATGCATCGCTCGATATTAGGCGGTTCTGCGATTCCACCGCCAACGTCCAGCATTGCCATTTGCCTGCATTGCGGCACAGACATGCGGTTATATCGCCCGAAGAATGGCCCCGTTAAATTAGATGAGAAGGAGTTGGCGTTCAGCATCGCCTGTCAACAGAGACTAATCGCCGCAATTTTTTATCAGAGTGCTCGCGCTAAAGAGCTCGAAGAACAGCGATACATGCACGATCTATTACAGTTCATTGACGATGCGCTCCCTCCACAAGCAATGGAACAATCCATTCCGGTCCCAGATAGCCGGGCAGAATGGGATTCCGAGGCCTTTGGATGGCTGGTCGAGGATATGTGCGACAAAAGTGGCTGGTACGAGCCACAACATCCTTTGCGCCTAGCCTTGACTCGAACCACCTTTCATCTTTGGAAATCACTCAGATAAATTTCATTAATTCGTGCATCTGATATTTCCTTGTACTTCTGCATATTCCGATAAAGGTAGCCGTCCGCGCCGGTAGTCTTTGACCGGTTCAACTACCTTTCGCTGATATTGACAATGCCAACCGATGGCCTGACACAACCATTTACTGTTAGTTGCGACGGGCCCAACGGCAGAAATCAGCGTTTGCGGCCATTAGTTTTTTACAACGCGGTTATAGATGTCGACGATATTGGCCTTCGTCAGATGACATTCTGAGCGACGGTTCCACTTCGCATAGCTGCCATTTGCCGATTTAAACGACCAATATTTTGGTGTCGCTTCTTTCGAATGGCCGGTTTCTAAACTTTGAGAGACCGGACCCGACCCACAGCGGTCAGTGACATCCAACAAAGCAGACTTTCAACGCCTTAATTGAACTGAGCAGCGAAGTGACTTCAGCTTGAAATGAATTGTTAGGGTCCCTTCGCGTTGTGTCTGGCTATTAGCCTAGAAAGCAGTAACAGTACGGCGGCCTGAGCAAAACCGCAAAAAGTGAGCCACGCGAGTTGAACTAGAGGCATGGAGAAGTGTGCAGTCCACTTTTCATACATCAGCCCGAGCGATAGGGATGAAGGAAGCGACAATAACGCCAAGGTTACATCAGGTAGGAGATGCTCTCGTGGCGAGTGCAGCAAGATTATGTCCATGCACCAAGCCCACGTAGCGCTGATGATGACTGAGGCCGTGTAGAGGATCGATAGTGCGCGAATGCTGTTTGTCACTGCGCCGCTCCCGCAATAATAAATCGTTTCATAGATGCCAATGAGTTTGTATCAGAAATTTAACATGGAATTTTGGCAAAAGCATCTGTGGCAGTGACCGCTTTGACGGCCCTGGCTCCACTGTCTCTTATTGGCCGAGGCTGTGTAAAAACGTAAATCTGACAAAAATTCGTGGGTAGGGACACCCTTGCGGAGGCCGAAAAAATCGCACAGCGGCTGTTTTAAGAAGTCGATTTTTCTTTCAATGAAATTATTTTGCGTTTTTACACAGCCTCGGCCAGAAGCGGACCTCACAGAGAGTTCATAATCCCGATACTTTAATTTTCCCTACCTAATTTAGATGCAATTACACGAACAATTAGAAACCGTCGTTGACGAAACCACATTCCTTGCGTTCGTCGCAGCTCTTGAAAAAGACCGCCGCGCAAGTGCAGGAGGACGCGTTGATGACTTCGGGCGAAATGAACACGGATGGGAAAATCATTCGATTGAGGACTTTCTGGAAGCTGCTCATGCTTGGGCCGAAGATTCAGCATTCGGCTCTAAGCAAGGTTTGGCGTCGGAGTCCCCTTGGAAGAAGTTCGCGGTCTTTCTCTTTTGTGGGAAGATATACGAATGATGCCAAAAGAAAAATAATCCGCAATCGGCCGAGGCTGTGTAAAAAACGCAAAAACATGAAATTTTCGTGGGTAGAGTGACCATTGCCGATATTGAAAAAATCGCTTAGCGGTCGTTTTGAGAGGCCGATTTTTACATGTGCCGAATTTTTCTGAGTTTTTACACAGCCTCGGCCAGTAGCGGACTTTCAATACCGCGGCCCGAAAGCGGTCGCTTGGTGCATACGATACAACTAGTTTAAATACCTTTAGGTGATCTGCACATGCTCGCCCTCCATCGATTCCTGTTTGAACCAAATCGACCTCTGTGGCGCTACTGTTTGCTCGCAGGACCGATCGCATTGTTGCCGTCAGTCGCTCTCCTGGCTGGTGTCTGTTTCATACTCGAAGCGCTGGGCATGAACACCAAAGCCTTCATGCCGTCTGGACCTGATCTAACTCTTGGAGGACTGTTCGGTACGGTGGTTTTCGCTCCTGTACTTGAAACTCTCATCCTCGGATGGCTCCTTTCTGTGCTCACATCGCTCGGTAAAAGCCAAACTTTTGTAGCAATTAGCTCGGCCATCTTGTGGGGTTTTCTACACTCGCTTTATGGATTGCTTTGGTTCTTTGGGACAGTTTGGTCATTCTTTGTCTTTTCCGCAGCGTATCTTGCCTGGCGTCCGACCTCATTCAAACATGCCTTTGTGGCTGCAGCCACAACACACGCATTTGTCAATCTGGTGGCAGTGATCTCGATTTTCGATAATGCGTCCAATCCCTCCTCCGCGAAGGTCGACGTCGACAAATTGACTACTGGGATTCCATTCGCAATCAAGCAACCGTCGTGGGCCGACGCTACATTCCCTTCAACGAGCATTGGCTTTCATAACCGATTAACTGTCCTGGCCGAAAACCGACAGCCGGCTTTCGGCCAGGAGCTGTGATCCGAGGGAGCCAGTAACTTGGTATTATTTTGACAATTTCCCTCGCAGCCGGATACATCAACTATTTTTCGCACGATCAAATCACATGAGAAGACCGTTGCCTATCATTATCACCAAGGTACTAAGTAAAGTTCGGCTAGCCGCGTATTTTGTATGCACGCTGTCTACCCTATGTTTTCCGCCGGCTCATGCCCAACTGCTTAAATACAATAGCGAGGCTGAACTCTTTGGCGCAGCAGCAGTGTCCCCTGACTCGGTATTCCAAGTTCTTCAACGAGTGATTAGTCTTTGCTCAAAGTACAGTCAGCCTCTTCAGTCATTCGGCGAGCACGAGTTGAAAAATTGGGTTTCGCGTCATCGACTATATCTTGAAGAAAGCGCAGTGGCGCGACGGGAGCTGATCGCAATGTTGAACTCCCCATCTCTGGCCGCTGATATGAAACAAAACATTAAGAATTTGCTCGAAGTGGTAAGTCCAAAAATAATAGATAGTCAATTTGAAACTATGAGGATTTATATCGAAGAAGTAGGTGTTAAGGAACTCCAAGCACATGTGTGCAGTGACTATATTCAGTCCATCGCCGATGGCAAGTTTGACCTGAGCAAAAACGACCCGGCGCTTACTGCATATTTCGACCAAAGAATCAGTAGGAGAGGTGGGGAAATCACCACTTCATCCTCGGTGGCTTCTGCGGACCGATTAATTCTCGGGAGATGGCGGCATATTTCGCTGGTTAGGACGTTCGACAAAAAAACTGTCGCACCACAAGTCTCTGATGGAAAGACGATTGTTGGATTCTTCCCGAACGGCACATGGAGCCTCGCAACTGCCTCCAATCTCTCCAGCGGGACATACAGATGGCTTGACACCGATCACATCGAACAAACCATTCTTCAGTCAGGTGTAGCGATTCAAGTAGGTATGGTATCCATCAAGCAGATACGGGTGAATGCAGAAGATCTCGAAATCACCACGGTCCAAACCAGGACGGAGATGGATAAATTGCTGCCCGCCGTTAAACCAGGCGAGCGCCGTGCAAACGAAGTCGTCATTACCTCAGTCTTTTCTCGCGAAATGAATAACCCATAGTGAACGGCTGCAATCGGGCGGCTGCGATGTCCGCTGTGGGTCGAAATCAACCTGTCGCGATCGGCTTAATACGGCCAATTACAGACGTTCGTCCCACCGACCAAGTTGTAACGGTGAAGGAGCACTACATGAAAATTTTGAGTCGTGAGCCACAGCTACGTATTAAGTCGCGCCTTGTCACGCTTACATTGCAATTATTCTTTAGTGCTATCCCATTCCTACAGTACACTGGCGCGGCCCATGCCTTCACCCTTGAGAATCCGTCTGCACTGAAAGGGGAAGTTGACCGGCAGAATCCATCATCAAGTCGATGGGAACCACCTTACCCCTTTACTCCTGAGGAGCTGGAGCAAGAGCTGATATTGATTTTGCAAATTCCTGCAAACGATTTGTCGAAAGAAAAAATAGAAGCCATCTTCGACATGAAATTTCATAATTCGGGAACACTACCTGATTCAATTAGAAATCGTCCTGACCGCGATAGATGGTACATGCGTCATAGCAAATCCGGGGTCGACTGGTTTTTTGCCACAGGCATATCGATTGCCCCCCAAAGAACCAATTTTTTGTTTACGTGGTGGAGCCCTGAGAGCACCCCTGAGCCATACGTAGTACCTATGTGTATAGATACTCGGAAAATTCTCAAAGATATTGAGGCTCTGAACGTCGGCTGGAAAGAGGAAGTGTCGGGCCCGTTGTGGGTATCTCCACATGGCATCAATCCCAGGCATAGTTTTGCGCGAGGGAAAAATGAGTCGTTAAGCGTAGACTATTTGCCAGGGACTACTTGTATGACCGCATTCGCTTTCAATGTAAGGACCACGAACGGAGATTCAACACAATGACGGTAATTTTTGCGAAACCAAGCGGTCCAGACTGCGCAGTGCCACCTAACGACTTTCGTTGAACGACCGCTTTAAAGAAATGTGAACGACGGCTTGGGGTCGAAATCGACCTGTTGCCGTCGGCTCAAAACGGCCAAAAGGCGACTTCCAGAAGCCTCCCATAACGTTCGAAAATTCTAAAAAAAAAAGCGCCCAAGATAGTTGGCGTGTAAATCATAATGTGAGAACCGACGCAGGACAGTAATTGCAAAGGGAAAATGCGGTCATCCCAAAAAACCCACATCATCTCTATCCAGTTGATACTTTTTCACCATTAAAGGTAAGAGCATTTATGTTTAAGAGAATTCTTTTCGCACTGGCTATTTTCTCAATTTGCATGTGGGCAGAGGCTCAGACTTCGCAACAAAATCCTGGCGATAGAACAGATCAGATGAAGCCGATCAGGCATATCGGCATCTTTGTCTCTCCATACTATCAATCGGCTCAAACACCGGAAGGCTATCCGGTAGTGAACGTCGCAAAGGCTTTCGATAATCAATTGGCTTCCAACAAGCGGGAAGACATTCTGGCGGTCCGAGATGCCATTCAGGCACAACCGCAACTTGTTACGCCGATGACACTTATGGTACTGGCGATCAGGCTGTACGACGTTGGGTTCCGCGATGACGCCGTTTTTTGGTTTTACGTTGCAAAGAATCGTTATCTTGCGATGGCGGGAGTTTTAGACGTCAAGTCCCCATCTCTTGCTCAAGTTGAAGATACCATCAGAAATTTTGCAATACTTGCGGGGCCATTCTTCAATAGCTATGCTTTTTGTGATTTGTCGAAACAACGAGAAGCGAATTTGAATTCGATTACTTGGATTGAGCAACATCCATACGAGGCCATGTATATGGCGCAATTACCTGCGCTGCCTGGTGATCGCGCAGAAAATCTTAAGAAATCCATTGCGGATATCAAAGCACGCGCTCGGAAGGAGGCACAGTATTTTGATGACCCCAAAAATCTGGACGAATTTAACAGGAAACGAAAAGAAAATCATGTGCCCGAGCAGTTTTGTTGGGTTCAGTGAGGCACCGTGTTGTCATTCAACTTAATAGGCGGGTCTGCTTCCGGCTAACACCAGTCAGTCGAACTCCTGCTCTAAAGCTGCCATTCGCGTTACTCCCTAGATTGCATTTTGACTGCCATTAACTGTATTGTTGCCAAGCGGACATTTTAATCCTACACTCGCGATGTCATCATCTGTCTGCCTTTCACGGATTTTTATTGACCCGCGACTTTGTCTAGTCCGCTAGAGTTGGTTGAGCGTGACACCGCGGGCACGATATTTACCGGGTGCTGCTGTGCCATGCGGTGCCGTTCACTTTTACGTTATACGTTTTAGATAAGAACATTTATGTTTTCGAGCAATTCAATTTACGTTCAGATTTATACGAGCCGCTTCGTGATTCAAAATATGGACTCCGGCGCCTTAGTCCAGATTCAGAGAGACCAGAAGTTTGCGTCGCCTAGAATGTTGATTGCAGACTTCACAACAGCTGAACATCAGCTTCGCCAAGCAATAAAAGAGGTCCGGCGCGGATTTGTTAGACCAAATGTTTTAATGCACCCGAGGGAATTAATTGATGGGGGAATTACTCAAGTTGAATACAGAGTTTTTACCGAATTAGGCTTAGGTAGCGGGGCAGTCAAGGTGGGAACCTGGAGTGGACACACACTGAACGACGTTGAATCTGTAAGGAAGGCAATACGCGACTACAAGCATTAATCAAACGTATGACACGCTGATTAACAAGGGCGCGTTGCGCCTGCTAGCCGATGATAGGGAGCAGTTCTACGTGCCTGTGAGAACGCTTGCCGGTGCCCGGCTCAAAAAAACTCTACTCTCATGAATCGTACATTTGGACTCGCTGCTTTAGTTGGTTTCATTATTTCGCTAATCGTGCACATATCAGCATTGTTGAGCATTGATGTTTTGACTGATTTTCCCTATGTTTGGCTTCTGCACGTTGGAATTTTTGTTGTATTTATTCCGTTCGTATTCTTAAGCAGGAAGACCCTCGGAGCAAAACCTAAGTTTGCAGAAATCCGAGCGGCCTTTCCATCATGGGTAGTCGTGGTCGGCGCTTTTATATGCGCGTATGCCGTCCTGAATTTTGTGCTATTCATGGTCGCTACTGAGGGCGGTAGTCCCTCGATTCGAGACGGAAAGTACCTTTTACTTAATCATGGCAAGCTAATTCGTGAACTTACTTTCGCCGAATACACTGCTTTCAGAACGAACGAAGTCCGGGGATTCTCTGGTCACTGGTTAGTTTTCTATTTTGTACCATTTGCGTATTTCGCATTCCGGAAGCAGCCAACTCTAGTGCAGTAATTGCTTAGTTGTGGGAGACATCGGATGAGCGATTTGGTATCTGGATGCCGGTAAATATCCGGCAAGCGCTAAGGCCGCTTAGGCGCGATGCCCGACAGTCAGCGTGCGGCCAAATACGAACAGTCGGTAGCTGCTATCGGCCAAATGCGGTCGGTCTAGCTCAGCTCGAAACCAACAGTGCATGCAGCCCAAGACTTACAAAGAATTTAACCGGAGATTGAATCAAATGCATTTATTGTTTCCGTCTGACCCCTTCAATAAGTCGGTCGTGGATGAAGCCTACGAAGAGGAATTCGTTGCACTAGTAGCTCTTGGATTTACCTATTCGTTATTTTCTTTCGAAGATTTTGAAGCGGGAGAATTCAAAGCCCGGCCAGCATTCCCCATTGGTGAGGAAATAATTTATCGTGGATGGATGGTAACGCCGGAAAGATATGCGCGCCTCTATGTGGCCGTAGCAAATAAAGGCGGGGTCCTGAAGACCAATTCCGCACAATATCGTCGTTGCCACTATCTACCAGAATGGTATGAAATATGTGCTGACGTTACTCCAGAAACGATCACCACATACAGGGACGCTGATTTTGTCATAGCCGTAGCCGGCAAACATTGGCCAGGTTATTTCGTTAAGGACTACGTCAAATCTTTGACAACTCAACGTGGCTCAGTCGCAGCTAGGGCGGAGGATATTGCCGAAGTTGTTTCGCTCATAGAACAATACCGAGGTACGATTGAGGGAGGAGTATGCATCCGTAAGTTTGAACATTTAATTTCAGAAACAGAGGAAAGATATTTCGTCCTTGATGGAAAAGCTCATGGTCGAGATGGAATAGTCCCAACTTTTGTGGAAGAAATCGCTCAACGCATCAAAAGTCCATTCTTCTCGATCGATACTGTGTCGTCAGATGCGGGACAATTGCGGTTAATTGAACTAGGCGATGGGCAAGTTTCGGACAGGAAGAAATGGACCGCAAAACAGTTCGCATCTATGTTACGTGGGCTTTAGCAATTGCCGCAATTCGGCCAATTGCGGACGGACGATAGTGTCGGCCAAATTGATGGTGATTCATTACGATCGACTATTTACGTTCAATTAAATTCCACAGATTATGACCATGCCACGCGTATACGCTGATTTCAATGCTATTGAGTATGGTGGTGAAGGCGATTTTTCAGCTGAAATGGCATTGACCGGCTATGGCACACTAGCCAGCTTGGCTAGGCAGAGAATTCGTTTGATCGAAGGCATGTCATTGCTTCTATATGAACCGAACGACATCGAGTGCGAAGCAGTTGCCCATTTTGATAGCTCGCGCAAAGACCCTGCTGGCAGACTCGGAGCGTGGATTGCGAAAATTTCTGACCATCGGAAAATTCGCGATTGCTTTGTGGAGCGTGAATCTTCATATGCGCATCCATGCTTTGTTTGCGGGAACGATTTTGCCGCTCAGTCAAATACCTTGAAAAACCTCCGAGAGGTGTGCATTAATTGCGGAACGAGTGTTATGGAGCCAATGGCACCTCCGCAAAATGTAACTTAACTTTCTGGACGTGCGGTTATGAGAATAACAGATGGCTGCATTGGGTCGAATTTGGCCTGTCGCGACCGGCCCCAAACGGCCAGGAGCCGTCGTTCGTCCCGCATTGAAAATTCACCATAACAAAAAAGGAAATTTTTGTGCTTGAAGGAAAAATTTGTAGTATCCGCCATATTAACGAAGATGATTTGCCCCGCTACCTTGAAATGGTTTGCAGAGTCGACAATCGTGGCGACCATTTTCCGCACCGTGTAAAGTCTCCTGTAAATCTCCGCAAAGAATTCGTGGAAAATGGTTTCTCGCAGGACGACTACGAAAGATTACTCATCATCGGGGAGAACAACGTAGTCGTAGGTGAAATTGTGCACTTTAAAATTCGGACGCCATACACACGTGAAATCGGCTATTGGCTTTTTGATGAAAATTTTCGCGGCCGAGGCTATGTGAGCGAAGCGGTTCAGCTACTGGCCGACCACCTTTTTCGTTCTCGACCTATCAATCGCATCGAGATAATCGCTTCAAGCGAAAATGACGGCTCCAAACGAGTGGCTGAAAAGGCCGGCTTTCGATTTGAAGGCGTATTGCGTCAGTACGTTTTCATGGGTGGAAAGTACCATGACAGTTGCGTTTATTCGTTGCTAAGAGACGAATGGGGTGGAAAGAAAGTGGACAGTGAAAATTCTCTGGCATCTTGAATTAAGAGATTTGACGTGCAATTTAAATCGAAAGGCAAATAGCGGCCAGCTGCGGACATTCGTATCCACCATCAACTAGGCGCTCTATATGTCCCCTGTCATGAACAACACGAAGTGGGAGAAACTGAGATTCGGTATGAGCGGGCTCGGCACACTATCACCTCGGTTTCGCGCGCGCAATTTGCATAGTGGATATGTCAGTGCGTGGGATGGGGAATGGTTCCACCACTTCTATGGACACCACGAAGAGGATGAGTGGGTTGAGATTGCCGTGACATCCGCAGCCCAGCGTGAAGCTGTTCTGCGAGTGCTCCGCTCAGTGCATGTGCCTGGCGTCACGACAGAGACAGGATTCAAAATCTTCGGCTATGTACCCCTTGGCACGCATGTCCAATATCTATAGTCCATGACGCCATTCGGCCAGTAGCAGTTACCGACGACCTCAGCCGAAAGCGGACGTCTGGATGTCATCACTGTATGCTACCGGCTGCAGCTCTTTGCGCCCCAGGTAACTGACCTTGAGTCATTCATCCCTAAATGGCATTAATTAATGTCTTGTACGGCAATTGAACAATTTTTGGCTGTCGAAAGCTTCAGGTCGATTTGACGAGAAAGGGAAAAGCACCATGGAAATGGAAAACCAATGGCTTGCCTATGCGAAGCGCCTACAAGCATTGGCGTCGACATCATTGTATTTCTGCAAGGATGAATTCGATAAGGAACGTTTCACGGAAATCGCCGATATTGCAAATTTAATGCTTGCTCAGCTTGGGAACGTTCCTGTCGAACGAATTACCAACCTTGTCTCAGATTTTGCAATGGGTTATTCAACTCCGAAGGTGGATGTTCGTGGTGCCGTCATTGAAGGCGATAAAATCCTTCTTGTCCGAGAAAAATCAGATGGCAAATGGACGCTGCCAGGTGGCTTTGCTGATGTAGGTTTGTCGCCTGCCGAAAATGTGGTCAAAGAAATACATGAAGAAGCTGGATTGGTTGTTGCGGCGACCAAACTCTTCAACGTGCGCCACAAAGCGAAGGGACCGTACGACCCAGATGCTCGCGATTTCTATAAGCTTTATTTTCTATGTGAATGCGCCGATACGACAAGCCCATTTACCGGCCCTGAAACCTCAGGTGTCGATTTCTTTTCTCTGGATAATCTTCCAGAGCTATCGCTCGGCCGGGTAGTTAAAGCGGACCTGGAGACTGCATTTGCATTTCATCGTGGCATGGTAACGTCCACTTTATTTGATTGATGCAGTCAATGTTTGAGCGCGAACAGCGGCTATCGGCCAGGAGCAGCGTGTCACAACAGCTATGTCGGGTAGATGGCTGCCAACATGTATTTCGTGGGATATTTGGTCTATAGACCAGCGACCGTGATTTAATATACCCAAATCCAATGATTTCAATACCTGCCGATGGGGTGTGCTTGCGGGATTTTCGTCGAGAGGATCTGGCGCAATATCAAAGCCTGAGGAACGATCCGAAGTTTCAGCGTTTTTATAGTGAAGAAGACTCTGCGAGCAACAGAGCGGAGGAGCTTCTAGCTATGTTTATTGAGCAAAGTGGCGAGATCCCGCGAACAAAGTATCAACTCGCAGTTGTTTCACTATCGGGCGAGTTGATGGGCTCATGTGGCATTCGAATAGAGTCGCCAAGGCATGCGTCTATCGGCTGCGAACTGGGCCGGCAGTGGCAAGGAGCCGGTGCGGCACGCGATGCCGGCAATGCGTTGATCGAGTTTGGCTTTGTCTAATTGGGGTTACATCGGATCTACGCGGAGACCATATCTGAAAACAAGGCAGCGATAAAACTTTGCCAAGCATTCGGAATGAAGATCGAATCGGAGCGCGTCAATGACCGATTTTTCAAAGGACGGATGTGGAATACAACTGTCCTTGCCATCAGCGAAAATGAATGGCAAGCACGAAAGAAATCTGACTGAAGCCGTCGGCTGTTGCCGTTGTGTTGATATCCTATCTTTGCGACAGGAGTAGGTGGCCAATTCCAAGCGATTAATAGTGTCTGCCAAGCTGACGGCAATTCAGACTGAGAACAGGGGCCAGAATGGAGATAAAGCTGACTTGTGTAACACCAGCGAAGGCCGAAGATGTACGCCGGCTTATGGAGCATGTGATTGTTGCGAGCGTTAAAAGCGACGTGTCGATACACCATGACATGATCGCCAATGTGAACAAGAACGTGGACTATTGGCTAATTAATCCTGAGAGATGCGTCCACATCGTGGCTACCTTGGAGAGTCGGATCGTCGGTGTCGTGCTCGTGAAGGATTTCTGGAACTTATGTAGTCTCTTTGTGGATACGCAGTTTCAATCGCGAGGTATCGGTCGCATGCTGTTGAAGGCGGCCAGTACAGCTTGCAAGAGCAAAAGCCCTAAGCAAGCTCTCTTTTTGAACGCGGCACCGAACGCCATCGGATTCTATGAGCAATTGGGGTTCGTTTCTAGCGAGTCTGGGCAAATACTTCCAACGGGTTTCAGGACATTGCAGATGGCGCTATGAAGGGCGCCGAGAGTCAGTTATCAGCCAGGAAGAACCGATCGAATCTTGCAATGGCAAGTGGTGTTTCATCTGTTCTGCTGTAAATCTGGCAGAACGACGACGGGAGTTCCAGTCAGTCGTTACTGTGCAAGTTCGTATTTAGGCCGCCCCAGCGGGACGAATTGGTCGGCAAAACCTCGACCGCACCGGTTTGGCTGTTCCGCCGAAACAACAGGCCGGATTGACCGGACAACTGTTTTGCTGCCACAACACTGCCATCAGGCATTTTCACCTTTGTCCCGGCGGTGACGTAAAGGCCGGCCTCGACGATACACTCGTCGCCAAGCGAAATGCCGATGCCAGCGTTCGCACCGAGCAGACTATGCTCTCCGATAGAATTTTTGCTCTTGCCGCCGCCGGATAGCGTGCCCATGATGGATGAACCAGCTCCCACATCCGAATTTCTACCAACTGTCACGCCAGGCGTCACGCGACCTTCGATCATTGACTCGCCGAGCGTTCCAGCGTTGAAATTTACAAAGCCCTCGTGCATCACAGTTGTGCCGGTTGCCAAATGGGCGCCGAGTCTCACCCGGTCCGCGTCGGCAATTCGTACACCTTCGGGCAAAATGTAATCCGTCATGCGGGGAAATTTATCGACCGATGACACCGTGACATGATGATATTCAGACGCGGCTCGATCCCGTAGCTCATCGACGCTGCTTGGGAAGACTGGGCCGGCGGATGTCCAGGCAACATTGGGCAATAGACCAAAGATGCCATCGAGATTGATTTCATTTGGTTTTATGGTTCTATCGGAAAGCAGGTGTAAGCGCAAATAGGCATCTTCTGTGGAAACGGCTGGCGCGCCTAGTGATTCAATCTCCACTTCAACAACATCACCCGAAATAAGGCCGACTTTCTCAGCAAGACAGCTACGCCTTTTAATGGCGCCAGAAGCCGGAAACCAAATGTCGATAGTCTTGCCAGTATTAATATCACGGTACCGGTGACCGGTTCGTTGGATGGTCATCAAAAATCCCTTTTTCGTAATGTGACGAATACCCAGAACGTGCCAGCCGTTGAGGCAAGCGCTCGCAAGAGGTGTCGGATTGCGAAATGATAGCTGAACATCCGTCTTGCGTTCGTATGCAGCGCATTTTGAGGGGCCACTTCACTTTTGGGTGTATGTCGCTCATGGGCAATGGCACTCTGTCCTGACCAGCCGCATGCGGCCAAATCCGGTCATTTGCTCTGCCTAGCAAAACGATGTCACGAGAGAAACTTTCTGGTGATATGATGTATCGATCGATGCCGTCATCGAAAGCAGCTCGCCATTCAATATCTGACTATGCCCATCCAAATGCGACGATTTGTTTGCCTCGTTACCATGTCCGCTGTGCTCCCAGTACTCGCTGCTGACATGACGGGCTATTACCGAACGGATTTGCCTATCGATTGCTTTGAAAATTCCACAAGCCGACATGTATGCCATGTGGAACAAGGACTCAACATAAAGCGTCGCAATGAGTCAAGTTATTACCTGTGGATACATACTGAAGGAAATTACAATCACTTCTGTTCATTTCAAGGGATTGCGCAGATTAAGAAAGGATTGCTAGTTTCTAACGGTGACAATTGCAAGGTGTCTGTTGAAATAAAAGGCAGGGATGCGAGTGTTGGCTCTGCCGGTGAAGGGTGCGCCAATTATTGTGGTGCAAATGTCGAACTGGTTATTGACGGCTTGAAAAAAAAATAGTGATGCATTCATCGGTTGAATGCGCGGCTGAGACCTGACTTTCGGGAATGACGCAATTCGGCCAGAAGCCGCCGCTCAAAAATGGAATCAAATATGCGATTTAAATTAGAGTATGTGTCGACTGGTAGTGCTCCGTACGTATTCGCACGTCAAATGGACGGTGGCAGTTTCACGATAGGTCTCGATTCGCGTCTTGGTGGTGCCCGTATTAAGATGAGTCTTTCACAACCTCGCTCATTGCGCCCTGACGGTACACCAGACCTGACCGTATTTGCTTTTCAATTGTTGGGAGCTTCAGAGGTGTCCGTTTTGAAGGTCGGCGAAATGGTAGATCTGACTCCTGGAGTAGGTCAGTAACGGCCAGTAGCGGCCCCAAGTGCATAGCAGGACCGCTGTCGGCCAAATCCGGTCATTTACTCAGCCCAGCAAAACGATGTCATGCGAGAAACTTTCTGGTGATATGATGCATCGTTCGATGCCATCATCGAAAACATCAGGAAGTCTTATGAAGATAAATGTTGTTCGCCAGGCGTGCTGTGCAGCCGATGACCAAATCAACAGACTTGACGCGGTCTACGAAGTAGATGGAAACACTGCTATCGAGGTTTTAATGCGGAAAATTTGCTCGTCAAAATTTTTACAATACTCGTCCACCCACAATCGACTAAGCGCCGAGGTCGACGGTCGGCAAGTCGCGGAGATATACCCTTCAGGCGACCCGACTTGGACTTTGGGTGTCTTGCCTACCGAACCAGTCTCGTCGGCAATAGGCGACAACACCTTGCATTTTGTCTTCCGACTAAACTCTAGTCGTGCCGAGGGCTAATATCGGCCAGTTGCGGACAGTCGAATGTGCTTACCGCACTGGACGACGTACTGCAATCATTAAAACTCGCTCGGCATTTCAATCAAGTTAATATATAACTATGAAAATACTTCGAATTCTCTTTTCTGCTTCGGTTTTTTTTGTTGCGGGTTCCGTCTTGGCTGGAGAAAGTGGAAGCCCATCCTTTGTCTCGGACAAAAATATTCAAAAAATAGCGGAGACATACGCACTGGATGCAATCCAGCTCGCGAAAACTCAATTGGGAATTAGTCTTGACTGGACCGACGATAGTATCGGCGAGGTAGAAAAGGCGATGACAAGTATTCACACCTCTTACATGACGACATCACCACGGCCAACGGATGAGCAGGTTATGTTGTTCGCAACGCGCTACGGGAGCTATGTAGGTGAAGTTTATCGTCGTAATCATGGAGCCGAATGGGGCATGGTCACACTCGGTGGTCAAAAATTTCCAGGGCTTCAAACCAAGTCCGGAATAAATTTTTGGCCGTGGGCACGAATATCGAATCGCATCGTAGATGGCGCTGAAAATAACGTTCTCGACTATTACAAGGTGCTGTTGAAAAAGTAGGTACGCTTAACCGCCGGTAATCGGCCAATTGCGGACGGTTGAAAGTGCCTACCAAACTAATGGCGATTCACATAATTTTTTTCACTCTAACGCAAGGTGGCAATCATGTTGGCACGGTGGATATTATTAATATGATTCGATTTTTTCTATTCATTTTCGCCGGGGTATTGGCGGCAAATCACGCGACTGCCTCGCCTTTGGACGGAGATTGGAAAGAGGTTTTTCGTGCCAAGGGGCGACCGGACAATATGAAGAATTGTGTAGGTCAGGGGGCAGAGATTATTTCGAGTTAAGACTATGGACACGTGATGGCAAGATTTGTGGTTTCCACGATGCGACTAGTCATTTGGGAAACCGGTCTGATGATGGGGAAAATATCGACGGAAAGCCATCGGTGGTTGGAGTCACGCATGGTAACCAGGCAACGGTGACGTTTCGCAGCACCAGGGTAGAGAATGAAGAGTTCAGCGCAACGATCCGCGTTGTCGGAGACAAATTAATCTGGAAGAAAACAAGCCCTCCCGGCGATGCGTCTTTGTTGCCAGAGAGCTCCACTCTGCTTAGGCTCAACGACACTGAGACTGTAGCAGAAAAAGAATTTCACGAGTGGCAAGCAAGGATTTGCGCAGAATCTCTTTCCCATTGATTCTATGGTTATTAAAAATTTGCACCGCGCAAAACTGTGCGTAATGGCGGCATTCGACATACTTGCACTTCCGCGTACAAACTCGAGACTAGTCTAAACGACGTTGCGAATTCAACGAAAGGGGAAATATGTTGGTAGCTTCGTTATTTTGTTTGGCGATCACCATAGTCGCCGGCTTATGCTCCTCGTTTTTGGGTTTTAATAGGGGTATGGGTGTTTTATTTCTTCTTTTTCTTGTTGCCGGAATTTCGTGTTGGTACATTTCCATTGGAGCATGGACACTGTACATGACTTGTGCGACCTTCGGCCTCCCCTTTGTAATTGGAGCGAGTGCAATTGGCCTCGTGGTGGGATCATTTTTTGGAAAAGATTGAATCGTCTGTGCTTTTGTGCTGGCCCCAGCCCGCCGAGTAATAATGATGACGTGCGAATTCAGAACGACTGGTACGTCGAATCATGACGGTAGCTCAGAGCCAAATTTTGGCCTTCACGAATGGCCGAGTCCGGCCGAGGCCGTGTAAAAACGCTGAATCCATCAAGGGAGCCGAGATCCACGTCATTTTAACGCGACATTGTTGATAATAGAGAGCCCTGCAAACGCGGCGGCTATTTCCCTTGGCCTAGTAAATAGCCGTCTCCAAACATATCTCCTGACGCTAAAAGCGCCTATGCGCTCATCACCTTCATCAAGGTTCCCACGCCCAGCACGTTGATCATCCGCTTCATGTTGTAAGCCAGGACATGCAAGCTCATCTCGGTGCTCACTCGGGCCTTGGTTTTGGTGAGGAAGTGCGTAGCACCCATCCATGCCTTGATGGTGCCGAATGGATGCTCAACCGTTTGCCGGCGTATTCGCATCGCCTTCGGCGTTCGTTCCAACCGCTCCTGCATGGCCTCCAGTACAGACTCATGCTCCCATCGTGTCACGCGCCGTTGAGGACTTGGCGTGCATGCGGATTTGAGTGAGCACTGCTGGCAATTCGAGCTCCAATAGCGGTGCAAATTCAAGCCTTTCTCTTTGCTCGTGAAACGCCAGATCAATCGCTCTCCGGCGGGACACTGATATTCATTGGCGCGTGCGTCGTAAATGAAATCCGCTTTGCCAAACCGACCTTCAGCAGAGGCATTGGAGGTCAGGTTCTTCGGGACGATCACGTTGATGCCGGCTTGTGTGCACGCCAGGATCTCTTCTCCTTTGAAGTAACCACGATCAGCAACTACGGTCAGCGATGCGGTGCCAATCGCTTCTTGCGCTTGCCGGCTCATCGAGTGCAGTTGATCCCGGTCGCTCCCGATGTTGGTCACCTCGTGCGCCACAATCAGATGATGCTTTGCGTCGACCACCGTTTGTACGTTGTAGCCAACGACGCCTGTACCACGCGTCTTCATCGACCGTGCATCAGGATCGGTTTGAGAGACTTGTTGATCCGGCGTCTTCTGGAGTTTTAATTGGATGTCTTCAAGCTCTCGCATCTGCGCCTTGAGCGCTGCGATATTCTCATGCAGTCGAGTTGTCGTGAGTTGCTTGCGGTCCGGCTCTTGGCGATCCGCCGTGTCGAGGGCTGTCAGATAGCGATCAATGCTCGCTGCGATCTCTTCCATGCGCCGTTGCAGCTTGGCGCTGGTGAAGTTGCGGTCGCGGTTGTTGACGGCTTTGAATTTGCTGCCGTCAATAGCGACCAGCGCTTCAGAGAACAGGCCAAGTCGCTGACACAGCACGACGAACTGCTTGCATACATTGGAGATGGCACGGCCATTGTCTTTGCGGAAGTTGGCGATAGTCTTGAAGTCCGGCGTCAAATGCCCTGTCAGCCACATCAGTTCAACGTTACGCTGCGCCTCTCGTTCCAGGCGACGGCTTGATTGGAGCCGATTGAGATAGCCGTAGATGTAAATCTTGAGAA
The DNA here is from genome assembly GCF_001584165.1 of Collimonas arenae. Lineage (NCBI taxonomy): Bacteria > Pseudomonadati > Pseudomonadota > Betaproteobacteria > Burkholderiales > Oxalobacteraceae > Collimonas > Collimonas arenae. The sequence goes on from NZ_CP013233.1 coordinate 3,850,944, forward strand.
GAACCGATGGGTGATAGGCCGGACGTCCTGTTTGTGCAGGCATTGTTCCTTCGAAACCCATTTGCACCAGGTCCAGTTCATCGACGAAAACATCGACTACCCGCACTGGGTTGCTATCGGCAACGTAGTCGTCCAGTTGCTCGGGAAGCAAAATGCGTTGACTGCGATCCAGCCCTTCAATGAAGCGTTTCATAGGTGTACCTCGAACAGAGTCATCTGTTCGTGTGACATGGATCGCCGCAAATCGTTTACTTCCGATTAGAATTAGCGCTCAACAGCGTTTTTACACAGCCTCGGCCATGAGCGGACAGTCGAAAGCTTCGGCTAATCAAGATGCGATAACGAGGGCGAGAACGAAATGGGGATGAAACCACGTCTATCTTTTATATTTATACTGCTTCTGCTCGTACAGATGAGGGCAGTGTTGGCCGCGCCCGCCAATTGCCTTCGCTACGAACCAGAAACCGTTACGGTGACTGGGAAGTTACATAGGGAGACGTTTCCTGGTCGCCCAAATTATGAAAGTGTGGCGAACGGTGACGAGCCTGAGACTGGATTTTACATGTCGCTCGAGCCGACAATTTGTACCGTTGGCGATATCGGACAAAGCGAAGTGGCGTTTAAGTCCGTTCGAGAAATTCAACTTGTGCTAAACAAGAAGCAATATGCCGAACTCAGACCAAAGCTTGGTGCAGTGGTCCGACTGCGGGGGCAATTATTTTCAGCTTTTACTGGGCATCACCATGCTGATGTACTGCTCAGAGTTTCAGAGTAGCGTTGGCGCGAACCGGCCAGAGGCGGACAATTGAAATTCATATCAAAATATGAAGCCCACCGAAATTTATTTCAGGATCGTTGACTCTGCTGACAGATTTGGCGCGGCGAATCCTCAGTAACTGGAGTTTCTGTGTACTGTGCTATCGAAGGGCAAATCTGACACATTATCTGTCAACCTATTGAGCACTATCCCCGTTTCAACTATTCGGGCCGAGACTGTAGGAAAAAAGACATGAATATGCTTCGAACCATTTCCATATCGGCGTGGCTGGCCATGCTGCCGATGGCGGCCGGTGCCACCGTCGATCCGGAGGTGTTGACGCCGGTCCCCATCGTACAGGACGGGCGCCTGGAAGTCTCCAGCGCGAAAGGCGAAGGTGTCATATCTATCCACGTGTCGCGCGACTGGACGCAGCCGCAACCCGCAGTGACTCGTGCGGTCATCGTGATCCACGGCTGGCCCCGGCGCGACCTGAAGTCGCTGGAACTTGCCGCCGAGCAGTCCGGAACCGCGGCCAACGATGCCATCCTGATCACGCCGCAGTTCCTGATCCAGGCCGACATCGACGCACACCATCTGCCTGCCGATACCTTGCGCTGGGGGCCGAACGCTTGGGCGGCGGGCTACGACGCACGAGGACCGGCCGCCATCAGCTCCTTCGACGCACTCGACGCTATCCTCGCGCGACTGGCGAATCGCCAACTCTTCCCGGCGCTGCGCACGGTCGTGGTCGCGGGCCATTCAGCGGGCGGGCGCTTCGTCCAACGCTATGCCGCGGTCGGGCACGGCCAGGGGCCGCTCCTGCGCCTGGGCGTGCATCTGAGCTATGTGGTTGCCAACCCGTCGGACTACCTCTATCTCACGCCTGAGCGACCGATCGACACCAACCGGCATGCCGATGGTGCATCGTCACAACAATGCCCAGGCGTGAACCGCTGGCCGTACGGCCTCGGTGGCGACCTGCCTCGCTACGTCTCCCAGCCGATCGACCCGCAGGCGCTGGGGCGCGACTATCTTGCGCGCGACATCGTCTATTTGCTCGGCACGGCCGACAACGATCCGGCACACCATCAGTTGGACCGGTCTTGCGCCGCCGAGGTACAGGGCACCACCCGTTTCGACAGGGGTACTCTCTACTTTTCCTATCTGTCGTCACGCCCACGTGGTGAATGGACGCAACGGCTGCTGGAAGTAGCGGGCATCGGCCACAACAGCGTCAAGATGTTTTCCTCCGCCTGTGGTCGCGCGGCGCTGTTCGATCAGGATGGCTGCGCGCCGGACCCGGATGCCGCAGCCTATGGCCAGGCACAGGGCTACCAGGTCGGGCTGCCGCTGAAGCGCCAACAGAACGTGGTCGGCAACTAGGGGGAGACGGTGTCAAGGGAGCGACGGGTTAGGTCTTACAATGACATATTACTCAGTGCCAGAGCAAAAAAATGTGTCACGGCAAGACCTGACTCCATTACCTTCACACATACAGAACAGAAGTCAGAAAACGGCCAGAAGCAGCCGATTGCCGTGACATCCAAAAACGGTTACTCAGCAGCGCCATATAACTATAGGACATATCCGCATGAATCAAACAATATTTTCGCTATTTGTGAGCATGCTTGTGATCGTCACACCTGTCGCTGAAGCCCACCATGCATGTTTGTACTTTAGCTGCAAGGATCTACAAGAGTGCAAAGAGGCTGCCGAATGGATCGTTGAAGCGACTGTCGTCGACATCACTCACACAGGAGGCCAGGAAGAGTGTGAAACTGGTCCATATGGCCCGCTGTGCGGGTATATCGAGAATCCGGAAATTTTGACTCTAGCTAACGCACAGGTCGTCAAAGGTAAATTCGACCTTGGACCTAACGGCGAAGCCTCAGTTTCGCGTAAAGATTCGTGCTTTTCTGGAGCGTTAGCGTCAATGAATGACAAACCTGAACTGGGAACTCAGGGCGAAAGAATTCGGTTGTATGGGGACAATTTAAACCGACCTCCGTTCATCCATCCCGGCTATTTCTTTGTCGAATCTATCGGGAGCCGTCGTGCACCTTAAATCTGCTATCGGCCAGAAGCGGAAATTGGCGGGAAATATCAATTCAAAATCCCCAAAACATATTGACTTAAATAGTTAAAATTTTTTTCAACTAAAAAGGAGTGGCGGTGAGCTTAGAGATTGTTCAGAAATTTATGGAGCTTCCGGTCGACCGAACAAATTGGGATGCTGATGCGTGGAAATTGGTGAGGGATGGGAGTACATTTCTTTCCGTGGATTGGGGAGAAGACACCGAAGAAATAATAAGTTCTTTGAATGACATAGTCGGAGTTCAGCATCCAATTACTGCGAGTTACGAAGTGTCATCCAATCCCGCTGGCTTTACCCATATACTCACTTATCAAGGTCGCACTTTACAAATCTCATATGCGGCGGAAAGACATGATTGCTTTATAGTTGTGTTAACTCTGGCTGAGTTGGTAAAAGAAAATATCGATATTCGTTTCTGTAAATATTCTATTGGAAATAGTGATCTTTGCTTTCTTCCATTGTCACCAAACGAGTGGTTAATGCTGGAAGCAAGTCATGGACAAGAGACTATCAATCACCGCTTTCTAAAGTTTCCCCAATCATTTAACGAATTTGCAACGTACATATCGTAGCTCGGCAGATATTTCACCCCATTTGTCAGCGCAACGGATGTCCGCTGTGGAGAAATCCGAATGACGGCTCAGGGTCGAAATCGACCTGTTGCGGCCGGCTCAAAACGGCCAGGAGCGGCCATTTGTTAATGTATTGCAAAAAGGTACTTCACAGCTTCGGAGGTGCTACAAGCATAGGCTAAATATCTCTAGCCTGTTTTCGCTAGCAATGGCTCAATGAGTAATACGGAGAGTGATTTTGGTCAAAAGAAGAGCAGTATCAATTCTGTGTTGCGTATTGTGGGGAGCCCTTGTGTATTTGGGTACTACGCTCTGTGTTGGCGCAGCTAGACAAGAAGTTGCGGGGTTTCCGAGCACTGGCCAGTTGCGATTCTATATATTGTATCCGTTAGCAATGACGTTGCTCAGCGCTTGTTTAGCTGTTTTTTTGAAAAAACTGCCAAAATCTCTGTTCATTATTCTCTCGTTCTCACTGTTTGCATTGATACCTCTATATTTGTTCTTTTATACCGGTGGAATATAAGACTGTAAGGCGAATATCTGACTCGATTCACTAAAAGTTTTCGGTCATCAAACATTGATAACCAAACCAAACGGCTGCTTTGGAGAAAAGCGTATGGCCGTTTTGGGTTGAAATCAACCTGTGGCGACCGCCTCAAAACGGCCTGAGCGGTCGGTCGCCGACACCCCTTAAGTGCTGATATTTCCGAATATCTGCCAATAAACTATGTGGCCGAATCTGAATGTCGTCGGAAAGAGTCCGCCGTGGCACACGGGAACTGTATTTGTACTAGGACTAATAAATGGAAATTAGGTCACTAAATGGCCACATCTTGGCCATAGTTGAACCCGCCGGCGAGCTTGATGGCCGAACTCTATTGGAGAATGTAAATCTTGAAAATACAGATTTTTGTGCCGCAAACTTAGGCAATATTTTTTTCCAGTCTGGAAATTTTGAAGAGTCCTCGTTTTCAGGCGCGTACTTGAAGGAAACAATCTTTGAAGGCACGTTGCTCATTGGAACGTCCTTTACGAATGCTGATTTGTCCAATGCCACGTTTTACCTTGTGTATGCATTGGGAGCGAAGTTTGTTGATGCTCGCATGGAGAACGCAAAGTTCATGGGAGGGAGCTTTGAGGATTCAGATTTCTCGTTTGCGAATCTACGCGGCTCAACGTTCTCGGCTGACAATATGGGAGGAGAAGTCATACTTTGTGGCGCAGATTTCTCGAACGCCAATCTTGAAGGCGTCATCTTCGAAGGCGCGATTTATGACTCGGATACTATATTCCCTTCTGATTTTAGCCATGAAGGCCACCACGGCCTAACAAAGAGAGCGCCGTAAATTTATCGTAGCCCTAAATGTCTGCTTTGGAGAATCTCGAATGACCGCAACGGGTCGAAATCTGTATTTCACGAATGGCTCAGTCCGGCCAAATCCGGTCATTGACTGAAAAGTATATTTCCTAGGATAGACATGATGCCTAGCATTCCAAACGAATACATCAATTACGTGCGAACCAAGGGGGCATTTGAGGGATTGACTCGTGATGAAACGGAACCGGGTTACGTTGCGCTATGGCCCCTTGAAGAACTCACCAAAAACAATGCTGATATTGAAATTGAGATGTACGCTCCAGGCTTCGTTGCTTTTGGTGGGAACGGAGGTGGCGAAGTGCTAGCATTTGATGCTACCGGAGCTGTCTTCATGCTACCGTTAATTGGCATGGAGTCGAAGTATGCGACACGTATAGCAGAAGATTTTAAAGAACTGACGACTCGATTTGAAATCTGAAATTGGATGCGCAGAGTGCTGCATACGGCCAGAATAGGCCATTGGCAAGGTGGCCCTTCAATATTCATAATCTATTGGACACTCATTATGACTGTAGAGAACGCCGGCGTTATTGATGCAGCGGGTATTGCTAAGGACAGTGGCGAAGTCGTGCTTACGATTTCAGACCATTTACCTTGGCATAATGAACCTGAGCATTTTCGCTTTCTCGAAAGAAAAATCGGCAAGTATCTAGATTTCATTCAAAGCGGTCAATTGCTCGAATCTATTCCGCAAGCAGAAGGCCGCGCAATTCGAATAAGTATTTTCTGCAAATACAAACCGAATGAATCCGCCGCTATTTTCTTAAGAGCCGCTCAGCAGCAGCTAGATGAAGTTGGAGTGGGGTTGTCCTTTGCGACATTGCCGGATGGTTACTGAAAAAAAAGATGTAGGTAGCTGTTACCAACGTCTGCTGTCGGGAAATCCGAATGACAGCAAAGTCGTTTGCTGCCTGTCGCAACACGCATCCAGTCACTCATCACGCACGTGAGGTCAACGAAATCCTTAAGCAGGGTTTCGCGAAGATGTACGCGCAAAGTCGAGCGAACGGCATGGATCCAACTGCTCCTCCGAGCACCGATCGCTCACGTAGTGCAATTCGCGACTCTTCCGCTCCCCACCGTCGGTAGCATGAGACTGCTGAGAGACAGCCAAGTTAAGCCGCGCTGAAATTTGTACTACTCTTTCAGAAATAAAAATAACTTCCTCGGGCTCCAATCATTGCCAATAAACAACCAAAAGCAATAATAGCTTCAAATAATACTTAATATAAAATTAATCATTCCTCATTTATTTCGCTGATATTCACGTGAAGAGCAGTGGCTGCGGCCCTCTTTCTCCATAGAGGAAATTCGCCCTAGACGGCAATGCTGCCATAGGAATAGTTCAGAGTTAGATGACCAAAGTTCAGAGTTAAACGAAATCCGACAATTTAGACGATTCCCACATTAGTTTTGCAAGTCGGCTTGAAAAATCGACAGAGCGTCCCTATACTTAGCACTCGTTAGGAGAGAGTGCTAACAATCTCCCCGACCTAGTCACTGTGCGGCGCATCTATATACAGCAAAGCAGAGCGGTCAGTTCACTTTGCTGCGATGTTGCTGCAAATACAAATAACCTGTTGAATCTAAAGGAGTCACATATGAATCTTCGTCCTTTGCACGATCGCGTCATCGTCAAGCGTCTCGACCAAGAAACTAAAACTGCATCGGGTATCGTGCTGCCGGAAGCGGCTGCCGAAAAGCCGGATCAAGGTGAAGTTCTGGCCGTAGGTAACGGCAAGATTCTGGAAAACGGCAATGTCCGTGCCTTGGCAGTCAAGGTTGGCGATCGCGTTCTGTTCGGCAAATACTCGGGCCAGGCTGTCAAGATCGACGGCAATGAGCTGCTGGTAATGCGCGAAGAAGACCTGTTTGCCGTAGTCGAAGGCAAGTAATTCCGGTCAAACCGGGATTCTCTGATCAGCCGGCGCCTGGCGCTTCTGATCAGCTCCGTACACTACACAATTGAATTCAACGTATTCAGGAGAATAAAACATGGCAGCAAAACAAGTAATTTTCGGCGATGATGCACGCGCCAAGATCGTCAACGGCGTTAACGTTCTGGCTAACGCAGTCAAGGTAACTCTGGGTCCTAAGGGCCGTAACGTGGTTCTGGAGCGTAGCTTCGGCGCCCCAACCGTGACCAAGGACGGTGTTTCGGTTGCTAAAGAAATCGAACTGAAAGACAAGCTGGAAAACATGGGCGCGCAGCTCGTGAAAGAAGTTGCTTCCAAGACTTCCGACAACGCTGGTGACGGTACCACTACCGCTACCGTGCTGGCACAAGCTATCGTTCGCGAAGGCTTCAAGTACGTTGCCGCCGGTTTCAACCCGACAGATCTGAAGCGCGGTATCGACAAAGCTGTTGTCGCCATCGTTGCTGAAATCAAGACTCTGTCGAAGCCAACCACAACTAGCAAGGAAATCGCCCAAGTTGGTTCGATCTCCGCTAACTCCGACACCGACATCGGTGAAATCATTGCCAAGGCAATGGACAAGGTCGGCAAAGAAGGCGTGATCACTGTTGAAGATGGCAAGTCGTTGGAAAACGAACTGGACATCGTCGAGGGCATGCAATTCGACCGCGGCTACCTGTCGCCATACTTCATCAACAACCAAGAGAAACAAGTTGTTGCCCTGGAAAACCCGTTCGTCCTGCTGTTCGACAAGAAAGTATCGAACATCCGTGACCTGCTGCCGATCCTGGAACAAGTCGCCAAGTCCGGCCGTCCACTGCTGATCATTGCAGAAGACGTCGAAGGCGAAGCACTGGCTACCCTGGTTGTGAACAACATCCGCGGCATCCTGAAGACTGCAGCTGTCAAGGCGCCAGGCTTCGGCGACCGTCGTAAAGCCATGCTGGAAGACATCGCTATCCTGACCGGTGGTCAAGTGATCGCTGAAGAAGTCGGCCTGACTCTGGAAAAAGCCACTCTGGCTGAACTGGGCCAAGCCAAGCGTATCGAAATCAGCAAGGAAAACACCACCATCATCGACGGTGCCGGCGAAGCCATCACTATCGAAGCACGCGTCAAGCAAATCCGTGCGCAGATCGAAGAAGCGACTTCGGACTACGACCGTGAAAAACTGCAAGAACGCGTTGCCAAGCTGGCCGGCGGCGTTGCGCTGATCCGCGTTGGTGCTGCAACTGAAGTTGAAATGAAAGAAAAGAAAGCACGCGTTGAAGATGCTCTGCACGCTACTCGTGCAGCAGTGGAAGAAGGCGTTGTGCCAGGCGGCGGCGTTGCATTCCTGCGCGCACGTGCCAACGTCAAGGACCTGAAAGGCGACAACGCCGACCAGGAAGCCGGCATCAAGATCGTGCTGCGCGCGATCGAAGAGCCACTGCGTCAAATCGTATTCAACGCTGGCGACGAGCCATCGGTTGTGATCAACGCGGTATTGGCTGGCAAGGGCAACTACGGTTACAACGCTGCCAACGGCACCTACGGCGACCTGGTTGAACTGGGCGTTCTGGATCCAGCCAAGGTTACCCGTTCGGCATTGCAAAACGCCGCTTCGGTTGCCGGTCTGATCCTGACTACCGACGCAATGATCGCTGAACTGCCAGAAGACAAGTCGGCTGGCGGCATGCCAGGCGGTATGGGCGGCATGGGCGGCATGGGCGGTATGGACGGCATGATGTAATTTTGAAGGACTGGAACATTCCGGTCCTGCAAAGCATTTGTTGTCATGCTTCGAAAAGCCTGCGATGGTTATCCATCGCAGGCTTTTTTGCTTTGGCAAAAAATCAATTCAAGTCAACGGAGTCAATAGGGGACAGAGTTTGTAAGCCGCCGAAGCGCGGCGAGCTACTCTGCCCCCTTTTGACGGCAATCAAAGAAAGAACTGGGGATTTTTATACCGTGCTCCACAACTCCTTAAATGGGGTCAGAGTCGAATTTTTATCGGCCAAAAAAATCGACTCTGACCCTATTTAAATCTCGGGTGCGGTCAGTGTATTGGTAATCTGTATGAGCAAATTTGATTCAGATGTGAACAGCCTCCATTTAGCCACATTTGATAACAATTAAAAGAAGATCAGCAATTGGATATGCAAAAAAGTAATAAAAGCATGTCTAAATGTTCCTTCCCATGCGTATCAAACGCTTATAAAATAAGCACCTACTAAAAATACATAACGGCGGCGAGATTGTTGAAGTTTATGCAATCAGCTGCCTTTTTTCATTCTGAAATGATAGAAATCAAAGCAGTTACCCAGCGTTTCAATGGCGCACGCGGCCCGGTTGATGCAGTCCGCAACGTCAACCTGACGATACGCAAGGGCGAAATCTTCGGCATCATCGGCCGCAGCGGCGCCGGCAAGAGCACGCTAGTGCGTACCCTCAACCTGTTGAACCGCCCTACTTCCGGCAACATCATCGTCGACGGCAAGGACATGACAGCGCTGAACGCCGAGCAGCTGCGTACAGCGCGGCGCGAAATCGGCATGATTTTCCAGCACTTCAACCTGCTGTCGTCGCGCACTGTGTACGACAACATCGCGCTGCCGCTGGAACTGGCGGGTTTGTCGAAAAGCGCTATCGCAGAAAAAGTCACGCCGCTGCTGGAACTGGTCGGCTTGACGGCGCTGAAGGACAGCTATCCGGCGCAAATCAGCGGCGGCCAGAAACAACGCGTCGGCATCGCCCGGGCCTTGGCCAATGAGCCGAAAGTATTGCTGTCCGATGAAGCGACCTCGGCTCTCGATCCCGAAACCACGCGTTCGATCCTGGAACTGCTGCGCAAGATCAATCGTGAACTGGGCCTGACCATCGTCCTGATCACGCACCAGATGGAAGTAATCAAGATGATCTGCGACCGTATGGCGGTCATGGAAAGCGGCGAAGTCATCGAACAAGGCGAAGTACTGGAATTGTTCCGCTCGCCCAAGCACGAAGTAACGCGCGCCCTGATCGGCGACGTGATTGCCCAGGAACTGCCGCAAGGCGTACTGCAGCGACTGCGCGCACGGTTGGCCCAAAGCGATGCAGGCAGCGGCACCGACCATCTGTTCCGCTTTGCTTTTACCGGCTCCGGCGTGGATCAGCCTTTGCTATCGGAAGCAGTGCGCAAGTTCGATCTGGACTTCAACATCCTGCATGGCCAGATCGATGAAATACAGGGACAGGCTTTTGGTTCGCTGGCGATTCTCGCCAACGGCACCAGTGAAAACATCCAGGCCGCCATGGCTTACCTGACGGCCCAGGGCGTCACTGTAGAGGAACTGAACCATGTCATCTGAAATGCTTGATCTGTTTTTATCGTCGTTCGGCGAAACCTTGATGATGGTCGGCATCTCCGGCATTCTCGGCGCCCTGCTCGGCGTGCCGCTCGGGATTGCGCTGCACCTGACCGGCCGCGACGGCATCCTGCCGCATCCGATTTTCAATCGCATCGCCGGCCTGATCGTCAATGCGGTGCGTTCGACGCCGTTCATCATCCTGCTGGTGGCGGTGATTCCGTTTACCCGTTTCTTTGTCGGCACCTCGATCGGTACCGCAGCCGCCATCGTGCCGCTGACGATCGCTTCGGCGCCGTTCATTGCGCGCCTGGTGGAAACGGCGCTGCGCGAAGTCGAGCGTGGCCTGATTGAGGCAGCGCAGGCGATGGGCGCCACCACCTGGCAAATCGTCTACAAGGTATTGGTGCCGGAAGCATTTGCCGGCATCGTCGCCGGCCTGACAATCACCTTCGTCAGCCTCGTTGGCTACTCGGCGATGGCCGGCGCCATCGGCGGCGGCGGCCTCGGCGACTTGGGCATCCGCTATGGCTATCAACGCTTCCTGCCGGAAGTGATGCTGCTGGTGGTGCTGATCCTGATTGTTTTCGTGCAGTTGGTACAGACGCTGGGCGACGTGCTGGTACGACGCCTGAGCCATCGTTGATATTTTTGGGTTCGCATCGGACCCGTCGTGATTTTTGAAAGGTAGATAATGAATCGTCGTCAATTAGTGAATCTTTTCGCCGGCCTGAGCGTCATCGCCAGCCTGGGTGCGGCCGCCCCTGCTTTCACGCAGGACAAGCCGATCAAGATCGGCGCCACCGGCGGGCCACATGCGCAGATCCTCGAAGTGGTCAAGAAAGTCGCCGCCAAGGATGGTCTGAATATCCAGATCGTCGAATTCAGCGATTACGTGCAGCCCAACGCAGCGTTGGCTGCCGGCGACCTGGATGCCAACAGCTACCAGCATCTGCCTTACCTGGAAGCGCAAATCAAGGATCGCGGCTACAAGCTGGTCAATGTCGGCTACACCATCACTTTCCCGATGGGCGTGTATTCGAAGAAAGTCAAATCGCTCAAGGACCTGAAGAATGGCGCTCGCATCGGTGTGCCCAACGACCCAACCAACGGCGGCCGCGCGCTGTTGCTGTTGCAAGCACAAGGCTTGCTGAAGCTCAAGGCCGACGCCGGCCTGAAAGCGACGCCACTGGACATCACCGACAATCCGAAAAAACTGAAGATCGTTGAAATCGATGCGGCGCAACTGCCGCGCTCGCTGGATGACCTGGATGCTGCTGCCATCAACGGCAACTACGCAGAATCGGCCGGCCTCGACCCAACCAAGGACGGCATCGCCATCGAAGGCGCCAAAGGCCCCTACGCCAATGTGATCGCGGTCCGCATCGCCGACAAGGACAAGCCTTGGGTCGCCAAGTTGATCAAGGCTTACCATAGCCCTGAAGTCAAACAATACGTGGTGACGCAATTCAAGAGCTCGGTGATTCCTGCCTGGTAAATCGCAGATACAAAAATAAAGAAGCCCGCGCCGTGGAATACGGCGCGGGCTTTTTTTCGTCCCGATAGCTCTCATCGTCATCGCGCAAAAAAAAAACGCCACGGCATTCTTTCGAAGCCGTGGCGTCTATATTTGAATCCAGATCTCGAGCTATGTGCTCAGACCGGGAACAAACTGCTTACTTCCATTTGAAACCGTAACCAACGCTGAAGCCGGTGTTATTACCCGTCGAACTGACACCCGCTCCCCAGGCGCTATTACCGGTCTTGCTGATGGCCTTGAACTGCAAGGCCAATGCAGCATAACCCTGGTAAGAGCCGATACCGACGCCAACGCCCTTCTCGCCGGCATCTAGAGGCGGCATCACCGCGCCATTCATCGCCATGCTCATCGCGATACCCGAATAAGCGATACGCTGGATATTGCCGATCTGGTTCTGCACGTTGTTCAACTGCGAGACATTCACAGCATCAGTCGGGTTGATACCGGCGGCCACATTGGTGATGCGGCGTTCGCTGCCGGTTGAACCCACCGACACGGTATTGGCCTGGTTCGCCACAGAGTACGCACCCAATGCCACCGAGTTGTTCGCCGTCGCTTGCGCGCCTGCGCCCATCGCTACCGCGTCGTTACCGGACGCCAGCGCATTGTTACCAATGGCCACAGTTGGATCGCCGGTCGCCCGGGCGTTGTAGCCGATCGCCACCGAACCAGCTTGCGAAGCCAAGGCGCGGAAGCCGACAGCGGTGGTATTGGTATCGGTTGCCTGTGCGTTCGAGCCAATCGCGGTTGCGCCATCCTTGGTCGCCTGCGCGCACAAGCCGCTGCCGGTCGAATCCACACCGCTGACGCTGGTACAGGTCGCCGCCACGACGTTGTTGATCGCCGTGCCGCTGGTGCCACGGGTCTGCACCGTACCGTCGCCGTTGGAGGCGCCGATCGTGGTGCCGCCCAATGTCGCGCCATTTGCAGTCGCATTCTTGGAAGCGTCCACCAGCGATGTCAGCGACGTCGACAGCGAGTTGGTGCCGTTGGTGATGTTGCTCAAGCCGGAGGACAACGATGTAACCTGGCTCAGACCGGTCGACAATGACGAGATGCCGGTCGACAGCGAAGAAATGCCGGTCGAGGTTGAGGTCGACAGCGACGATACATTGCTGTTGGTGCCCGACAGCCCGGTCGACAACGAACCGACGCTCGATACGCTGGTCGAAAGACCGGTCGACAACGAATTGATGCCGCTGTTTGCCGAGCTCAAGCCGGTTGAAGTCGAGGTCGACAGCGACGAGACGTTGCTATTGGTCGATGACAAGCCGGTCGACAACGAGTTGAGGCCGGTCGAGGTCGCGGTCGACAACGAATTCAACTGGCTGACGTTGACCGCATCGGTATTCTGTATGCCTGCCGCGACATTAACAATACGGCGCTCGTTGCCGGCAGAACCAACCGACACCACGTTATTGAGCCCGCCGTCAGTCGACCCCGCACCCAACGCCACCGAATTCAGGCCAGTCGCGTTGGCATTCGCGCCGATCGCCACCGAACGCGTACCAGGCGCTACCGTTGCATCATCAGTACCGTTCATTGCACCGTCGGCCTTGAAGTAATTCGCCACACCCGAACCCTGCAGATTGGAAACGCTGGTCGACAACGAACTCACGTTGCTGTTGGTTGTGCTCAGACCGGTCGACAAGGAAGTGATGCCGCTGGTGGCTGTACTCAAACCAGTCGACAACGATGTTACGTTACTGGTGACGGTGCTCAAGCCGGTTGACAGCGAAGTAATGCCGCTGGTCGCGGTGCTCAAGCCGGTCGAGGTTGAAGTCGACAACGACGCGACATTGCTGTTAGTCGTGCTCAAGCCCGTCGACAGCGAAGTGATACCGCTGGTCGCTGTGCTCAGGCCGGTTGAAGTCGAAGTCGACAGCGAAGCCACATTGCTATCTGTCGTGCTCAGGCCTGTCGACAGCGATGTAATGCCCGTCGACGCCGAAGTCGACAACGAGGTTACGTTGCTGTTGGTTGTGCTCAAGCCAGTCGACAGCGAAGTGATACCGCTGGTTGCTGTGCTCAGGCCGGTCGAAGTCGAGGTCGATAGCGAAGTCACATTGCTATCCGTCGTGCTCAGGCCTGTCGACAGCGAAGTGATACCGCTGGTTGCCGTGCTTAGGCCTGTCGACGCCGAAGTCGACAGCGACGTGACGTTGCTGTTGGTTGTGCTCAAACCCGTGGACAACGAAGTGATACCGCTGGTCGCTGTGCTCAGGCCGGTCGATGCCGAAGTCGACAGCGAGGTTACGTTACTGTTGGTTGTGCTCAAGCCAGTTGACAGTGAAGTGATACCGCTGGTCGCTGTGCTCAGGCCTGTCGAAGTCGAGGTCGACAACGAAGCTACATTGCTATCGGTCGTGCTCAGGCCTGTCGACAGCGATGTAATGCCCGTCGACGCCGAAGTCGACAGCGACGTGACGTTGCTGTTAGTCGTGCTCAAACCCGTGGACAGCGAAGTGATGCCGCTGGTCGCGGTGCTCAGGCCGGTCGATGCCGAAGTCGACAGCGAGGTTACGTTACTGTTGGTCGTGCTCAAGCCAGTCGACAGCGAAGTGATACCGCTGGTCGCTGTGCTCAAGCCGGTCGATGCCGATGTCGACAATGACGACACATTGCTGTCGGTCGTGCTCAGGCCTGTCGACAGCGATGTAATGCCGGTCGATGCCGAAGTCGACAACGACGATACATTGCTGTTGGTTGTGCTCAAACCCGTGGACAACGAAGTGATACCGCTGGTCGCTGTGCTCAGGCCGGTCGAAGTCGAGGTCGACAACGAAGCCACATTGCTATCGGTCGTGCTCAGGCCTGTCGACAGCGATGTAATGCCGGTCGACGCTGAAGTCGACAACGACGTGACGTTGCTGTTAGTCGTGCTCAAACCCGTGGACAACGAAGTGATACCGCTGGTCGCTGTGCTCAGACCAGTCGACAGCGAGGTAATGCCGGTCGATGCCGAAGTCGACAGCGAAGTCACATTGCTATCTGTCGTGCTCAGGCCTGTCGACAGCGATGTAATGCCCGTCGATGCCGAAGTCGACAGCGAGGTTACGTTACTGTTGATTGTGCTCAAGCCAGTCGACAGCGAAGTGATACCGCTGGTCGCGGTGCTCAGGCCGGTCGAAGTCGAGGTCGACAACGACGTGACGTTGCTGTTAGTCGTGCTCAAACCCGTGGACAACGAAGTGATGCCGCTGGTCGCTGTGCTCAGGCCGGTCGAAGTCGAAGTCGACAGCGAGGTTACGTTACTGTTGGTCGTGCTCAAGCCAGTCGACAGCGAAGTGATACCGCTGGTCGCTGTGCTCAAGCCGGTCGATGCCGAAGTCGACAATGACGACACATTGCTGTCGGTCGTGCTCAGGCCTGTCGACAGCGAAGTGATACCGCTGGTCGCTGTGCTCAGGCCGGTCGAAGTCGAGGTCGACAACGAAGCCACATTGCTATCGGTCGTGCTCAGGCCTGTCGACAGCGAAGTGATACCGCTGGTCGCTGTGCTCAAGCCGGTCGATGCCGATGTCGACAATGACGACACATTGCTATCTGTCGTGCTCAGGCCAGTCGACAGCGATGTAATGCCCGTCGACGCCGAAGTCGACAGCGACGTGACGTTGCTGTTGGTTGTGCTCAAACCCGTGGACAGCGAAGTAATACCGCTGGTCGCTGTGCTCAGGCCGGTCGAAGTCGAGGTTGACAGCGAAGTCACATTGCTATCTGTCGTGCTCAAGCCTGTCGACAGCGAGGTAATGCCCGTCGACGCCGAAGTCGACAACGACGTGACATTGCTGTTAGTCGTGCTTAAACCCGTGGACAACGAAGTAATGCCACTGGTTGCTGTGCTCAAGCCAGTCGACAACGAAGTGATGCCAGTGGAGGCCGACGTCGACAGCGATGTCACGTTGCTATTGACCGTGCTCAGACCAGTCGACAGTGAGGTAATGCCCGTCGACGCCGAAGTCGACAGCGACGTGACGTTGCTGTTAGTCGTGCTCAAACCCGTGGACAGCGAAGTGATGCCGCTGGTCGCGGTGCTCAGGCCGGTCGATGCCGAAGTCGACAGCGAGGTTACGTTACTGTTGGTCGTGCTCAAGCCAGTCGACAGCGAAGTGATACCGCTGGTCGCTGTGCTCAAGCCGGTCGATGCCGAAGTCGACAGCGAGGTTACGTTACTGTTGGTCGTGCTCAAGCCAGTCGACAGCGAAGTGATACCGCTGGTCGCTGTGCTCAAGCCGGTCGATGCCGATGTCGACAATGACGACACATTGCTGTCGGTCGTGCTCAGGCCTGTCGACAGCGATGTAATGCCGGTCGATGCCGAAGTCGACAACGACGATACATTGCTGTTGGTTGTGCTCAAACCCGTGGACAACGAAGTGATACCGCTGGTCGCTGTGCTCAGGCCGGTCGAAGTCGAGGTCGACAATGACGACACATTGCTATCTGTCGTGCTCAGGCCAGTCGACAGCGAAGTGATACCGCTGGTTGCTGTGCTCAGGCCGGTCGAAGTCGAGGTCGATAGCGAAGTCACATTGCTATCCGTCGTGCTCAGGCCTGTCGACAGCGAAGTGATACCGCTGGTTGCCGTGCTTAGGCCTGTCGACGCCGAAGTCGACAGCGACGTGACGTTGCTGTTGGTTGTGCTCAAACCCGTGGACAACGAAGTGATACCGCTGGTCGCTGTGCTCAAGCCGGTCGATGCCGAAGTCGACAATGACGACACATTGCTGTCGGTCGTGCTCAGGCCTGTCGACAGCGAAGTGATACCGCTGGTCGCTGTGCTCAGGCCGGTCGAAGTCGAGGTCGACAACGAAGCCACATTGCTATCGGTCGTGCTCAGGCCAGTCGACAGCGAAGTGATACCGCTGGTCGCTGTGCTCAAGCCGGTCGATGCCGATGTCGACAATGACGACACATTGCTGTCGGTCGTGCTCAGGCCTGTCGACAGCGAGGTAATGCCCGTCGACGCCGAAGTCGACAACGACGATACGTTACTGTTGGTTGTGCTCAAACCCGTCGACAGCGAAGTGATACCGCTGGTCGCTGTGCTCAGGCCGGTCGAGGTTGAAGTCGACAACGAAGCCACATTGCTATCTGTCGTGCTCAGGCCAGTCGACAGCGATGTAATGCCCGTCGACGCCGAAGTCGACAACGAGGTCACGTTGCTGTTGGTCGTGCTCAAACCCGTGGACAACGAAGTGATACCGCTGGTCGCTGTGCTTAGCCCTGTCGACGCCGAAGTCGACAGCGACGTGACGTTGCTGTTGGTTGTGCTCAAGCCAGTTGACAGTGAAGTGATACCGCTGGTCGCTGTGCTCAGACCAGTCGACAGTGAGGTAATTCCTGTCGACGCCGAAGTCGACAACGAGGTCACGTTGCTGTTGGTCGTGCTCAAACCCGTGGACAACGAAGTGATACCGCTGGTCGCTGTGCTCAGGCCGGTCGAAGTCGAGGTTGACAGCGAAGTCACATTGCTATCTGTCGTGCTCAGGCCGGTCGACAGCGATGTAATGCCCGTCGATGCCGAAGTCGACAACGACGTGACGTTGCTGTTGGTCGTACTGAGTCCTGTCGACAACGAAGTGATACCGCTGGTTGCTGTGCTCAGGCCAGTCGACAGCGAGGTAATGCCGGTCGATGCCGAAGTCGACAACGACGTGACGTTGCTGTTGGTTGTGCTCAAACCTGTGGACAACGAAGTGATACCGCTGGTTGCTGCGCTTAGCCCTGTCGACGCTGAAGTCGACAACGAGGTCACGTTACTGTTGGTTGTGCTCAAACCCGTGGACAACGAAGTGATACCGCTGGTCGCTGTGCTCAGGCCAGTCGACAGCGAGGTAATGCCGGTCGATGCCGAAGTCGACAACGACGTGACGTTGCTGTTAGTCGCACTCAAACCCGTGGACAGCGAAGTGATGCCGCTGGTCGCTGTGCTCAGGCCAGTCGACAGCGAGGTAATGCCGGTCGATGCCGAAGTCGACAACGACGTGACGTTGCTGTTAGTCGCACTCAAACCCGTGGACAGCGAAGTGATGCCGCTGGTCGCTGTGCTCAGACCAGTCGACAGCGATGTAATGCCCGTCGACGCTGAAGTCGACAACGAAGTGATACCGCTGGTCGCGGCGCTCAAGCCGGTCGAGGTTGAAGTCGACAACGAGGTTACGTTACTGTTGGTCGTGCTCAAACCAGTCGACAACGAAGTAATGCCACTGGTTGCTGTGCTCAAGCCAGTCGAAGTCGAGGTCGACAACGAAGCTACATTGCTATCGGTCGTGCTCAGGCCGGTCGACAGCGAGGTAATGCCGGTCGACGTTGAAGTCGACAACGACGTGATGTTGCTGTTGGTTGTGCTCAAACCAGTCGACAGTGAAGTGATACCGCTGGTTGCTGTGCTCAGACCAGTCGACAGCGACGTAATGCCTGTCGACGCTGAAGTCGACAACGACGTGACGTTGCTGTTAGTCGTGCTCAAACCCGTGGACAGCGAAGTGATGCCGCTAGTTGCTGTGCTCAAGCCGGTTGAAGCCGATGTCGACAACGATGTGACGCTACTGTTGGTTGTACTTAAACCAGTGGACAGTGAACTGATACCGCTCGTTGCGGTACTCAATCCAGTTGATGACGAAGTCGACAAAGACGAAAGCTGACTAAAATTCACCGCGTCGGTTGAATTCACACCTGGTGCGACATTTGTAAGAGTCACTGGCGCCGCAGCCCCAACCCCTCCCAAAGTAACGCTGGTATGCGCGGAATTGTCGTACTGGACCGAATTGGCCACCCCCGTTGAAAGAGATGCAATCCCTGTCGAAGCCGAGGTCGACAACAATGTCACATTACCGTTGGTGGTGCTCAGCCCCGTCGACAGAGAAGCTTCTGCAACCCGTGATGTGCTAATACCGGTCGAAGTCGAAGTCGACAGCGATGTAATGCCAGTCGACGCCGAAGTCGACAGCGATGTCACGTTGCTATTGGCTGCGCTTAGGCCACTAGACAACGAAGTGATACCTGTCGAGGCGGAAGTCGACAGCGAAGTAATGCCAGTCGAAGTCGACGTCGACAGCGACGTTACATTGCTGTTGGTCGTGCTCAAGCCGGTCGACGCGGAAGTCGATAGCGAAGTAATGCCAGTCGAGGCTGAGGTCGACAACGACGTGACGTTGCTATTGGCCGTGCTCAGGCCAGTCGACAATGAGGTAATACCTGTCGATGCGGAAGTCGATAGCGAAGTAATGCCAGTCGAGGCTGAGGTCGACAGCGATGTGACGTTGCTATTGGCCGTGCTCAGGCCAGTCGACAATGAGGTAATACCTGTCGATGCGGAAGTCGATAGCGAAGTAATGCCAGTCGAGGCTGAGGTCGACAGCGATGTGACGTTGCTATTCGTTGTGCTCAAGCCGGTCGACAACGAAGTGATGCCAGTGGAAGCCGATGTCGACAGCGATGTCACGTTGCTATTGACCGTGCTCAGACCAGTCGACAGTGAGGTAATACCTGTCGACGCGGAAGTCGACAACGAAGTGATGCCAGTCGAAGCCGACGTCGACAGCGATGTCACGTTGCTATTGACTGTGCTCAGGCCAGTCGACAGCGAGGTAATGCCTGTCGAGGCAGAAGTCGACAGCGAAGTGATCCCAGTCGAAGCCGACGTCGACAGCGACGTTACATTGCTGTTGGTCGTGCTCAAGCCGGTCGACAAGGAAGTCGATAGCGAAGCGATGCCAGTCGAGGCTGAGGTCGACAACGACGTGACGTTGCTATTCGTTGTGCTCAAGCCGGTCGACAAGGAAGTTTCCGCAACCCGTGACGTGCTGATACCGGTCGACGTTGAAGTCGATAGCGAAGTTACGTTGCTATTGGCCGTGCTCAGACCAGTTGACAGCGAGGTAATACCTGTCGAGGCAGAAGTCGACAGTGAAGTGATGCCAGTCGAGGCTGAGGTCGACAACGACGTGACGTTGCTATTCGTTGTGCTCAAGCCGGTCGACAACGAAGTGATGCCAGTGGAAGCCGACGTCGACAGCGATGTGACGTTGCTATTGGCCGTGCTCAGCCCAGTCGACAGTGAGGTAATACCTGTCGAAGCGGAAGTCGACAGCGAAGTGATCCCAGTCGAAGCCGACGTCGACAGCGACGTTACATTGCTGTTGGTCGTGCTCAAGCCGGTCGACGCGGAAGTCGATAGCGAAGCGATGCCAGTCGAGGCTGAGGTCGACAACGACGTGACGTTGCTATTCGTTGTGCTCAAGCCGGTCGACAACGAAGTGATGCCAGTGGAGGCCGAGGTCGACAACGACGTTACATTGCTGTTGATCGTGCTCAGGCCAGTCGACAACGAGGTAATACCTGTCGAAGCGGAAGTCGACAGCGAGGTAATGCCTGTCGACGCTGAAGTCGACAACGATGTGACGTTGCTGTTCGTTGTGCTCAGACCAGTCGACAGTGAGGTAATACCTGTCGAGGCTGAGGTCGACAACGAAGTTACGTTGCTATTGGTTGTGCTCAGGCCAGTCGACAGCGAGGTAATGCCTGTCGACGCCGAAGTCGACAGTGAAGTGATACCAGTAGAAGCCGAGGTCGACAACGACGTTACATTGCTGTTGGCCGTGCTCAGGCCTGTGGAAAGTGAAGCTTCTGCAACCCGCGATGTGCTAATGCCGGTCGAAGTTGAAGTAGACAGCGAGGTCACATTGCTGTTGGCGGTGCTCAAACCGGTGGACAACGAAGTGATACCGGTAGATGTCGATGTCGACAGCGATGTAATGCCGGTCGATGCCGAAGTCGACAAGGAAGTAATTCCGGTCGAAGTCGAGGTTGACAGCGACGTGACGTTACTATTGGTTGTACTCAGGCCTGTTGACAAGGAAGTTTCCGCAACTCGTGACGTGCTGATACCGGTCGAAGTTGAAGTCGACAGCGAGGTCATGTTGCTATTAGCAGTGCTTAGACCCGTCGACAGTGAAGTGATACCAGTAGAAGCCGATGTCGACAGCGACGTTACAGTGCTGTTGGCCGTGCTCAGGCCTGTGGATAGCGATGTCACGTTGCTGTTGGTTGTACTCAGGCCACTCGACAAGGAGCCACTAACGGTCGACAATTGGGCGACATTGACGGCGTCGCCCTGATTGACGCCTGGCGCCACACCCGTGATCGTGCGGGTACCGACGTTGACTTCCCCTAAAGAGTTTTGTGCCGCCGTCAAGCCATAGGCCGTGTAACCGCTTTGAGCGCCCACGGTAGTTGCCGAGCCGGCGCCAAGCGCCACGCTGTTGGCGTTAGTTACAGTCGCTCCAGTGCCGATGGCAACGCCACTGGTCGCTGCGACTGCCACGTTCGATAACTGCCCGATCGCGACCGACATCGCGGCCGTCGCATTTGCACCGCCGGAACCAGTACCAGATCCACCGCCAATAGCGACAGC
Organism: Collimonas arenae; assembly: GCF_001584165.1. Lineage (NCBI taxonomy): Bacteria > Pseudomonadati > Pseudomonadota > Betaproteobacteria > Burkholderiales > Oxalobacteraceae > Collimonas > Collimonas arenae. The sequence goes on from NZ_CP013233.1 coordinate 3,871,949, forward strand.
TGAGGAACCGCTGGATATGGCATCGTCGCCCAATGCAAAGGCGCCAACTCCGGTCGCCTTGGAACCGGAGCCAATTGCGGTTGAACTGCCGCCAACAGCTGTTGCCGAAGCGTTATTACCAATAGCAATGCTGTAGGAAGTGGAGGCGTTTGCGCCACTACCAAATGCGACAGAAGAAGCGCCGCCTGCGCTTGCCCCAACCCCGACGGCACTGGCCCCTGCACCGACTGCGACCGCCCCCGATCCGATGGCGACTGCACTCGAACCGCTTGCATTGGCACCTGATCCAATGGCAGTTGCACTCGAACCGCCAGCGTTGGCGCCAGAACCGAGTGCTGTACCGCCCGTAGAATTTGCCGCGGCAGCTTGCCCCGTGCCGCCGGTCACACTGCCAATGGCAATACCAGTTCCGTTGCCAGCACTTCCTCCTCCGGCGGTATAACTCGCATGCGCAGCCGACATCATCAGCGTCGTCGCGCCAAGCACCGCTGCAGCCACCACCGCTCCCACCTTCGAGCTGCTGCGTTTGCCCCGCGCCGCCGTATTCTCGGAGACGGCAACCCAAATGCCGAGTGCTTCGTTGTAGACGGTGCGGTAAATTTTATTCATGTTTGGCTCTATGTAAAAATTAGTTCGGCTCGCGACAAGGGATCAGACTGATCGCGCAAGCGAGATCACATGGAAACGACGAATGCAAAAAACGGAAAGACTGTGGGCAGTGATGAGCGGGGGAACGACCACCCGTCATCGAGCGACTGCTGCTATGGCGTCATACTGATAACTGACCGACCATCGGTTGCTGCACAACCGGACCAGTGCAGCCCCAGTCGTGCGCCTACGCCAGACAACACATGGAAAATGAGCAGGAACAACCGTTTGAAGTGATTGCGCCAGCTTCGATTTGGCGCAAGGTCCCTTCCCTGCGCCGACCGGCTGTTCGCGCCAGACCACATGATTTGCCTTGTTCATGCTCACCCTTGATATGTAGTTTTTATATTTGCAAAAAACCCTGCCAATTCGCATCAAGGGGAACAGCGCGGAACTACTCGGTTTTCGCGTCAGATCCTGATTCAAAAATTAGGGATTCAAGCGTCTTGCAAGCCGGGCGAATAATCTCACCGTTCTTGCCTCAATTTTTTTAATTAACAATATTTAACTTTAGGTAACAATTGTTGATGTAACGACTTCTGTTTCTCGCCTCTTTCCCAGCATGACCACCGCTAAAACAGATACGCAATCTGCAATATTTCGGTTTCAACTTTCCAGAAAACAGTACAAAAAAACAATTTTTTATTCAAAAAACACCATGAGACCCACGCGCAATGCTTTAACTGTCTACCCGACGATTTGATCCCTGCCTATCAAAAAGCGGTGCACAAAACCTTTGAAAATTATCATTTCAGCACATTCGCTTTTCGTGGTTTGTGTGATGACGGCCTGCGATTCGCTACTTTTTTAACATCATTGGATGTCAAATATCACCGTTTTACTAATGTGCCAAATGTTAATTTCATTTTATATTTATGTCATCTAAATAAGTTCCCGTAAGTCGCAAATAAACAACGGAAAAAATCATATATGACTAAAGAAAATTAAGACAAGATTTGGCCAAGTTGAACAAAAAAAGACCATTCGGACACAAAAACATTTCATAAGTCATTGTAAAAATTGATAATTTTATGCTATTCCCATAACTTATATCAAAAATCAATAGTTTCCAAAATGGAAAATAACTTTGTCGAAAATAACTGAAAAAAATAATTTCGTGGCCGAAAAAAACAAATGACTCACGGCATCTATTTCCAACTGGAAATGATAAATATGTTTCTCAAAAGAAAATTATCAAACAACAAAGGAATGTAAAAGCCGGAGATTTTACAATTACAGAAAATTGGCTGTGACATTGCAAAACAACAACATTGCGGTACCAGCATATCAACGGATTAAATGACAACTATTGATTGACTTGGACATCCGAGAGAAACGCGTGCCTTGAGATAGCACTGTTTGATGTCAATAAAACAGCTATTGATACAGGTCTGCCATCCTTCCTGGAGGATGGCACCGATACAACAATCGGAATACCGCGCGACAACAAGCTGGAAATGTAAAATTCGCCAAGAATCTGCAGGGAGTTGGTGAAAAACCGTCAATGAACAACTGTCAAATCAGCTGTCAAATTTCGCGCCGCTGCGCACAAGAAAAAAGCCCGCAACAACCTGAGGTTGTTCGCGGGCTTTTAACCGTCTTGGCAGGAGACTTACTTTGCGTCGTCCTGATCTTCGTCGCTAGCCGCAGCAGCATCGGCCTCAGCCTGTCTTTGCGCCAGCTCTTCCTGATAACGGGCCAGCAGCGCAGCGCGCGTCTGCGGAGTTTCCAGACTGATGCGCCCGAGCGCGCCGGTCCGGTAATCCTGTAACAGGGTGTGCGCTGCTTTTTCCAGGTCCAGATCACCGCCCTTGAGACGGAATCCGCGACGGGTGGCCACCCCCTCAATCACGCTCACGCCGTCAATCCCGTCGGTCTTGAGGCCATAGCGCGCCGCCAGCAGGGGCGCATAACGGACCAACAACAAATCGGCCAGGAAAGTGGCAACTTCTTCCTCGATCAATGCATTGCTGCCGATTGCATGGCTGGCTGCCAACATCAAGCCGTCGCTCGGATGGGCGATCTTTGGCCACAGCATGCCAGGCGTGTCGATCAACACCATGTTGTTACCCAAGTACAAACGCTGCTGCACCTTGGTCACCGCCGGCTCATCGCCGACAGCCGCGACGCGGCGCTTGAGCAAGGCGTTCATCAACGTCGACTTGCCGACGTTGGGAATCCCCATGATCATCATGCGCAACGGTTTCAGCGGCGTGCCGCGATGCGGCGCCAGCGCCAGGCACAAACCCGGTATCTTGGCGACATCGGACGGCTTCTTGCAGCTCAGGGCAACCGCTTGTACATTTTTTTGCGCGTTGTAATAGCTGATCCAGGCCTGGGTGGCGACAGGATCTGCAAGATCACTCTTGTTGAGAATTTTCAGGCAAGGGCGCTGGCGATGCAGGCGCAACTGCTCGATCATGGGGTTGCAACTGGCTTGCGGCAAACGCCCATCGAGCACTTCGATCACGAGATCGACCTTCTCCATAGCTTCCGCCGCCTTCTTGCGGGCGGCGTTCATGTGACCGGGGAACCATTGTATGGACATGCGTTGTCTTGTCTGGCGAAAATAAACCGCTATTGTACGGACTTATTCCTGTTCCACCGCAAAGCGCGTAGCTAAAGAAGGCCTGGCGTAAGCCTGCATCGGGCCTCATCCAGGCTTCTGGACACTCTCTGTCACTCGAGATCAGCCAATACTTTCAAATGAGCAACCACACTGCGGCCCAGTGCAGACAGATCGTAGCCCCCTTCCAGACAGCTGACGATCCGCCCCTCCGCATGCTGGGCGGCTACGCGCATGACCTGCCGCGTCAGCCAGGCATAATCTGCCTCGACCAATCCCATCTGCGCCATGTCGTCTTCCCGGTGCGCATCGAATCCGGCTGAGACGAATACCATTTGCGGGCGATGTGCATCCAGCGCAGGCAGCCACTTCTCGGTCGCCAGCTGGCGCACCACGCTGCCGTCGCTATAGGCCGGCACTGGGACATTGACAGCATTACCGCCAGCCGGTTCGGCGCCGCTGAATGGGTAAAACGGGTGCTGGAAGAAACTGACCATCAACACCCGCGGATCCTGCGCAAATATCTCCTCGGTGCCGTTGCCGTGATGCACATCGAAATCGACTATCGCGACCCGTTCCAGCCCGTGCATGTCCAGCGCATGGCGCGCCGCTATCGCAACGTTATTGAACAGGCAAAATCCCATCGACGTGGTCGACGTTGCATGGTGCCCCGGCGGGCGAACCGAACAGAATGCGTTGTCGATCTCGCCCTTGATCACGGCATCCGTTGCCGCCAACGCAGCACCCGCCGCCCGCAATGCCGCCTGCCAGCTGTAGCCGTTGATCAGGGTGTCAGCATCCAGCGGATAGCAACCAGGCTTGCCAGTCAGCGCCAGGCTATGCTCCCGGACCAGCCCAATCATCGCAGCACTGTGCACCCGCGCCAGATCGCTCTCCTGTGCCAACGGCACGCTACGGTAGTCCAGCAGTTGATCAATCCGGCTGGCGATCAATTGGTCCTCGATCGCCTGCAGCCTGGCCGGCGATTCCGGATGCCATGATCCCATCTCATGCAGCTTGCAATCGGGATGCGTATAGAAAGCAGTAGTCACTTGATTTCGCCAAAGGCCTTTCTTAAATGTACCCCGGCATCAACACCGGGCATCGCATTTGCGTCTCCAACATCCAATCCATAGTGTACCCAAGAAAGGAGTGATGCCAAGACTATGCGCTGTTACTCCGTTGTTTCTCTTGACGGAAATCAAGCCTACTCCTAAAACTTCTCACATTTCCAAAAAGGAACTAGGTTAATTTCAGGGAAGTTTGTATGATTCTTCTCCACAGTGTCACACCAATCAACAGAACAACAGAAAAGCCCATGTTCGCGAAAATCCACGCAGTTGCAAAGCAGGTCAACCAGGTTGTCGTCGGCAAGGACCATCAAATCCGGCAAGCGCTGGTATGCCTGCTGGCAGGCGGCCATTTGCTGATCGAAGATGTCCCGGGCGTCGGCAAGACCACCTTGGCTCACGCGCTGGCCATTTCGCTTGGGCTGCGTTTCAATCGCCTGCAATTCACCAGCGATCTGCTGCCGGCGGATGTAGTCGGGATTTCCGTGTTTGACCGTGAAAAGACGAGCTTTGTCTTTCATCAAGGCCCGGTGTTCACGCAAGTGCTGCTAGCCGACGAAATCAATCGGGCCACACCGAAAACGCAATCGGCGCTGCTGGAAGCAATGGAAGAGCGCCAGGTCACGGCGGAAGGTATCACCCGCGACCTGCCGGATCCATTCTTCGTCATCGCCACTCAAAATCCTGCGCACCAGGTCGGCACCTTTGCCTTGCCGGAATCGCAACTCGACCGTTTCCTGATGTGTCTCTCACTCGGCTACCCTGACGCCGCTGCCGAGCGCGCGTTACTGATGGGTGAAGACCGTCGCGTCCTGCTGAAATCCATGCCGCCGGTGATGCAACCGGCTGAATTGATCGAAGCCCGGCAGTCATTGAAACAGATCCATACATCAAGCAAGCTGATCGACTACGTACAGGCACTGGCGCATGCATCGCGCCAGAATGGTCTGTTTGCCGAAGGCATGAGCCCGCGTGCAGCGATTGCATTGTTGCAGGCTGCCCGCGCCTGGGCGGCACTGGAAGGCCGTAACCATGTGATTCCGGAAGATGTCCAGGCGGTGCTGGTGCCGGTCACCGCCCACCGCCTGCGCCCGCTCAAATCGCACACCGGCAGCGCGCTTGGCGGTCGCGACCTGGTGCTGCAGTTGATGAAGTCGGTTGCGGTTTAAGGCGCTGCGCATTATCGTCTCGGTCGACTACCCCTATGCTGACCTCACTACGCAAAAAAATCCGGCATTGGCTGAACAAGTCATTGTTTCAGCTGCGCGAAGCTGAACCGGGGGAGGTCTTCCTGACCCAACGCCGCGTGTTCATCGTGCCGAGCCGGCCCGGCCTGGCATTTGCCGTGACCCTGGTGCTATTGTTCCTGGCATCCATCAATTACAACCTCAGTCTCGGCTTTGCTTTGACCTTTCTGCTGGCGGCATGCGCAGTCATCGACATGCACCTCACGTTCCGCAACCTGGCCTATCTGCATCTGTCCGCCGGCAAGGTGGCGCCCGTGTTTTCCGGCGAAGACGCGTTGTTCGAGCTGCACGTGATCAATCGCCGCAAACACCCTCGCTATGCAATCTGGCTGGGCTTTATTGGTCGCGGCTTGCCCGCGCTGGAGCAACCGGTCGATATTGCCGCCCATGCCGCTAGCAACGTAACGCTGGCGGTGACCACCAGCGATCGCGGCTGGCGCCCGGCTCCCAGGATTCGTCTGCAAACCCGTTTCCCGCTTGGTCTGTTGCGGGCCTGGAGCTACTGGCAACCGGATTGCCGGGCGTTGGTCTATCCGCAACCTGAATCGTCGGCATCGGTGCCGCCACTGCCGCTGGCGCCCATGGAAAGAAGCGACGGCAACGGTTCGGCCGGCCACCAGGATTTCGCCGGCATCCGCACCTATCAGTCCGGCGATTCGCTCAAGCACTTTGCCTGGCGCCAAATCGCCAGGCTGGATACGGACGATGACGCCAAACTGATCGTCAAGCAATTCGAGGGAGGAGCGGTGAGCGATCTGCTGATCGATTACGTCTCCCTGCCCTACGGCATGGATATCGAAGCGAAGCTGTCGCGCATGACGCGCTGGATACTGGAAGCGGAAGCGCGCCAGTTGCCCTATGCGTTTCGTCTCGGGGACACGCATTACGAGGCGGCGATCGGTCCCGCTCATCGGCAAGCGTGCCTGCGTGCGCTGGCACTATATGAAGGTGTGGCATGACGACGCCGGTCCAGCACCTCAAGTCAGAGTTGGAAAGTACGCAGATTTTTCGCAGCTCCAGCGCTTACATGCACAACCTGCCGCGCGACAAGAGCGATACCTTGCTGCTGCTTGGCGCCTGCGTCATGGTGCTGCTACCGCATTTTCTGCACCTGTCCTGGTGGACCTCGGCCATCTGCTGCGGCCTGCTGCTGTGGCGCGCCGCGATCACCATGCGCGGCCAGCGCCTGCCGCCGATGTGGCTGCTGCTGCCGCTCGCAGCGTTATCCATGGGCGGCGTCTATCTTGACTTCCGCACCCTCCTCGGCCGCGATGCCGGAGTCGCGATGCTGGTGCTGCTGCTAACCTTCAAGCTGCTCGAGATGCGCGCCCGGCGCGATCTGTTCGTGGTGCTGCTACTGAGCTTTTTCCTGCTGCTCACGACTTTTTTTTATTCGCAATCGCTGCCGTCGCTGTTGTGGATGATCGCCACGCTGGTGCTGATCCTGACGACGCAACTGTCGTTCCAATACACCGGCAAACAACCGCCGCTCAAGCAGCGCCTGCGCCTGGGCGGCATGATACTGGCCATGGCGCTGCCGTTGACGCTCATCCTGTTCTTGCTGTTTCCGCGTATCCAAGGCCCGCTGTGGGGACTGCCGGGCGACGCACATGGCGGCCGCACCGGTTTGTCGGATAGCATGGCGCCGGGGAATATCTCGCAACTTGCCATGTCCGATGACATCGCTTTCCGCGTCAAATTCCTCGACCCGCAGCCAGCTCCCGCCAAGCTCTACTGGCGCGGCGTGGTGCTGACGCATTTTGACGGCAGGACCTGGACCCCGGGCTTGACGAGTCGCGCGACTACCAATGACGAGGCTGCCGCCACACCAAATGCGGCGACATCCGTTCGCCAGCAAATCACGATGGAACCCAACGGCCAGCGCTGGCTGTTTGCCCTCGAAACCCCGCAAGCGCCGCCGGCGCTCGCAGGCATCTCGACCCGCATCACTCCAGAACACCAGATTCGCGCAGCCCGTGTCATCGGCGAGCGGATTCGTTACGATGTCGTTTCAAACCTGGCGCCAGTGGTATCGGAACGCATCAATCCAGTCGATTTGCAGCAAGCGCTGGCCTTACCGCAAAACTACAATCCGCGCACCAGGGAGTTTGCTGTAAACCTGCGGGCCAGAACCCTCGGCGACCGAGCCTTGGTCAACGCCGTCTTGCATTTCTTCCGAAATGAAAATTTCAGCTATACGCTGGAGCCGCCGCTGCTCGGCCGAGACAGCGTCGACGATTTCCTGTTTTCCAGCCGTGCCGGGTTTTGCGAGCACTATGCCAGTTCCTTCGTATTCCTGATGCGCGCCGCCGGCATTCCGGCACGCGTGGTCACTGGTTACCAAGGCGGCGAAACCAATCCGGTCGACAACATGATGACCGTGCGTCAATCGGACGCGCACGCCTGGGCGGAAGTGTGGCTGCCGCCGCATGGCTGGGTGCGCGTTGATCCCACCGCCGCGGTCGCACCAAACCGGATTGAAACGCAGCTCAGCAACGTGCTGCCGCATTCCTTCTTCGGCGGTCTGCTCGGACCTGAGCTCGGCAAAAGCAACTGGTGGTCGGCATTAAGCGACGCCGCATCAATTGCACGCGCCAATTGGGAAGCGTTGGGCAATGGCTGGAATCAATGGGTTCTCAATTACACACCGGCGCGCCAGCAAGGATTGTTGCGCTGGTTGGGCTTGGGCGAGTTCGATTGGCGCAGCCTGACGATCCTGATGCTAGCCATCGGTGCAGTAGCTGCCGGTACGGTTACGCTGCCCTTGCTACTGGCACGAAACAAGGCCAATCCACTTGATACGGTATACTCCGCGTTATGCGCGCAGATGGCGCGACGCGGCCTCCCGCGGCACAAGCATGAGGGGCCGCGCACCTACGAACGCCGCCTGTGCGCCAACGATTCGCCGTTGTCGCCGACGGCAAAACTAGCGGTGCAACGCTTCATGAGTTTGTACGAAATCCTGCGTTATGGCGCTGATTACAGCAACGATGACGGCAAGGATACAATTCCGCCAGCGCCTTTAATGGCAAAACTAAAACTACTGCTCTCCCAATGTCGATGAAATCTTCCGTAGGCCTCCATAAAATCGTCCAGCTATGCGCCATCGTAGCGGCGATCTCGATCAGCCCCAACCTGCAGGCGCAACAAAGCAGCGCAACCAAGTCGCCATCGGCAAAAATGCGCAAAGCCAGCAGCACCGCCGACGACGGCGAATTCGTCAATTTCGCCGAATGGAAGGATGTCTCGGACTTCATCGACCAGATGGTGGAGAAAGACGGTTTCGACAGAGGCGAACTAGTCGCAATGTTCAGCAAGATTCGCCACGTTGACAGCGCAATTCAGCTGATGAAGCCGGCGCCTGCCAGCAAACCCAAGAACTGGGCGGCCTACCGTGCGCGCTTTGTCGAGCCGGTGCGTATCCAGGCTGGCGTGGAATTCTGGAACACCTATGCCGACGCGTTGAATCGGGCAGAGGCGCAATATGGCGTGCCGGCTGAAATCATCGTCGGCATCGTCGGCGTTGAAACTGTATACGGCCGCAACGTCGGCAATTTCCGCGTGATGGATGCGATCACTACGCTGGCATTCGACTATCCGAACACGCCGACGCGCGATGCCCGCATGGCTTACTTCCGCGGCGAGCTGGAAAATACGCTGCTGTTTGCAAGGGAGTCAGGCATTGATCCATTCAGCTTGCTCGGTTCGTATGCCGGCGCCATCGGCTGGGCGCAATTCATGCCAAGCAGCATTCGCCAGTATGGCGTGGATTTTGACGGCAATGGCAGGATCGATCTGCGCAACTCGCCGATCGATGCGATCGGCAGCATCGCCCACTATCTGGCGGAGCATGGCTGGAAAACCGGCATGCCGATCGTGTTCCCGGCGACATTGTCGACCGACACCAGCGTCGAAAACCGCTGGCAGGCATTTATCGGACAAGGGCTGGAGGCGAAATATTCGTTGGACGACCTGATGGCCGCCGGCGTCGTGCCGGGCGTGGTTCCGCCAGCCGACATGCGTTTCGGCCTGATCGATTTGCAAAACGGTCAGAACCCTACCGAATATTGGCTGGGCACAGACAATTTCTTCGCCATCACCCAATACAACCGCAGCTTCTTCTACGCCATGTCGGTGGTCGATCTGGGACGCGCAGTACGCGTCGCGCGCGACCAGCAATGAGGAAAGACTGGGCATGATGAAGTCGCGATAGTGTCAGATTCAGTGGCTTTGCACTCGACTCAACGCCCTGCTGCAACTGAGGGCGCAAATGCGGCGGCGCCATTCGCCGCTAACCGATTCGTGTCGCGCTCTTTAGCGCTTACCTATGCGTTACTGACACTCAGTTCGACTTCGACGGTTTCATTATTGGCGGTAAGCCAGATCTGCCCATCCTGAATCGTGCATTGCAGCTGCATATTGCGTTGCGCCAACCGAGACAACGCCTCACTGCTGGCCGCGGCAATATTGATGACTGTCAGGTTGCGCGCACGCGCCACCTTGCTGCTGATCTGGTTCCACCATATGTGACTGGTACTGCTGTAGCTGTACACCACCACTTGGGCAGCACGTCCGCAGGCTTTCAGGATGCGCTTTTCATCCGGCTGCCCGACTTCTATCCATAGGTCGATGGCGCCGGTCAGGTCCTTGGCCCACAAATCCGGTTCCTCGGCATCCGACAAACCCTTGCCGAAAGTCAACGCGGCCGATGCATGGCGGGCGAAGGCCAACAGGCGTACCATCATGCGCTCGTCGGTTTCAGACGGATGACGGGCAATCGTCAACGCGTGTTCCTGATAATAATGACGATCCATATCGGCAATTTGCAGATCGGCTTTGAAAATAGTTGCTTTAAGGGCCATAACGCCTATTGTTATATATAAATGGATCAAACCCGGCGTGACGCACTCACGGGATCGGAAGAATAACCCGATTTCTTTAAATTGGAGAACATATATGGCCTCGGGGCCGCTTCTGCCACATTCTCCGAGGTGCTAAGGCAGATTTCCATACTTGTCAAAATTGCTTGCAAATAGATTACAAATTAAAAAATGAAAACAGCGACATCGTCAGATCAGGAAGTCTTTTCCAGCGAAGTGATCGCTCACACGAAGCTATGGCTGGAACGCGCCGTCATCGGACTCAATTTGTGTCCGTTTGCCAAGGCCGTCTTCATCAAGGACCAGATACGCTACGTCGTCAGCAGCGCCCAAACACCGGAAGAATTGCTGGCGGACCTGGTCAGAGAACTTAATTACTTGCAGGAGGCAGATCCAGAAAAAACGGATACAACCCTGCTGATCCATCCCGATGCATTGCGGGATTTTCTCGATTACAACGATTTCCTGGATGTTGCCGATGCGGCAATTGAAGAACTAGATCTGGAAGGAGAGCTACAGGTGGCCAGCTTTCATCCTGACTATCAGTTTGCAGATGCCGGGGCTGACGACATCACAAACTATACCAATCGCTCACCCTACCCAACCTTGCACCTGCTGCGCGAAGCCAGCGTTGAACGTGCAGTCGATGCGTTTCCGGAAGCGTCTGAGATTTTTAATAAGAATATGCAAACCTTGAGTCGGCTCGGCTTGGACGGTTGGAGGAAAACACTGCAGGAAGGCTAAGACGACGCCTGGGTCGAAGATTGAGACAAAAACCAAAGTCGATGCATCAATAGCACTGAATTGATACAATCACAATTGTTATATGTTGTAAAACTGATTTTCCTTGTATTTTTTACGGAAAGTTACTAAATAGTAATAGACATCGTAATAAGAAAATTTTAAATTGAGCATGTGCAACTTATTTGTATATTTGGTCACTAAACAAAGATTACCTTGCTTTCTGCCAATTCAATGTGCAATACGCTGTGCGATGTAATTAGCTGTATCGTCGGTCCCATGAAGAAATGAACAGGGAGTTTCTTTATGATAAAAAAGTGCTCAAAAACAGTATAAAATACGGCAACTTGCAATTTAGCCAATAAAACAGGAAGGTGCACTCCGTAATAGCGCAGTCAGCATTACGTAATCACTCTCTATATATCAACTAGGATAACGGAATTAATTGATTATGACTATCAACACTACCCCAGACGCACCTACCAGCAACAAGCTCGATGAGCAGGTGACATATGACCCAAATCATCTACTGGACTCATTGATCGACAAGTTGCATTTGAAAAATGATGCGGCCCTGTCGCGCTCACTCGAAGTTGCACCTCCGGTCATCAGCAAAATCCGCCATCGCCGCCTGCCGGTTGGCGCATCGTTGCTGATCCGCATGCACGAAGTAAGCGACCTGACTATTCGTGAATTGCGCGCCCTGATGGGTGATCGCCGCGAAAAATTCCGTATCAGCGACAAGCAATTCAAGCCAAAAGACAAGATCGAAGCCGAAAAGCTGAAGTAATCAACATGTCGGCTATATCCCTGCACTATTGCGGCATGCTCCTTGGAGCATGCCGCTTTAGGCAGGGAAAACGCCTGTAGACAAGTAACGGTCGCCACGATCGCACACGACGAACACAATCGTCGCGTTTTCAACTTGCTGCGAAATCCTGAGCGCCACTTCACATGCCCCTGCTGCTGAAATGCCGCAGAAAATCCCCTCTTCGCTCGCCAGTCTTCGCGCCATGTGCTCGGACGCAGCCTGGCTCACCGATTCAATCTGGTCCACCCGCGTATTGTCATAAATTTTCGGCAGATAGGCTTCCGGCCATTTTCTGATACCTGGAATTTGCGAGCCCTCTTCCGGCTGCGCACCGATGATGCGTATCTCCGGATTCTGTTCCTTCAGGTAGCTGGACACGCCCATGATGGTGCCGGTGGTTCCCATTGCACTCACAAAATGGGTAATTCGCCCTTCGGTGTCGCGCCAGATTTCGGGCCCGGTCGTTTCATAATGCGCCAACGGATTATCGGGATTGGCAAACTGGTCGAGAATCAGGCCTTCACCGTCTTTCTGCATTTTTTCAGCCAGGTCACGCGCATACTCCATGCCGCCGGTCTTCGGCGTAAGAATGATCTTGGCGCCGTATGCTGCCATGCTTTGGCGCCGTTCCTCGCTCAGGTTTTCCGGCATCAGCAACACCATCTTATAGCCGCGCATAGCCGCTACCATCGCCAATGCAATCCCGGTGTTGCCGCTGGTCGCCTCGATCAGCGTATCACCGGGCTTGATCTGGCCGCGCATTTCAGCATGCTTGATCATCGACAGCGCCGGCCGGTCCTTAACCGATCCAGCCGGGTTATTGCCTTCCATCTTGCCCAGGATAATATTGTTCCGCTGAGCCGCATCGCTGCCGGGAATGCGCTTCAGCTGTACCAGAGGGGTATTGCCGATTGTGTCTTCAATAGTCAGATAAGGCATAGTTTGATCAGGCGTCTCGTGCAAAAAGCCCATTTTAATATGAGACCTTGTTACGCGTATCGATGCCGGGAAATCCTGGCGGAAGAATCCGTCGCCATCCAGCTAATCGCCACGACAAATTAAAAAGCCTCGTGGAGCACCACGAGGCTACGTCAAAGATAAACCATGCCGACCAGGAGAGACGAGGAGCATCTACAACCTACTTCACTTTGGCCGCTGGCTTGGCGGGGGCGGTTGCTGCGAGCGCGTTACTCTTTGGATTGCCCTTTGCATTATTTTTAGCACTCTCCACACCGCCCTTTGCCTTGCCGTTCACCAGCAAGCCGGCCTGCGACAATTGAGAGGCACTTTTTTCTCCAATTCCTGGAACCCGGCTTTCAAAATCGGCCCAATCCTTGAAATTGCCGCCTTTGCTGCGCTCATCAATGATGCGCTTGGCCTTCGCCGCGCCGATTCCCTTGATATTGTTCAGGGCCGCCAGATCGCCTTTGTTGACATCCACCTGAGCCAACGCCAGGCTCGCTGAGGCCATCAATGCGCAAAACACCAGCAGTAGTCTTGTAAACATGTCGAATTTCTCCCGTTGAAATGATGACGATTGAGTATAGTCATCAAACCGGGGGAAATTGCCATTTAAACCATAAACAAGAATTCGCTTAACCGAACAACTCTTCGCGGCTGACAGTCGCCGTGCCCAGCTTGCCGACCACGATGCCGCCGGCGCGGTTGGCCAGGGCGACAGCATCTGCAATTGGCAATCCTGCGCCAAGCATCACTGCCAGCGTGGCAATCACGGTATCCCCGGCGCCAGAGACGTCATACACTTCGCGCGCCATGGCCGGGAAATGCGTAATTTCCTGCGCCGTGTACAAACTCATTCCCTCTTCCGAACGGGTCAGCAACAGCGCTTCCAGTTGCAGGGATTCGCGCAATTTTTGCGCCTTCTCGGTCAGTTCTGCTTCGCTTTTCCAGCTACCGACAATACGGATCATTTCCGACTTGTTCGGCGTCAGCACCGAGGCGCCGACGTAGCGCGAGAAATCGTCGCCTTTCGGATCCACCAGAATGCATTTGCCTGCCTGCTTGGCGGCGGCAATCATGTCCGCGACATTCACCAGGCTGCCCTTGGCGTAGTCGGACAGCACTATCACCTGGTATTCCGGGAGCAATGTGTTGAAGCGAGTCAACTTATCGCGCAACACGGCGTCAGTCGGCGCCTCTTCGAAATCGATACGCAGCAACTGCTGCTGGCGGCCGATTACGCGCAATTTGATGATGGTCGAGATGGATGGATCCCTGGTGAGGAAACGATTGACGCCCATTTCCTCCAGGAGGCTGTCTACCGTGTCGCCAGCCTCATCCTGGCCCACAACCCCGAGCAGGCCTGCCGTGCCACCCAGCGTGGCGATATTGCGCGCCACATTGGCAGCCCCGCCCAGACGTTCTTCGCGCTTTTCGATCCGCACCACCGGCACCGGCGCTTCTGGTGATATACGGCTGACATCGCCGAACCAATAACGGTCGAGCATAACGTCGCCGACCACCAGAATCCGTACCTTGTCAAAGGATGCGGGGACCTTGAAGGATTGTGTATTCATTGTTTTTACTCGCGTACCAGGACGGAACGACCGATGCCGTAGTACTCAAACCCGATATCGCGCATCACCTGCGGTTCATACAGGTTGCGGCCGTCGAACACGATCGGCGCCTTGAGACGGGCCTTGACCTGGTCAAAATCCGGGCTTCGGAAGGTTTTCCATTCCGTGACGATAACCAGTGCATCGGCATCCTGCAGCGCATCGGCCTGGTTGTCGCAAAAACGGATCCGCTGCAATGCGCCGCGATCATCCGCAAAATCCAGTTCCAGCACGCGTTGCGCCTCTGCCATCGCAACTGGATCATGCACCGCCACAGTGGCGCCGCGGTCGATCAGTTCGCGCAGCAGCACCCGCGAAGAAGCCTCGCGCATATCGTCGGTGTTCGGCTTGAACGCCAACCCCCACAGCGCGAAGTGCTTGCCCTGCAGATCCGGGCCGAAACGCTCAGTAATTTTTTGGCCGAGTACATGCTTCTGATGATTATTGACCTGCTCGACGGCGCGCAGGATCAGCAATTCCTGACCGTAGTCGCGCGCGGTGCGCTCCAGCGCCTGCACGTCCTTGGGGAAGCAGGAGCCGCCATAACCGCAGCCGGCGTACAGGAAGCTGTAACCGATGCGTGGATCGGAGCCGATTCCGTGGCGCACGGCTTCGATATCGGCGCCAACCTTGTCTGCCAGGTTGGCCAATTCGTTCATGAATGAAATACGTGTCGCCAGCATGGCGTTCGCCGCATATTTGGTGAACTCGGCGGAACGCACATCCATCCAGTAGGTGCGTTCGTGGTTGCGGTTGAACGGCAGGTATAACTGCTTCATCAGCGTATGGGCTTGCTGCCCTGCTGGGCTGTCGTCGCAGCCGATAACGATGCGGTCAGGCCGCATGAAATCCTCGACCGCCGCGCCCTCCTTCAGGAACTCGGGATTGGAGACCACGGAAAACTGGATCGGTGCGCCGCTCAAATTGCGCGCATCTAGCTCGGCCTGGATCGCCGCACTGACCTTGTCGGCAGTGCCGACAGGTACCGTCGATTTATCGACGATCACCTTGAAGCCAGTCATGTATTTGCCGATGTTGGCTGCAGCGGCCAAGACATATTGCAGGTCAGCGGACCCGTCTTCATCCGGCGGCGTGCCGACAGCGATGAACTGAATCTGGCCATGCGCCACGCTGGCCGCAATGTCGGTCGAAAAATGCAGGCGTCCGGCGGCGCGGTTGCGGCTGACGATTTCCGCCAGGCCCGGCTCGTGAATCGGAATGCCGCCGCTATTGAGCATGGCAATCTTGCGTTGATCAAGGTCCAGGCAAAATACATCGTTGCCCAATTCGGCCAGGCAAGCGCCTGTAACCAAACCAACATAACCGGTGCCAATAATAGTAATTTTCATGTTATTCCGTGTTGCCGTTTTTCTGTGCAATTCAACCGATTGTAGAGTGGACACATCGTGCCCACCCTGCCGTAAAATTAATTCATTACGTTCAATTCTTCTGTCCGGCGCGGCGGATAGGTTTCCCAGCGGCTGCAACCTGGGCATTGCCAATAAAACTGGCGCGCTTTGAAGCCACAATGGCTGCACTGATAGCGCGCCAGTTTCTGCGTGTATCCGTGTACCAGGTTCTTGACCACGGAAAGCTCGGAGTGCATTTCCGGCGTGATCTTCATCAACCGTGCCTCTAGCAGCTTATCCAGTCCCAGCAGGGTCGGTGTACGGCGCAATTCGTCGCTGACCAGCTGATTGGTGGCGTCAACGCCATCAAGTTCAAGAACTGCCTTGAATACAACTTCCAGCAAATCGATCGACGATGCCTCGGCCAGATACGAGCGCAGCAGATTAACGCCCTCATGCGGCCGACCGACGGCGCGGTAGCCATCCATCAGACGCTGCGCTACCAGCGCCACGTGCAGCACACTTTGCTGCTCGACCCGGCGCCAGACCTGCAGAGCAGCCTCGACATCTCCCTTGGCCAGATGGACATCACCTAGCAGTATGGTTGCGCGTACACTGTTACGGTCGTTGCTCAACGCTTTTTCGAGCAGGGACATGGCACCTTCGGGATGGCCGTCAACCAGCTCATCCTGAGCCAGTTCGCAATAGAACTGGGCAATTTCCTTTTGCCGTCCACCGGCGCCCGATTGCTGCAACGCCTGCGCTGCCTCGATGGCGCGCAACCACTCTTTTTCCCGCTGGTAGATTTCCAACAATGCGCGCCCTGCCTGAGCGCCATATTGGCTGCCGGCCAACAGATTGAAGCTTTCTTCGGCGCGATCCAGCAAGCCGGCCTTCAGGTAATCCTGACCCAATTCGTATTGCGCATGCATGCGGTGTTCTTGCGCCAGGTCCGGACGTGCCAGCAAATTCTGGTGAACCCGGATCGCGCGCTCGGTTTCACCACGACGGCGAAACAGATTACCGAGCGCGAAATGCAGCTCCGCAGTTTCAGGATCGAGTTTGACGATTTCGATGAAGGCATCAATTGCCTTATCAGGTTGCTCGTTAAGCAGGAAATTCAAGCCCTTGAAATACCCTTTGGGCAAGCTGCGTGATTCAGATACCAATTGATTGATATCGACCCGTGCGGCGATCCAGCCTAATCCAAAAAAGACCGGGATACCGAGTAACCACCAAATTTCAAATTCCATACGGGCTTGTGATGTGCGTTATGCGTGACGTGTGGGGCAAGTAGGAGGTGCCTGCCATGCAAACGCCGGGGCCTGATCTGCTACCCCGTGCGTTTGATACTTAGCGGCATTATATATTCTTGATGCTGTCCGGTTGCGGAGCTTGTGTTTGTGCCAGACGCTGAGCTTCCTGCTCTTTTTGCATAGTGGTCAGGGCCTTCTTGTTTTTCGATGCATTGCGACGGTGACGGAACACCGATGGCGCCATCGCCAATACGCCGAGAATCGCACCAAAGACGAAAAAACCTAGCAGGAACAGCACTAACGGTCCTGTCATCGTCAGACCGGGGAAAAACTGCAGTTCAACATTGCTTTTGTTTTGCAGAGCAAAACCGAAAAACACGATGAAGAGCAAGATCGAAAGAATTCGGGAAATAATTTTCATGACGCGCTTTCTGTGTGATTAAGTAAAAATTGCTTAGCCGCGACAAATTGATCGCCTACTTCGAATCATATTTGCAGTTCGCAGACGTTATTATTATTGCCTTTTTTGCAAATTTACAACCAACATATGAACAATATTAACTTCAAATGAAGCGAAATTGTACGTGAAAAAAAACGGCATCCGAAGATGCCGTTTCGATTTTGCACTCACAACTCAGTCTTCTTGAATCGGTTGCCCGACCATCGCGTCGACTCGTTCACGCAATTCCTTGCCTGGCTTGAAATGAGGCACCCGTTTTTCAGGAACCATCACCTTGTCGCCGGACTTCGGATTGCGCCCGATCCGCGGTGGCCTGCGATTCAACGCAAAACTGCCAAAACCACGAATCTCGATACGTTGGCCGGTTGCCAGAGCATCCGCCATTGCATCAAGTATGGTTTTGACCGCGTAATCCGCATCTTTAGCGACCAATTGCGGATAACGCTCGGCCAAGCGGGCAATCAGCTCCGACTTTGTCATTAGCTTTACTCGCTTAGTTGTTGCTTAGTTCTTGTTGTCGAGCTTTGCCTTCAACAGTGCGCCCAGGCTGGTCGTACCGGAAGCTGCATTGGAGTCCGAAGACAGCTTTTGCATTGCTTCTTGGGTTTCAACATTGTCTTTCGCCTTGATCGACAACTGGATGCTGCGAGCCTTGCGATCGATGTTGATGACCATGGTTTCGACAGTGTCGCCGACCTTCAGGTGCGTACCGGCATCTTCCACGCGATCGCGGGAGATTTCGGAAGCGCGCAGATAGCCTTCGACTTCATCCGACAACTGGATCACTGCGCCCTTAGGCTCGACCGACTTGACGGTACCGGAAACCAGTGCGCCCTTGTCGTTCATTGCAGCGAAGTTGTTGAATGGGTCGCCTTCCAGTTGCTTGACGCCCAGGGAAACGCGCTCACGCTCAACGTCGATTGCCAGAACGATGGCTTCCAGCTCGTCACCCTTCTTGAAGCGACGAACGGCTTCTTCGCCGGTTTCAGTCCAGGACAGATCCGACAGATGCACCAGACCGTCGATGTTGCCGGCCAGGCCGATGAACACGCCGAAGTCGGTGATCGATTTGATCGCGCCCTTAACTTTGTCGCCCTTCTTGTGGGTAACAGCGAAGTCGTCCCAAGGATTCGCCTTGCATTGCTTCATGCCCAAGCTGATACGGCGACGGTCTTCGTCGATTTCCAGAACCATGACTTCAACTTCGTCGCCCAGTTGGACAACCTTGTTTGGCGCCACGTTCTTGTTGGTCCAATCCATTTCGGAAACGTGGACCAGGCCTTCGATACCTTGCTCGACTTCAACGAATGCGCCGTAGTCGGTGAGGTTGGTGACTTTACCGAACAGACGGGTGCTTTGTGGGTAACGACGCGACAGACCAGTCCAAGGATCGTCGCCCAGTTGCTTGACGCCCAGGGAAACGCGATTCTTTTCTTGATCGTACTTCAGAACCTTGGCAGTGATCTCTTGACCGACTGTCAACACTTCCGAAGGATGACGCACACGACGCCATGCCAGATCGGTGATGTGCAACAGGCCGTCGATGCCGCCCAGATCCACGAACGCGCCGTAGTCGGTGATGTTCTTGACCACGCCGGTCACGATGGTGCCTTCTTTCAGGGTTTCCATCAGCTTTTGGCGCTCTTCGCCCATCGAAGCTTCGATAACCGCACGACGCGACAACACGACGTTGTTACGCTTGCGATCGAGCTTGATGACCTTGAATTCCATGGTCTTGCCTTCGAACGGCGTGGTGTCCTTGACCGGACGGGTGTCGACCAGCGAACCCGGCAGGAAGGCACGGATGCCGTTGGTCAGAACGGTCAGGCCGCCCTTGACCTTGCCATTGACAGTACCGGTAACGATCTCGCCGGACTCCATCGCTTTTTCCAGCGAGAGCCACGATGCCAGACGCTTGGCCTTGTCGCGCGACAGGATGGTGTCGCCGAAACCGTTTTCCAGCGATTCGATAGCGACGGAGATGAAATCGCCGACAGCTACTTCGAGTTCGCCGTTGTCATTTTTAAATTCTTCGATTGGAATGAAGGCTTCGGACTTGAGGCCAGCGTTGACGATAACGAAGTTATGGTCAAGGCGCACGACTTCAGCAGAAATCACTTCACCAGAACGCATGTCTTGACGTGACAGCGATTCTTCAAACAGCGCGGCGAATTCATTCGCGCCGGCAGATGCAGGGGACAGAACAGTGATGGACATAGTTTTGACTAGTTGGCCAGTATTGCCGCGTAATGTAATTACTAAGATGCGGTCAATATTGGGTTAGGTTTTTCAACGCTCGACCGGACTTTGCATCAGATCGAACACCAAGGTGCTGCAAAAAAACAACGCGCTTAACCTCATATGAGGCCAAACGCCTGGAACAATTTCCTACTCAGACCTGTTTGGTAGCGGCGTACCAGCTAAGCACCTGTTCGACAGCCTGATCGGCTGTCATGGCAGAAGTGTCCAGCAAATGCGCCCCTTCCGCGGCTTTCAGCGGCGCAGAGCTGCGATTGGTATCGCGCGCATCACGCTCCGTCAAATCCTTTAAGAGGTCTTCCATAATAGCAGAAAAACCCTTGTCAATCAATTGCTTATAGCGTCGTTGCGCCCTTGCTTCCACACTCGCCGTCAAAAACACCTTCAAGCCGGCATGCGGAAAAATCACAGTCCCCATATCGCGACCATCGGCAACCAGGCCCGGATGTTGGCGAAAGCTCAGTTGCAGACCGTACAAGGCTTGCCGAACTGTTGGTATGGCAGCAATTTTCGAGGCCAGATTGCCGACTGCTTCGGCTCGGATATCGTTCGATACATCCTCGTTTGCCAGGAAAATATGCGCGCCGCTGAAGTGGCAGTGCAAGTGCTCGGCCGCCTTGGCCAGCGCATGCTCGTCATCCAGCGGAACATTGCGGCGCAAGACGGACAATGCCGTTAGCCGGTACAGGGCGCCGGAATCGAGATAATGGAAACCGAGGTGCTGCGCAACCCGTTGCGCAACTGTGCCCTTGCCGGATGCCGTTGGACCGTCGATAGTGATGACAGGAATGTGGGTGTTGGACATGGGAATATTCGGTTGTAATTAAAAATGAAAACAATATTTCTTTAGAGAAATATATTCATGCCTCAGACAAAGGCGCAAAAATCGCCTGCAAGTCGTCCTGCGTCAATCCAATACTCTGGGTTTCGCCCACCGGCGACAACATCGCTTGCGCCAGATCGGCTTTCTTCTGCTGCAGCAACTGTATGCTTTCTTCCACGGTGCCCTTGGCGATCAGCTTGTAGACAAACACCGGCTTGTCCTGACCGATACGCCAGGCACGGTCGGTCGCCTGGCTTTCCGCCGCCGGATTCCACCACGGATCGTAATGGATCACGATATCCGCCGCGGTCAGGTTGAGGCCGACGCCGCCGGCCTTCAGGCTGATCAGGAATACCGGCACTTCACCATCCTGGAACATCCGCACCGGTTCGACGCGATCCTGGGTAGCGCCGGTCAGCAACGCATAACCGATATCGCGTTGATCCAGCTCCGCGGCAATCAGCCCCAGCATACTGGTAAATTGCGAGAACACTAGGATGCGGCGGCCTTCCTGCCGCAACTCTTCCAGCATTTCCAGTAATTCCACCAATTTGGCCGACGGCGCATCGAGCGGCGCCGCCATGCCGTCGTCCAATAGATCGGTCTTGATCAACCTCGGATCGCAGCATGCCTGGCGCAACTTCAGCAACGCTTCCAGAATCACGATATGGCTGCGCGCCACACCTTTTTTCGCAACCTCTTCACGCACCTTCTTGTCCATCACCAGGCGCACGTTTTCGTACAGGTCGCGCTGCGCACCGGTTAAGGTCACGCTACGCACCATCTCGGTTTTCGGCGGCAGCTCCTTGGCCACCTTGTCCTTGGTCCGGCGCAACAGGAACGGTTTGATACGCCGTCCCAGCAACGCGCGCCGGTTGGCGTCGCCCTGCTTTTCGATCGGGTGACGGAAATCCCGGTTGAAGCTTTTCTCGTCGCCCAGCAAACCCGGCAACAGGAAATGGAATTGCGCCCACAGTTCGCCCAAGTGATTTTCCACCGGCGTTCCGGTCAGGCAGAGCCGATGCCGGGTATTCAGCAAGCCCACGCTTTGCGCCACTTTGGAGCGCGGATTCTTGATGTAGTGCGCCTCATCCAGTATCAGCAAATGGAACGCATGCTCGCGCCAGCGCTCTTCATCGCGCGGCAGCAACGCATAGGTGGTCAGCACCAGGTCGTACTGGCCGATCTGTTCGAACTGCTCCAGCCGTTGCTTACCCTGCAACACCAATACTCGCAGATCCGGCGCAAAGCGCGCCGCCTCTTGCTGCCAGTTATCCATCAGGCTGGTTGGCGCAATGACCAGCGCCGGTGCAGTCAAGCGACCACCCTGTTTTTCAAGCAATATATGCGCCAGCGTTTGCACCGTTTTGCCCAGCCCCATGTCGTCGGCAAGGATGCCGGCCAGGTCGTATTCGCGCAGGAATTGCATCCACGCTACCCCTTCCAGCTGGTAGTCGCGCAATGTGGCCTGTAAGCCAGGTGGTGCAGTAATCTTCCGGATGCCGCCGAAGGTGCTCAACTTCTGTCCCATGCTGCGCAAGCGGTCGCCACCGACCCAGCGCAACTTGGCGCCGGCATCGAGCTCCGCCAGGCGCGCGGCATCGAGCGTCGACAAGCGCACCGGACCATCCGCTTTCTCGGCGAAGTACAGCTCGCCCAGCGTGTTCAGGATTGGCTTGATGCGGCCCCATGGCATGGCGACGTGGACGCCGTCGGCCAGGCGCACCAGCAATTCGTCGGCATCGTCGCGCTGCGCCAGCGTGCGCGGATCGAAATCCTGCGGCGCCTGGCGGATCAGATCGACCAGCAGCGGCAGCAACGGCACACGCTGGTGGTTGACCACGATACCGAGTTCGAGATCGAACGATGTGCCGGCAGCCTGCTCGCCAGCCTCATCAATCTCGGCATACCAGTCTTCCACTTCGACGACGTCAAAACGGTATTCGGCGCGCTTGTCAATCTGCCAGCCTTGTGCCAGCAGCGCCGGCAATCCCTCTTTTGCAAAACGCAGCCAGGATGCCTGGTCTGGCAGCATGAACATGCCGGGCATCATCGCCAGCGGATGCTGGGTGCCTTGCAGAGGCAGCATGCCGAGTGCGGTCAGGGATTGCCTGAAGCCTTCTTCGGCAGCCTGGTCGCGCATGATCTGTTCGATACCGGCCTGCGTATTGCGGCTCAGCGCGGGTGTAAACAGCGCCGAGGCCAGTTCGCCGTCATAACGAAAATGCAGCTCGGCAAAATCCTGCATCGCCGGATTGCTGACACTCGGCAAATTGCCCAGGACCAGCAACGGCTGCGGAGTAATATTCTTGCGGATGATTTGCGGAATTTGCGGCGGAAACGGAATCACGTCGTTCAAGCCTTGCGCCAGCAGTTGCTGCGCTACGGCCACACGATCGTCGGAATCGAGCAACGGCGCCTGGATGACCAGATCGTTGAGCGCCTTGCTCGAAATCCGGGCGTCGCGATGCGACAGTTGCAGTTCTCCACACGACAGGTTATCGATGTACCAAGGTGGCTCTGTCGGCAACAGGTAATCGATATTCTTGCGAGCCCGATTCGACATCGTTTGACTATCTGGTTCGGCTTCAAACTGCCATCCGAGCTGCAGCATGTCGCTGCTGACATCCCTGCCGTCATCGCGATCCTGGCTTATCGCCTCATGCCAGACTAGACTGGCGCGGCGCGTAGCTGCCAGTTGCAGAGGATAAGCGGTACCCTTAGCCAAATCCGCCAAAGAATTCGCCCATAGCAGTCGCTGTTGCTGCAGCAGCGACTGCAATAGCTGCGCGCCGAGTTTTCCGCTCAATTCACAAGCCGCATGCTGCGCGTGATTACCGTCATTCTGAGCCACGAACAAGCCGATCAGATCGCGATCTTCGGCGCGCAGGAACACCGACGGATCGGCCAGCAGGCGCGGCACATCGGTTATCGGCTGGGCGGCAGAAAACTGGCCGTTGGGACGCTGCTGCGCCTTGCACAAATGCAGGACTGCCTTCTTGCCGTTATAGGCGGAGGACAGCACAAACACCACATGGTGGGTAGCTGCCTTTTGGCGCAGGCCAGGCTGCTGCGGCGCCGTACCGGTGCCAGCGATTTCGCCCTCGACGCGCGACAGCCATGCTTCCATCGGCCGCGCAAGTGTCGGCGCCGCAAGGGGTTTGGACAAAGCTGCCGGAGGCGGCGCTTGGGGTGGCGGAATTTGTGGTTTGCCAGCGGCGCCGGGGCGTTGCAGGTATTCGATCAACGCCGCTGCCACATGCTTGCAGTTGTTCCCGACCGGGCAGGAACACACGCTCTCGATATCGGGGGCATCGTGAAACATCGACAGCGTTATTTCTTGTCGATAGATATGACTGTCGCTACCCCGAACGGTGGCGTTAAGCACGTCGCCATCCTGCTCGACTGCCAGCACGCGCCGTTGCTGCACATATTCCTGACCACGCTCAAAGGTTGCCTGGTGCAACACCTCGCGCACATCGGCAAGTGTCAAATTCATGCGCGATCCGCCGGCTTACAGCAAGGTCTGCTCGGCGATTTGCGCGAACACGTTGAAATAATCGGGGAAGGTCTTGGCCACGCATTTCGGATCGTTGATGCGCACCGTAGTGCCACGGCGCGCCGCGCCATCGAGCGAAGCCAGCGAGAAGCACATGGCCATCCGATGGTCGTCATAGGTATCGATGGTCGCTGGCTGTAGTTGCGACGGCGGCGTCACACGCAGGTAATCGCTGCCCTCTTCGATGATCGCGCCCAGTTTGCGCAGTTCCGTCGCCATCGCACTCAGGCGATCGGTTTCCTTGACGCGCCAGCTGGCGATATTGCGCAAGGTACTCGGGCCGTCTGCGTACAGCGCGGCCACGGCAATCGTCATCGCCGCATCGGGAATGTGATTGAAGTCGGCATCGATCGCTTTCAAGACGCCATTCGAGGACGACTCGATCCAGTTGTCGCCCATTGCGATCTTGACGCCCATCTGCTGCAGCGCTTCGACAAAACGCACATCGCCCTGGATGCTGTCCTTGCCGACGCCTTCAACCCGCAATGGGCCGCCAGCAATCGCACCGGCCGCCAGGAAATACGAAGCGGAAGAGGCATCGCCTTCGACGTGGATGCTGTGCGGGCTTTGATAGTGCTGCCCGGCCGCTACAGTAAACGACTGCCAACCGTCCCGTTCCACCGTCACGCCAAAACGCTGCATCAAGTTGAGCGTGATTTCAATGTAAGGCTTAGAGATCAATTCGCCGATCACTTCGATCGTCACCGCATCGTGCTTCGCCATCAACGGCGCCGCCATCAGCAGGGCCGTCAGGAACTGGCTCGACACGTTGCCGCGCACTTGCATCCGCTGCGTATGCACCTGGCCGCGCTGGATATGCAAAGGGGATAACCGGCCACGCCAGTGTAGGCAATCCGGGTGCCAACCGCATTCAAGGCATCAACCAAGTCGCCAATCGGCCGCTCATGCATGCGCGCCACGCCATGCAACGTATAGTCGCCACCCATCGCCGCCAACGCTGCGGTCAACGGCCGGATAGCTGTGCCGGCATTGCCCATGAACAGATCGGCCTGATGCACCGGGAAACTGCCGTTACTGCCATGCACGGTATAGGTCTGCGATCCCTCTTTCTGCTCCCACACGACACCCAACTGCTTGAGCGCCATCAGCATCACCAGCGTATCGTCCGACGCCAGCAGATCGTGAATCTGAGTGGTGCCGCCGGCAAGTGCTGCCAACAGAAGGGTACGATTGGAGATGCTCTTGGAACCTGGCAGCCGGACCGTGCCGCGCACATGCGCGACCGGATGCAGATCTATGTAGTGCGGGTAATGCTGTGTTCGTTGGGTACTCATCAATCGCCACCTTCCTTGTTCTGTTGTTCGGCCGCCTCGATGGCGCTGATCCAGCTATGCCTTGCCTGCTGGGCATTGCTGTAGATTGCCTCGATGGCCGGACCGTCGCCGGCCGCCAGCAAACCGCGCAGCCGGGTTAGTTGCACCAGGTAAGCATCCAGCTCATTGAGCAAGGCACCCTGGTTAGCCAATGAAATATCGCGCCACATTTCCGGCGACGAGCCGGCAATGCGCGTAAAGTCGCGGAAACCGCTGGCCGCATATTGGAACAGGTCCGCCGCGTGCGGCTTGTTTGCAATATCGTCCACCAGCGCATAGGCCAGCACATGCGGCAAATGGCTGACGGCGGCAAAAATGGCGTCGTGCTGCTGCGCCGAAAGCCGATGGATCAAGGCTCCACATTGCTGCCATGCAGCCGCCACCTTGGCGACATCACGTTCAGTATTTTCCGGCAACGGCGCCAGCACCACCTTCTTGCCGACGTACAAGTCGGCGAGCGCAGCATCGGGGCCATTCTGTTCGCGTCCGGCGATCGGATGACCAGGTACGAATTGGGCGATCTTGCTGCCCAACGCAGCCCTTGCCGCCAACACGACATCGGACTTGGTACTGCCGGCGTCGGTGACGATTGTCCCAGCTTGCAGATGCGGTGCGATGCTGGCCAGGACGGCTGCCGTCTGCGCCACCGGCGCGGCGATCAGGACCAGGTCCGCGCCACTTACCGCATCCGCAACCGAAGTGGCGGCGGCATCAATGATACCGAGTTCGCGCGCACGCTCCAGGGTGGCGGAATGACGACCAACGCCGACGATCCGCTCCACTGCGCCGGCCTTCTTCAAGGCCAGTGCAAAAGAACCGCCAATCAATCCGACACCGAATATTGCGATTTTCTTGAACACGACTATTGCTTTAAATAGAGATTAAAAATTCAAACCAGGTTGATGCCGCAGCAAATGATCAGGCCAGCAATTTCTTCAATGCGTCGATGAATGCCGCGTTTTCATTCGGCAGGCCGATCGTGACACGCAGCCATTGCGGCAAACCGTAGTTGCCGACCGGACGTACGATGATGCCCTGCTTCAGCAAAGCCAGGTTGACGCGCGCTCCGGCATCGCTATCTTCGCCGACCTTGACCAGCACGAAATTGCCGAACGACGGCACATATTGCAGGCCCAGTTCGTTAAAGACCTGCGTCAGTTGGTGATAACCATCTCGATTCAACTGCGCGCTACGTTGTAGGAAGGCGCTGTCGTTCAATGCAGCAACTGCGGCGGCTTGCGCCAGCGAGTTGACATTGAACGGCTGGCGGATCCGGTTCAGCAAATCGGTGATGACCGGTTGCGCAATCCCGAAGCCAATACGCAAACCCGCCAGGCCATAGGCTTTCGACATGGTGCGCGACACCAGCAGGTTCGGGTATTTGCGGACCCAGGCAATCGACTCATACTGCAGTTCCGGCGGCAGGTATTCATTGTAGGCTTCGTCCAGCACCACCACGGTTTGCGCCGGCACGCGCGCCAGGAACGCTTCGATGTCGGCGGCAGGAATGAAAGTGCCGGTCGGGTTGTTCGGGTTCGCAATGAAGATCAGTTTGGTGTCCTGGGTAATGGCCTTGGCCATCGCATCCAGGTCATGGCCGAAATCCTTGGCCTTGACCACGATTGCGCGAGCACCGACGGCTTGCGTCGCCAATGCGTACACCAGGAAAGAATATTCCGCATACATGGCGGCCTCGCCCGCTTGCACGAAAGCGTGCGTGGCCAGTTCGAGAATGTCGTTGCTGCCGTTGCCCAGCGTGATCCAGTCGGCCGGCACATCGTACTTGGCGGTGATCGCTGCTTTCAGGTCGAAGCCGTTAGCATCTGGATAGCGGCCGATATCGGCGACTGCCTGCTGCATCGCCAGACGCGCCGATTCCGGCATGCCGAGCGGATTCTCATTGGACGCCAGCTTGATGATCTTGGCTTCGTCGAGACCGAACTCACGGGCAACTTCGGCAATCGGCTTACCGCCCTGATACGGAGCGATGGCGCGCACATACTCTGGACCTAATTGAATTGACATTGTCTGCTTTCGAAACGAAATATTGAAAGATTGAAGTAATGAAGAATAGGGTCAGGCCGGATCAAAAACTGCGCGGATACGATCCCAGCAGCTTGTAAAACGCCGCGTTCTGTTTCAACTCAGCCAGCGCCTTGATCACCTTGTCGTCATCCGCGTGACCTTCGACGTCGACATAAAAATAATATTCCCACGCCCCCATGCGCGCAGGCCGCGACTCGAAACGGGTCATCGACACGCCATGCTTGGCAAGCGGCGCCAGCAGGTTGTAAACCGCACCCGCCTTGTTTGCCACCGACAGCACCAACGAAGTCTGGTCTTTGCCGCTGGCCGCAGTTTGCAGGCGGCCGATCACGGCGAAACGAGTGCGGTTGTGCGGATCATCCTGAATGTGGGCGCTGACAATCTGCAGACCATATTTTTGCGCGGCGATCTCACCGGCAATTCCAGCCACCGTCGAGTCTTCACTCGCCATGCGCGCCGCTTCGGCATTGGAAGCCACCGCCTGCCGTTCCAGCAACGGATAATGCTGGTTGAGCCAGGCGTTGCATTGCGCCAGCGCCTGCGAATGTGCGCAAATGCGGGTGACCGCATCCATCGTACCGTCCTTGCTCATCAGGCTGTGATGTACCGGGATCGATACTTCACCGCTGATGCTGAGCGTGGTTTGCAGCAACAGGTCGAGGGTGCGATTGATCACGCCTTCGGACGAATTCTCGATCGGCACCACGCCGAAATCGGCGGTACCGGCTTCGGCCGCACGGAATACTTCGTCAATCGACACGCAAGCAAGACTTTCCACCGCATGCCCGAACTGCTGGTAAACCGCCTGTTCGCTGAAAGTCCCAGCTGGGCCCAGATAAGCCACGGTGACGCGCTTTTCCAGCGCGCGGCAAGCCGACATCACTTCACGGAAAATGGTCTGCACATCACTGCCTTGCAGCGGGCCAGGATTGCGCTCCGCGACCTTGTGCAGCACCTGCGCTTCGCGCTCGGGACGGAACACCGGCGCATTGGTCTCGGCCTTGACGTGGCCAACCTCTTGCGCAATTTGCGCACGGCGGTTGAGTAAGGCCAGGATTTCCGCATCGATGGCGTCAATCTGTTGACGCAAGGGCAGGAGTTTATCTTCGCTCATGATGACTGTATTTCTATCTGTGGTTCTGCTGCTGGGTAAAACCGGCAATCGCCGACAACGATAAAGACTATGCTAATTCCTTAGCCGCGATGCTTTTCAAACTCTTTCAGGTAATCGACCAGCGCCTGCACGCCTTCGATCGGCATCGCGTTATAGATCGATGCGCGCATGCCGCCCACCGACTTATGGCCCTTCAGCTGCAGCAAGCCGTGCTCCTTGGCGCCAGCCAGGAACGCTTCGTTCAGCGCCTCGTCGGCCAGGAAAAACGGCACGTTCATGCGCGAACGGCAATCGCTGGCGATCTTGGTGCGATAGAAATCGGTAGAGTCCAGATACTCGTACAGCAACGTCGCCTTGGCGATATTGCGTTGCTCCATCGCTGCGACGCCGCCCTGTTTCTTGAGCCACTGGAACACCAGGCCGGCGATATAGATCGCATAGGTCGGCGGCGTGTTGTACATCGAATCGTTATCCGCCACGATTTTCCAGTTGAATGCCGACGGGCAAGCCGGCAACGCATGGCCCAGCAAATCTTCGCGCACCACCACCAGCGTCAGGCCGGCAGGGCCGATATTCTTTTGCGCGCCGCCATAGATCACGCCATATTTGGAGACGTCGACCACACGCGACAGGATGTGCGACGACATGTCGGCCACCAGTGGAGCATTGTTGGTCTCGCTCGCAATATCGGGGGTGAACTGGTACTCGACACCGTCGATCGTTTCATTGGTGCAGATATGCACGTAAGCTGGGTCTTTCGACAACTGCCAGCTGTCGCGCGCCGGAATGCGGGCAAAACGCTCCTCTTCCGACGAAGCGGCGACATTGACGTTGCCATAACGCCTGGCTTCTTTCAGCGACTTGGTCGACCAGGAACCTGTATTGATGTAATCAGCGGTTGCAGGCTGGTCTTTGCGCCCCATCAGGTTCAAGGGCACGATCGCATTCTCGGCAATCGCACCACCTTGCATGAACAGCAGCTTGTAATTCGCCGGCACGGCAAACAGCTCGATGAAATCCTGCTGCGCAGCTGCCAGGATCGACATGAACTCCTTGCCGCGATGACTCATTTCCATCACGGACATGCCGCTGCCATGCCAGTCCAGCATCTCGGCCGCAGCCTGTTGCAGCACTTCTTTCGGTAATACGGCGGGGCCAGCGGAAAAATTGTAGATAGGCATGATGAATGTCGTCAGATGAAAGCCAGGATTACAGAAACTGCGAACTACGAGTAGGGGCCAACGGATGGCACTACTGCTTGCTATTGCCGATTTTGCTGCCGGTTTACTGCCAGCCGATGCGAACCTGCTTGATGCATGGCTGCCTGCAAACTTAAAACATAAATACTACAGCGCGATCCGGACCGTGGGGCCGGATCGCGCTGCCGGCCATGTTACTCGGCCGCCGGATCGGCTGCGTCGGCAGCACCACCCGCTTCGCTGTTGCCGGCATCGGCCTCAGTATCTACTTCGGCATCGGATTCGACCACGCGTTGCAAACCGCTCAGCTTGGTGCCATCTTCCACCGCGATCAACGTGACGCCCTGTGTAGCGCGGCCCATTTCGCGAATTTCCGCGACGCGGGTACGGATCAGGACACCGCCGGTGGTGATCAGAATGATTTCATCGCTAGGCTCAACCAATGTCGCGGCGACAACCTTGCCGTTACGTTCGCTGGTCTGGATCGCAATCATGCCCTTGGTGCCGCGGCCATGGCGAGTGTACTCGGTGATCGGAGTACGTTTACCGAAGCCGTTTTCGGTTGCGGTCAATACCGATTGCTGTTCGTTTTCCGCGACCAGCAAAGCAATAACCTGCTGTCCTTCTTCGAGGTTCATGCCGCGCACACCGCGCGCGGTACGCCCCATCGGGCGCACATCGTTTTCGTCGAAGCGCACCGCCTTGCCGGAATCGGAGAACAGCATCACATCGTGCTGGCCATCGGTCAGCGCCGCGCCGATCAGGAAATCGCCCTCATCCAGATCGACCGCGATAATGCCTGCCTTGCGTGGATTGCTGAAGTCGGACAGCGGCGTCTTCTTGACGGTGCCGAGGCTGGTCGACATGAACACATAGCGGTCTTCAGGGAAACTGCGGTTATCGCCCGACAATGGCAGGACGACGGTAATCTTCTCGCCATCCTGCAGCGGGAACATGTTGACGATCGGCTTGCCGCGCGAGTTGCGTGAACCTTGTGGCACTTCCCAGATCTTCAGCCAGTACAGACGGCCGCGATTGCTGAAGCACAATATGTAATCGTGGGTATTGCCGACGAACAGTTGGTCGATCCAGTCGTCGTCCTTGGTCGCCATCGCCTGCTTGCCGCGGCCACCGCGTTTTTGCGCGCGGTATTCCGAGACCGGTTGCGCTTTCATGTAGCCGGTGTGCGACAAGGTCACTACCATGTCTTGCGGCGTGATCAAGTCTTCGGTGCCAAGATCGGTAGGATTGTGCTCGATCTGCGAACGGCGCTCATCCTTGTTGCCGATGCCGTATTCGTTCTTGGCGGCAGTCATTTCATCGGTGATGATGACAGTGACGCGCTCCGGCTTGGCCAGAATATCCAGCAAGTCGGCGATCTGTTCCATCACGTCTTTGTACTCGTTGACGATCTTGTCCTGTTCCAGGCCGGTCAGGCGTTGCAAACGCATCTGCAGGATTTCCTGCGCCTGATCATCGGACAGTTTGTACAAGCCGTCAGCCTGGATGCCGTAATGCTTCGGCAGGTTTTCCGGGCGGAAGGCCTCGACGCCGCCGAGGTTTTCCTCGCCGGTGCGGGCCAGCATTTCGCGCACCATGGACGAATCCCAGGCGCGCGCCATCAGCTCGGATTTCGCGACCGGCGGCGTTGGCGCCGCCTTGATCAGTGCGATGAAATCGTCGATATTGGCCAGCGCCACTGCCAGGCCTTCCAGAACGTGGCCGCGCTCGCGCGCCTTGCGCAATTCGAATACGGTACGGCGCGTCACCACTTCGCGGCGGTGCGACAGGAAGCATTCCAGCATCTGCTTCAGGTTCAGCAGTTTCGGCTGACCATCCACCAACGCCACCATGTTCATGCCAAAGGTATCTTGCAGTTGCGTCTGCTTGTACAGATTGTTCAGCACCACCTCGGCCACTTCGCCGCGCTTGAGTTCGATCACCACGCGCATGCCGGACTTGTCCGACTCGTCGCGCAGATCCGAAATGCCTTCCAGCTTCTTGTCGCGCACCAGCTCGGCGATACGTTCCAGCAACGCCTTCTTGTTTACCTGATACGGCAGCTCATCGATGATGATCGCGGTGCGGCCTTCACGTCCGAATTCCTCGAAGTGGGTCTTGGCGCGCATCACCACACGGCCGCGGCCGGTGCGATAACCGTCGCGCACGCCGGAAACGCCGTAGATGATGCCGGCAGTCGGGAAATCCGGCGCCGGGATGATCTCGATCAACTCGTCGATCGCGCAGTCGGGATTGCGCAGTACATGCAGTGCGCCGTCGATCACTTCGGTCAGGTTATGCGGCGGGATGTTGGTCGCCATACCAACCGCGATACCGGACGAACCGTTGATCAGCAGGTTCGGAATACGCGTCGGCAACACCGACGGCTCCTTTTCCTTGCCATCATAGTTAGGCACGAAGTCGACGGTTTCC
The DNA here is from genome assembly GCF_001584165.1 of Collimonas arenae. NCBI lineage: Bacteria > Pseudomonadati > Pseudomonadota > Betaproteobacteria > Burkholderiales > Oxalobacteraceae > Collimonas > Collimonas arenae. Next base: position 3,904,320 of record NZ_CP013233.1, read on the forward strand.
TTGTCCAGATCGGCCAGCAGTTCGCCGGCGATCTTGTCCAGGCGGCACTCGGTGTAACGCATCGCCGCAGCGCCGTCGCCATCGATCGAGCCGAAGTTGCCCTGACCGTCGACCAGCATGTAGCGCAGCGAGAAGGGTTGCGCCATCCGCACCAACGTGTCGTAGATCGACGCGTCGCCGTGCGGGTGGTATTTACCCATCGTCTCACCGACCACGCGCGCACATTTGACGAACGGGCGGTTCCAGACGTTGTTCATTTCATGCATGGCGAACAAGACCCGGCGATGCACCGGCTTGAGGCCGTCGCGCACATCCGGCAGCGCACGGCCGACGATCACGCTCATCGCGTAATCGAGATAGCTCTTGCGCATTTCTTCTTCGAGGGAAATCGGGATTGTTTCTTTAGCGAATTGATCCATTAGCGAGTCGGCGAGTCTTTACTTGGGTTGATCGATCACAGATATATATGGCTGGTTGCAGAACAAGGTTCACTACCGCGGAAACGCGGCGAACGCCTCTTCCAGAATCAGCCAGACTGGCATTCAGGGCTGAAATATCGACATATAAGCCGACTAAAGCCCAGAACGACAGTAATTAGACGCATGATTTTAGCACGCGAGGAAGCCGCTTCTGGCATTTCAGGCAAGCAGGGACGCCCATACTTCCGACCGGAAACGCTATCTGCCAAAAAAATATGTTTAAATGCCGCCTTGCCCGGCAATTCGGCAGCGCTTGCATGCGCCCGCCCTGCCACTTCTCTCAGGAAACAATTATGCGTCATATCATTGCGCTGAGCCTTCTGCTAGGTTCGGCCCTCGGCTTCGCGGCCAATTCAAGCTTCGCCCAAACCACCGATGTTCAAGCGGCAACAGAAAAAAGTGCTTATCTGCAGGACGGCCGCGGGCCGATCGTGCGCAGCCAGGATGGCTTGTGCTGGCGCTCCGGTTACTGGGAACAAAATGACGCGGTGACCGGCTGCGACGGTACGCTGACTCCGCCGGTCATGAAAGCAATCGCACCCGCTCTTGCAGAAAACCCATTAGTTGCCAATACAGAAAAAGTGCCTGCGGCAATCGTTGCGCAATGCAACGTCACATTATCGAGCGACCAGACCTTCAGCTTCGGCAAAGCAACGCTGACCAAGATCGCCAAACAGCGCATTGACCAAGAGATAATTGGCAAACTGACAAATTTCTGCGGCAGCGGCACCATCATCGTCACTGGCTATACAGATCGCATTGGCTCGGCGAAATATAACCAAAAGTTATCAAAACAACGCGCAACCAGTGTCGCGGCGTATTTGAAAAGCAAAGGCATCAGCAATCGGATTGACGTCGTCGGCGCGGGCGAATCTGACCCCGTTTCCAGCTGCAGCAAAAAACTTAGCCATAAACGACTGATCGATTGCCTTAGCCCGGACCGCAGAGTCGTAATAAAAATGCAAGGCAATTAAAATAATTTCGATATTTTCCTTATGGCGATGTAATATATTGCCCGTGGGGATGTTTTCATAATGTTATGTTGTATGAAAACAACGAAGCGGGCAAAACGTGTGCTGGATCATTTGGCATCCTTCGCTAGTCATAGCGGCCTGTGGCAGAATGGTGGTCAAGTTCATTGCGTGTGGTCAATCCCTCACGTAACGGCCTGAACCACGTGGTACTATCCAATTTTTGATGTCGTATATTAGTTGCGCAGTTAATCTGCGGATATCTCAACCGAGAGGAGAAACATGAATAAATTAGCAAAACTCGTCTTCGCTGCGTCCGCAGTCGTCGCACTCTCTGCCTCTGCGCAGGAAATCAAAGATATCCAGGCACCTACTCCAAAAAGCGCCTATGTTCAAAGCTCCAACGGCGTAATCGCACGTGACCCATACGGTCTGTGCTGGCACACCGGCTACTGGACACCAGCTGACTCGGTTCCAGGTTGCGACGGCGAAATCGCTCAAGCTGCACCAGCACCGGTTGCACCAGCACCAGCTCCAGTTGTCCCAGCACCAGCTCCAGTATCGCAAAAGGTGACTTTCGCTGCTGACGCATTCTTTGACTTCGACAAAGCTGTCCTGAAGCCAGAAGGCAAAGCTAAGCTGGACGACCTGACATCGAAACTGGGCGCAATCAACCTGGAAGTCATCATCGCTGTTGGTCACACTGACTCGATCGGTTCCGTTGCTTACAACCAAAAACTGTCGGTTCGTCGCGCTGAAGCTGTTAAGGCATACCTGGTACACAAGGGTGTCGAAGCTAACCGTGTTTACACCGAAGGTAAAGGCAAATCGCAACCAGTCGCTGACAACAAGACAGCAGCTGGCCGCGCTAAAAACCGTCGCGTTGAAATCGAAGTTGTTGGTACACGTACTAACTAATCGATTCAAACTCGATCAGAACCCCGCCTCGGCGGGGTTTTTTTTCGCCCGCACGAGATCAGATATAGCTATCGCTGAGAACAGCATCACCGCAAGCCGGTCGTTGCATCACCAGCTTTGATAATCTTTTAATAGGGTTTGAAACCGCAAAACCTTACTTTCCAGCTATGATTCATCCTATGAACGCAGACCCATCAGAACTCAAGAAATTCAGCGACCTGGCTCACCACTGGTGGGACCCTGAATCCGAATTTCGTCCATTGCATGAAATCAATCCGCTACGTCTGGAGTGGATCAATTCGCGCGCCGCGCTTACTGGCAAGAACGTTGTAGACATTGGCTGCGGCGGCGGCATCCTGGCTGAATCGATGGCACGGAAAGGCGCTAAAGTCACCGGCATCGACTTGTCTGACAAGGCATTAAAAGTTGCCGATCTGCACAGCCTGGAATCGGGGATAGAAGTCCGCTATGAAAAAATCGCGGCGGAAGATCTGGCAGAGCGCGAAGCGGGGCAATTCGATGTCGTCACCTGCATGGAAATGCTGGAGCACGTGCCCGATCCGGCATCCATCGTGCGCGCTTGCGCGACCCTGGTCAAACCCGGCGGACAGGTATTTTTCTCCACGCTGAACCGCAATCCAAAAGCCTATCTGCAAGCAGTCATCGGCGCCGAGTACCTGTTGCGCATGTTGCCAAAGGGCACACATGACTACGCCAAGTTCATCACGCCTGCCGAACTGGCACAGTTTGCCCGCAACGCCGGACTGACAGTCGATACCTTGCGTGGCATGAGCTACAACCCGCTGACCCGCATCTATTCGCTTAACAAGGATACCGGCGTCAACTATTTGATGGCGTGCACAAGACCTGCCTAGAATTACCACCGCTGCGCTCCATCGAGCCAGTTCCAATAATGCATGAGTGCGGCGGCCCTTATTTGTCTGATTCGAAAGCGGCTGCGCCTTCAGCCCGTCGCTTTCCGCACTGAGGAACCACCATGCCATTACCGATGCCGCGTGCAATCCTGTTCGACCTCGACGGCACGCTTGCCGATACTGCTCCAGATCTGGCTGCCGCCATGAACCGCGTGCGCAACGATCGCGGACTCGACGACACGCCCTATGAACAGCTGCGCCCACATACTTCTGCCGGCGCACGCGGCATGATCGGCGCCGCCTTCGGCCTCAAACCGGGTGACCCGGGCTTTGATGAGTTGCGGGACGGCTTTCTCGATCATTACGCCGCCGCGCTAGCTGTCAACAGCACGTTGTTCGAGGGTATCCCGGCGCTGCTCAAGGATCTGCGTGAACGCAATCTCGGTTGGGGTGTAGTCACCAACAAGGCGGCCCGTTTCACCGATCCGCTGGTGCGCCAAATCGGTCTCGGAGATGCCGACTGCGTCATCTCGGGCGACACCACTGCCCACTCCAAGCCGCATCCGGAACCATTGCTGGAAGCGGCACGGCGCCTCAATGTCGCGCCACATGAATGCTGGTACGTCGGCGACGACCTGCGCGACATACAAGCCGGGCAAGCAGCGGGGATGGCGACTATTGCCGCTGCCTGGGGTTATTGCGGCGAAACTGAACCCGACTCCTGGGCTGCCGACGCACTAATTGATACACCTCTTCAGCTGCTGGCGTTGCTGTCGGCGCTGCAACCGTAAATTTGACGGACCGGCCCCGGCCTGGCGATGACACTGTGTAAATAAAGCATGACGTCCACGAGCTGGTGCAACGTTTTCTCGGACTCTGATAAATTAGTTGGCAATGCTGTCTGGCGGTATATTGCGGACATCATTGCCCATAAGGAATAAAAATGGCAAATATCCCTCGTCCCTCGTGGCTTCCTCGTGCCATGCGCTGGGCAGGTATCACGGCAGCGGTGCTACTGGTTCTGGCAGTTATCAGCTGGTTCGCAGTCCCCCCTCTCGTCAAACACGTGGCCGAACAACAGGCCGAAGCGCAGATTGGCCGCAAGGTCAGCATCGGCAAGATCGGTTTTAATCCGTTCACGATCACCCTGACGGCGTCCGATGTCACGCTGTACGAACCCGACAAGACCACGCCGGCATTTTCTGCCAAGACGCTGCTGGTCAACGCTTCGTCGGCCTCGTTGTTTCGCCTGGCGCCGGTATTGAATGAAGTCCAGTTGGTCAGCCCGAACCTGCATATCGTGCGCACCAGTGCCGAAGGCATCGGGCGCTACAATTTTTCCGATGTCATCGACCGCATCCTGGCGATGCCGAAGAGCGACAAGCCGGCCATGTTTTCGATCTCCAATATCCAGCTCGAAAACGGCACGATCAAGTTCGATGACAAGGTCACCAACAAGCTGGTCAATATCGAGGCACTGAATATCGGCCTGCCTTATGTGTCGAACTTCCCGAGCAAGGTCGACACCTTTGTCCAGCCACATCTGTCTGCCAAGATCAACGGCACGCCGTTCGATCTGAAGGGTCGCAGCAAGCCGTTCGCCGGCAGCCAGGAAACCGCGCTCGCGATCGATATCGACAAACTCGATGTCGCCAGTTTCGTAGCGTTTTCACCAGTGGCGTTGCCGTTGAAAATCGAGAGTACAAAGCTCTCCACCAAACTCGACCTGAATTTTGTCCGCAACAAGGACAAACCCGAAATCGTCCTGTCGGGTGCGATCAACCTGGCCGACGTTGCGCTGGCCGACAAGAATGCTGCGCCGCTGCTGAAAGCGCAGGCGATCAATACGCAGATACATCAGCTCAACGTCCTCGACGGCAGCGCCGCGCTGGATCAGATCGACATCCAGCAACCGGAAGTCTGGGGCAACCTGAATGCCGACGGCAGCCTCAACTGGGCTGCCTTGAGCACGCCTGCAGCCAAACAGGATATCGTCAAGGACGCGCCGAAAAAGCCGGCAAGCACAGGCCCCGCGCCGGCCATGACGCTGGCCAAGCTGAGCATCCACAACGGCACGGTCAACTGGCTCGACGCCGCCAATGCAACGCCGGCACTGAACCTGCAAGTCAAGAACGTCGCGCTGGATGCCAGCCAACTGTCGATGGCTGCCAATGCCAAACCGGCGACCATCAAACTCTCAACCGGCAGCGACGGCGACCAGCACATCCAGTTCATCGGCCAGATCACTCCAGCCAAGGGCGCAGTCGCCGGCAAGGCCAGCATCGATGCCTTGTCGCTTGCGCAGTACCAACCTTATATCAACCGCTCGCTGGCGGCTGTGCTGTCCGGCAAGCTATCGCTCGAAACCCTGCTCGCCATCAGCGACGGCCGGATCCAGCTGCATCAGCTCGGGATTGACGTCAACGACCTCAAGGTCGCCGCCAAATCGAATGCCGGCGGCAGCATCGGCGTCAAGAAAATCAGCCTGGAAAACGGCAGCGTCGATACTGAAGCCCACACCTTCAACGCCAATGCGTTACGCGTGGCCGGCATCCAGGGCGATGTCCGGCGCGATGCCCAGGGCAGGCTCAACGTCCAGCAATTCGTCGCTACCGGCGCTGCGCCAAAAGCGGCTGTGGCGGCTGCACCGGCCAAGAAAGCCGGACCGGATTGGGTAGCCAACATCAATCAGTTCGCGATCACCGACAGCGCCATCGCCTATCTCGACGATTCCGTGAAGCCGGCGGTCAAGCTGCGTGCCGACGGCTTGAACCTGACGGCAGACAATGTCTCCAGCAAGCTCGACAAGCCGATCAAGATCAGCCTGCGCAGCCAGATCAACAAAAGCGGAAAGCTATCGGTCGACGGCAACATCGCTGCACAAATGAAATCGCTCGACCTCGCCATCGATGCGCAGAACCTGCCGGTGCCGGCGCTGCAACCCTACTTCACCGACTACCTGAACGTGACGCTGACTTCCGGCCTGGCCAGCACCAAAGGCAAACTGACGCTGGTGCCGCCTAGCGGCCGCCAGGAGCTGGCCACCACTTATGACGGCATGCTGCGCCTGGCGAATTTCCGGGTGTTGGACAAGGAAAATTCTGCAGATTTCCTCAAATGGAAACTGCTTGATGTCAGTGGCATCAACGCCAGCATCGGCGGCCCTCGGCAACATGTGACGCTGGCAAAAATCGCGCTGAACGATTTCTATGCACGGATCATCCTGTCCGACAAGGCCAAACTCAACCTGCAGGATATTGTCGTCTCGAAGGATGCCCCACCCGGTGCACCGACGCCGTCCCTGACTTCCGCCGAGGCAGGTGAAGGCATGGGCCAGGGCACGCAAAAAGTCACCAAGCCAACTACCGAGGGCACGGTTACGGTAGCCCCCATCGCTGTTGCCCCGCCAAAGGAAAATGCGCCGGTAATCAAGATTGGCCAGGTGGTGATCAAGGGCGGCAACATCAACTACACCGACAACTTCGTCAAGCCGAACTATACCGCCAACATGACCGGCATGAACGGTACGGTCGGCGCGATCGCATCCGACAAGCCGGCGCCGGCGCCGATCGACCTCAACGGCAAGATCGACAACGATGCGCCGGTCGCGATTTCCGGCTCTCTCAATCCGTTGTTCAAGCCGATGTTCCTCGACATCAAGGCCAGCGCCAACGGCGTTGAGCTGCCGCGCCTGACCCCCTATGCGGCCAAATATGCCGGCTATGCAATCGAGAAAGGTAAGCTGTCGATGGACGTCAGCTATCACATTGAGAACGACAAGCTGGTCGCAGAAAACAATGTGCGCATCGACCAGCTCACCTTCGGCGACAAGATCGACAGTCCAACCGCCACCAAGCTGCCGGTGCTGCTGGCAGTGGCGCTGCTGAAAGACCGCAACGGCCAGATCAACATCAACCTGCCGATTTCCGGCACCTTGTCGGACCCGCAATTTTCGATCGGCGGCATCATTGTCCGTATCTTCGTCAACCTGATCGTCAAGGCTGTCACATCCCCGTTCGCGCTGATCAGTTCCGCCTTCGGCGGCAGCGGCGGTGATGAACTCGGCTACGCTGAATTTGCGCCCGGTTCGGCAACGCTGACTGCCGCAACACAAGGCAAGCTCGATACGATCGCCAAAGCATTGAAAGACCGCCCCGCATTGAAGCTGGATCTGATCGGCCGTGTCGACCCGGTCACAGACACCGATGGCGTACGCCAGCAAATCCTGAACCGCAAGCTGAAAGCGTTGAAACTCAAGGACTCGGTCAATCAAAGCGACGATGCGCAATCTGACGACGTCGCCCTGACCGACGCCGACAAGGAAAAATACATGGGTAAAGTGTACGGTTCCGAAAAATTCGACAAGCCTCGCAACGCCATCGGCTTCGCCAAGTCCCTGCCAACGCCGGAAATGGAAAAATTGATCGTCGCCAATACTCAGGTGACCCAGGACGCCTTAAGCGCCTTGGCAACCCGCCGCGCCGAAGCCGTCCGCTCCTATCTCGAAACCAAAGGCCAGATCCCGCTGGAACGGATTTTCCTGATCGCGCCGAAACTGACCGCCGACGGCATCAAGGATAAAGGACAGCCGAATCGCGTCGATTTCGCACTGAAATAAGCGCAAGCCGCCGGTCTTTCAATACCGGCAACGTCCTGACAGGCAGGCCCCAAGTGCGTTACAATAGCAATCTGCTTGGGGGCGACCTGGTTTCGACGTGGGTTACAAAGCAGCGCAGGGCATACCGAGGACCGACTACCTCGTAAATACAATCGGAATAGATCTAACTGCAAACGATAACTCGTACGCACTAGCCGCTTAATAACCGGTTAGCTCTACACCATCTCGTCCCTGGGGTGGGCTGGTAAAACAGCAGTAGAGTCATTTACAGGGAATCGCTTTTAGTCGGGTTACCTGGCTAACAGTTAAATTTAGGTGACTCGCCTGAACGAAGCGTGTGCGTCCGCGTCGGCTGGGTTAAATCAAATGACAGCACTAAGTATGTAGAACTGTCTGTAGAGGACTTGCGGACGCGGGTTCGATTCCCGCCGCCTCCACCACCAATACAAAAAGGTCACCCGAAGGGTGGCCTTTTTTATTGGTATCGATGCCTCGGAGAATCGAATCCGCGTCCGGCACGGACGCGGGGCGAAGACAGGGTTTCGGCAAGCATGCTTGCCGCTATCTGAGCGGTTTTCGCCTACCAGCGAAAACCCCGGAGATTCCGCCACCGCCAACACATTGATCGACGGCCTTTAGCCACATACAAGAAAATTCTTGATTTATTCAATATTTCAACTATTATTGAAATATGAAAACAAATTCAGCCGTAGCCGCCCTTGCGGCACTTGCCCAGGACTCGCGCCTGGCGATCTTTCGCGCCCTAGTGCAAGCCGGGCCTGCCGGCTTGTCCGCTGGCAAGGTCAGCGAAGCCGTCGGGATATCTCCATCGTCGTTATCGTTTCACATGAAGGAGCTGACGCACGCCGACATGGTGACGTTTCGCAATGAAGGGCGATTCGTCATTTACTCGGCAAACTTTGTCACCATGAACGGCCTGCTCGGCTTTCTGACCGAGAACTGCTGCGGCGGCAATCCCTGCACACCCGTCTGCCTTCCTGCTTGCTCAACATCGGAAGATTCGGCGTCATGAAGCGTGCGCATGCGGCTGGCCGTGCAGACGACCCGTCAAATGCCGATAGACATGCAACAAGCGGCTCCATGAATCTGTTTGAACGGTATCTGACCGTTTGGGTGGCGCTTTGCATCGTCATCGGGGTTTTGCTTGGGCAGCTCTTTCCTGTCGAGGTGCAAGCGATAGGCTCGCTGGAAATCGCCAAGGTCAATCTGCCGGTCGGCGGACTGATCTGGGTGATGATCATTCCTATGCTGCTCAAGATCGATTTCTCCGCCTGGAACCAGGTCAAGGGACATGTGCGCGGCATCGGCGTTACCTTGTTCATCAACTGGGCGGTCAAACCTTTTTCAATGGCATTGCTTGCCTGGGTATTCATTCGTCATTGGTTTGCGCCCTATCTGCCGGCTGATCAGCTCGATTCCTACGTGGCTGGCCTGATCCTGCTGGCCGCCGCGCCGTGCACGGCAATGGTGTTTGTGTGGAGCCGGCTAACGGGCGGTGATCCCTACTTCACGCTGTCGCAAGTTGCGATGAATGATCTGATCATGGTGTTTGCATTTGCACCACTGGTAGCTCTCTTGCTTGGCGTATCCAGCATTACCGTGCCGTGGGCGACGCTGCTGACATCGGTGATGCTGTATATTGTGGCGCCGGTGCTCATCGCTCAGTTCTGGCGCAGATCCCTGCTACGCCACGGCCAGGCCAGTTTCGATACGCTAATGGCGCGCATCCAGCCCTGGTCGATTGCGGCGCTGTTGCTGACTCTGATACTACTGTTTGCATTCCAGGGCAATGCAATCATCGAACAGCCGCTGGTCATCGCGTTACTGGCGATCCCGATCCTGATACAAGTCTTCTTCAATTCCGCGCTGGCTTACTGGCTCAACAAGATTGTCGGAGAAAAGCACGCCGTCGCTTGCCCTTCAGCACTGATCGGCGCCTCTAACTTCTTCGAGCTGGCGGTAGCTGCAGCGATCAGCTTGTTTGGATTCAAATCCGGTGCCGCGTTGGCTACCGTCGTCGGGGTATTGATCGAAGTCCCGGTCATGCTGCTCATTGTGGGTATCGTGAATCGCACCCAGGGTTGGTACGAAGGACGTTGATACATGACCGGCAGGTTAGCCGCCGCTTTAACGAAAGTCGAACCATGAACATTACGATTTATCACAACCCCGAATGCGGCACGTCTCGCAATACACTGGCCTTGATACGCAATACCGGTGTCGAGCCGGAAGTGATCGAATACTTGAAGCACCCACCGTCATTGGCAACGCTCGCCAAACTGATCGCCGACAGCGGCTTGACAGCACGAGAAGCCATTCGGCAAAAAGGAACACCCTACGCAGAACTTGGGCTGGATGCACCGGGCCTGACGGATAGGCAATTGCTGGAAGCCATGCTGGCCCATCCGATCCTGATCAACCGGCCCTTTGTCGTCACGCCAGAAGGTACGCGCCTGTGCCGGCCATCCGAGCTGGTGCTGGATATCCTGTCATTGCCGCAAAAGGCTGCGTTTGCCAAGGAAGATGGCGAGGTGGTGATCAACACGGAGGGACAGCGTGTCAAATAATTTGCCTGATCTACCAAATATCGACGCCGACCTATTTCACACACCGTCTGCGGCAGATTTTGCCAACGTCGCACGCTCAACGCACGCGCCCCGCTTCCTGCTGCTGTATGGCTCCCTGCGTGAAAAATCTTATAGTCGCCTGCTGACGATGGAAGCGGCGCGTCTGTTGAAAGAAATGGGCGGGGAGGTCAGAATATTTGATCCGCACGGCTTGCCGCTGCCCGATGGAGAACCGGAACACCATCCCAAAGTCCTGGAGTTGAGAGACCTGGCGCAATGGGCCGAAGGCATGGTCTGGACCTCGCCCGAGCGGCATGGTGCCATGACCGGCATCATGAAGGCGCAGATCGACTGGATTCCGCTATCCCTCGGTGCGGTACGGCCGACGCAAGGCAAAACACTGGCAGTGATGGAGGTATCCGGCGGATCGCAATCATTCAACGCGGTCAATCAAATGCGTATTCTCGGCCGTTGGATGCGGATGATCACCATCCCCAACCAGTCGTCGGTTGCAAAGGCTTTTCTGGAATTTGATGATGCGGGCCGCATGAAACCGTCTTCCTACTACGAGCGCGTCGTTGACGTGATGGAGGAGCTGTTCAAATTCACCCTGCTTACACGCGACGTTTCTTCTTTCCTTGTAGATCGCTACAGCGAACGCAAAGAAAGCGCGGAAGCATTAAGCAAGCGCGTCAATCAAAAAGTCATTTGAGTTTGACTCATTCGACCGCCACGTATCTGCCTCGGGTTGCACGATCCGTTGCCATTCCACGCAATCAAGGGCAACTCTTTTATTGGTCGGCGGACGCCTTGATAAAATCGATGAACGCGCGCAACGGAGCTGGCACGAGGCGTCGTCCGGGATAGTAAAGAAACGGCCCCGAAAAGCGCGGCCACCACGATTCGAGTACAGGTTCAAGTGCGCCGCTATCAAGATGGGGACGCAGCCAGTCCTCGAAGAGATAAACAATACCGCTGCCGCCGATCGCCGCTTCAACGGCGAGATCCGCGCCGCCGCCAGCCTGTACGATCAGCGGCCCGGTCGGATCAACGCGCAATACCTCTCCCTTCCGCTCAAACTCCCACGCCGGCATTGATCCGCTGGAAAAGCGGCCGCGCAGACAAGCATGGTCGAGCAGTTCGCGAGGGTGTTTCGGTCGGCCACGCCGATCAAGGTAAGCGCTGGACGCGGCGGTGGCAAAACGCTGGACACGCGGTCCGATCGGCACCGCGATCATGTCTTGCTCCAGCCTTTCATCGTAGCGAATGCCGGCGTCGCATCCGGCCGCGATGACGTCAACGAAACTGTCTTCGGCGATGATATCTAGCTGAATGTCGGGATAGGCGGCGAGAAACGGCGGTACGATGCTGCCCAACACCAGCCGCGCGGCACTGACCGGCACATTCAGACGCAAGGTGCCGGCTGGCCTGTCGCGAAAACCGTTCACCACGTCCAGTGCTGCCTCCATCTCGCTCAACGCCGGGCTGAGCCGCGCCAGCAAACCCTCGCCGGCTTCGGTCGGCACGACGCTGCGCGTGGTGCGATTGAACAGCCTCACACCAAGCTGCGCCTCTAGGCGCCGCACCGCCTCGCTGAGCGCGGATGCACTGCCTCCGCTTGCGCGCGCGCCGTCACGAAAGCCTTTGGCACGCGCCACCACGACAAAGGCGTTGAGATCCCCCAGATCAACCTTCATTTGTTCGCCCCTCAACTGTTCGAAAATCAGCACAACCCGTATTGATTGTAGCCAATTATCGTGTAAGTGGAAAACGCCTACTATGAATCATCTTTCATTTACAGGAACTGAATCATGTCTCATATCGAACAATCCGGCAGCTTCGCACTGGGCAGTCATACCGTAAGCCGACTCGGCTATGGCGCCATGCAGCTTGCAGGGCCTGGCGTATTCGGCCCTCCCAAGGATCGTGATACGGCATTGGCCGTATTGCGCGAAGCCGTCGCACGCGGCGTGGATCACATCGACACCAGCGATTTCTACGGCCCTCACATCACCAACCAACTGATCCGCGAGGCGTTGCATCCCTATCGAGACGATCTCCTCATCGTCACCAAGATCAGCGCCAGGCGTGGCGACGATGGTTCCTGGATTCCGGCAATGTCGCGCGAAGAACTGATCCAGGCAGTCCATGACAACCTGCGCAATCTTGGCCTGGATGTGCTCGATGTGGTTAACCTTCGCAGCATGCTCGGCATCCACGGACCTGTCGAAGGCTCAATCGAAGAGCCGCTCACGGTTCTGGCCGAACTGCAGCGTCAGGGGCTGGTGCGCCACATCGGGCTGAGTAACGTCACGCCGAGGCAGATCGCGCAAGGACGCCGTATCTGCGAGATCGTTTGCGTGCAAAACCATTACAACCTGGCGCATCGGGAAGACGACGCCCTGATCGAAGAGCTTGCCCGAGACGACATCGCCTACGTACCTTTTTTCCCGCTCGGCGGTTTTACTCCGCTGCAGTCATTTACCTTGTCGGATGTGGCTGCGCGCCTTGGCGTTACCCCGATGCAAGTCGCGCTCGCCTGGCTGCTTCGCCGTGCGCCCAACATCCTTCTGATCCCGGGTACCTCGTCTGTCGCACACCTGCACGAGAATCTGGCGGCAGGCCAGTTGGTGTTGCCGGACGACGCGATGCAAGAATTGGAGCAAGTGGCGAGCATTAACGCTGCTTAACACACTTGCACGTGAGCATGGCACCGATGTCAGCGCAGTTGTATCCGCTCCCGGCGACAACTGCGCAATCACGGTCACGATTTACTGCTTGTTTTCATGCGGTTTGCCAATGACTTCCGCATGCATTTGCGGTAAAGAGACAGTCCGAAACAATCATCAACTATTCCGTATACAAACTTTCCACACAGACATAGAATCCTGCCCGTAGCAAGTGTTGCAGCGGCGTCTCAAGTCATTGTAAAGATGAAAATGCGGTCGTTCGATCAATTCTGGGAGTCTTCTTGTGAAGCGTTACACCGGTATATTTGCATGCGTTCTTGTCTATTCCATTGCCCTCGCGGGCACGCTATTGCCGGCGGCAGAAAGCCGCGCCGATTCGCTCGATGATATCCAGAGCCGACGCGCGGTCCGAGTTGCAGTGCCCAAGGATACCCCGCCGTTCGGTTCGGAAAATCCATACAAGACACTGGAAGGCTTCGATATCTCGATCGCCAAGATGGTCTCGCTGGAACTTGGCGTCAAGCTTGACATGGTGCCGCTGGCCAGTTCCGAACGCATTCCGCAGTTGTTGAACCATCATGTCGACCTGGTGATATCCAGTCTCGGTAAAAATCCCGAACGCCTGAAACAGATCGATTTCTCGCAAGCCTACGCCCCCTTCTATCTTGGCATCTTCGGCGCCCCTAACCTGGACGTCAAAAGCGCTGCGGGATTGGCCGGTAAAACGATAGCCGTACTCAAGGGTTCGATTGAAGAAACCGAGCTGACCAAGGTTGCCCCGCCGACCACGATCATCAAGCATTTCGACACCAGCCAGGATGTCGTCAAATCCTATCTGTCCGGCGAATCGAAACTACTGGCCGCGGGTAACGTGCTGATTGCCGCCTTTACCGAAAAGCAGGTGGAAGTGACGCAGTTGAAGATCGTGCTGAAGGATTCGCCTTGCTTTATCGGCGTCAACAAAAACGAGCCGGCGCTGCTGGCCAAGGTCAACACCATGTTGACCCACATCAAACAGAACGGCGTGCTCAACATCAATGCCCAGCGTTGGTTCAAGGCACCACTTCCGGACAGTGTGCTGCTGCACGTCGAATAATCCGCCAAACGGCGTGATCCGACAGCAATAACAAGAGGCCCTGCAGCAGGGCCTCTTTTCATTTGGCGACCTGATTGCCTATGATGGCCAAAGCATCGTCGATATGGGTATCATGTGCCGACAAGTATTACGCGACTAACTCAAATCATGTTTTCGAGGCGACAAGACTCAATGAATACGTACGAAGCAATCCCCGTCGCACCCGCCAGCTTGCCTCCGCCATCGGTGAGTTTTCGGGAAGCCTTCAACTTCTGGCTCAAACTGGGATTCATCAGTTTCGGCGGACCAGCGGGCCAAATCGCCATCATGCATCAGGAACTGGTCGAGAACCGCCGCTGGATTTCAGAACGGCGCTTCCTGCACGCGTTGAATTACTGCATGGTGCTACCCGGCCCCGAGGCACAACAACTCGCCACCTACATCGGCTGGTTGATGCATCGCACCTGGGGCGGCATCGTCGCCGGTGCGCTATTCGTGCTGCCTTCGCTGCTGATCCTCATTGGACTTTCCTGGCTGTATATTGCTTTCGGTAACTTGCCGCTAGTTGCTGGCCTGTTTTACGGTATTAAACCGGCGGTCACGGCCATCGTGCTACAAGCCGCCCACAGGATAGGCTCAAGGGCGCTCAAGAACAGCGCATTGTGGGCAATTGCCGCAGCCTCGTTCGTCGCCATTTTTACGCTTGATGTGCCGTTTCCCGCCATCGTCGCCGTAGCTGCGTTGATAGGCTACGTCGGCGGCCGTATCGCACCGGATCGTTTCAAGATCGGCGGAACTCACGGCAATTCCGAGAAATCATTTGGTCCAGCACTGATCGACGATGACACGCCGACACCCGAGCATGCCCGATTTCGCTGGCCCGGATTGATCCGTATCGCAGTGGTCGGAAGCTTGCTATGGGCGGTTCCGATGGGCATGCTGGCCGCTCTTTATGGCTGGCACGGCGCGCTGACGCAGATGGGCTGGTTTTTCACCAAGGCCGCCTTGCTGACCTTTGGCGGCGCATATGCCGTGCTGCCTTATGTCTATCAAGGCGCGGTCGAACACTACAACTGGCTGACGCCGACGCAAATGATCGATGGCCTGGCGCTCGGCGAAACCACGCCAGGACCGCTGATCATGGTGGTGGCGTTTGTCGGTTTCGTCGGCGCTTATGCAAAAGCCTTGTTCGGGCCGTACAGCCTTTTCCTGGCCGGTGCAGTGGCGGCAACCTTGGTAACCTGGTTCACCTTCCTGCCGTCTTTCCTGTTCATCCTGGCTGGCGGGCCGCTGATTGAAACCACCCACAACGACTTGAAATTTACCGCTCCACTCACGGCGATTACCGCCGCCGTAGTCGGCGTAATATTGAACCTGGCGGTGTTCTTCGGCTATCACGTACTTTGGCCGCAGGGTCTCGGCGCTCACTTCGACTGGATATCTGCGTTGATCGCATTAGTCGCCGCGATTGCGCTGTTCCGCTACAAACGCAATGTGATTCATGTGATCGCGGGCTGCGCACTGGCGGGGCTGACACTGAAGCTGTTGCTGGCGTGACGCGAATCTCGCAAGCGCCTGCCGCAGATGTGATAAGTTCAGCAATCAATACGCAATTTAGCAGGGAAAAATATTATGCCAACCGCACGTCTGAATGGTGAACTCATCACCGACTGGGAAAGTTTTCACACCGTATCCGCAGAAGTATTCGGTTTCCCCGAATTTTACGGCCGCAACATGAACGCCTGGATCGATTGCCTCAGTTATCTGCGCGACGAAGACGGCATGAGCAAATTCCGGCTGCGGGAAAACGAGGTGCTCGATATTGAAGTGCAGCACAGCGAAAAATTGCGCCAGAACGCGCCTGAGATTGTCGAGACGCTGGAATTTTGCATCGACGATATCAATGACCGCTATGCTGATTACGGCGAAGCGCCAGCGCTGAAACTGACGCTGCGCTAATCCCCCTGTTCAATCGATAAGATCGTCGCCATCGTAAAACGGATAAGGTCCATCAAACTCGCCGACATACGCGGTGTGACTGATCAATCCCGACTCTGCGTCCCATAGATGCAACTGGAACGCCGGCGGTTCCATCACGAATTGCGACGCCGCCTGCGGACTGAGATCGAGCATCACTTGATGCGCTACACCGGGGCAAGTCGATGCGATGGTGCCGCCGAACCGTACCTGAATGGAGCGATGCAAGTGGCCGCACAGAATCCGCTCCACTTGTGGATGGCGGCGCACCACATCCGCCAGAGCCTGCGGATTTTCCAGACCAATCTTGTCCATGTGACCGATGCCGGTATGGAACGGTGGGTGGTGCATCACGATCACGGTCGGCCGGTCCGGCTGCATCTGCAATACCCGATCCAGCCACACTAGGCTGGCAGGCGCCAGAGCGCCGTTGCTGGCCCGTGGAATGACGCTATCCAGCGCAACGATGCGCAACGGGTGATCGTCGATCACGTATTCGATTCGTTCACCGCCCTGCTGCAGATATGCATGATCGGGAAACGCTGCGCGCAATGCCTCGCGTTCATCGTGATTGCCCGGCAAAAGATAAAAAGGCATCGACAGCGGTTGCAGCAATTGGCGCAGGAATGCGTACTCTTCCGGCAAACCGAAATCGACCAGGTCGCCGGTCAGCACCACCGCATCCGGCCGCTGTCGCAACTGGTTGACCTGGGCCACGCAACGCCGCAGGCTTTCTGCCGTGTCGACGATGCGGTACGACTTCTTGCCATGCGCCTTGATGTGCAAATCGGAAATCTGGCAAAGAATCATGCCGGCACTCCTTCACCAAAATGCAGCAGCGCATGTTGTGGCACGCGCAATGCAATCCGCTCTCCAATCTGCCAGGATACACGTTTGCCGGTCTCGACGATGACGGGCTGTTCGGCCCCGACATCGATTACCAGACGTGTCCTGTCGCCCAGGAAAAAGGTCGACAACACAGCACCCTGCATGTCCGCTGCGTCCATGCTATCTGTGACGACCTCGACGTCTTCCGGCCGAAACATCAGCGTCGCCGTACTCTCTGCTGAAGCTCCGCTGAACGGCAGCGCACCACCGGAAAATCGCAGTTGACCATCTTGCGCAGTGCCGGTCACCCGGTTCATCGTACCGATGAAATCGGCGACAAAATGAGTGGCAGGCCGGTAATAGATATCTCGCGGACTACCGATCTGCGCGATCTTGCCGCGTTCCATCACCACCACTCTGTCGCCCAGCGCCATGGCCTCGCTCTGGTCATGCGTCACATAGATCGCGGTGATGCCAAGCTTGCGCAGCAACTGGTTCAGATCGGCGCGCAGGGTTTCACGCAACTTGGCGTCCAGCGCCGTCAACGGCTCGTCCAGCAGCAATACCCGCGGTTCGACAGCCAGTGCTCGCGCCAGCGCAACCCGTTGCTTCTGTCCGCCGGACAGTTGATCGATGCGGCGCTGACCCAGTCCTTGCAAGTGCACCATCTCCAGCAACGTCTCGATTTTGGCGAGACGCTCCGCAGCTGGAATTTTGCGGATCTTCAAGCCATAGGCGATGTTTTCTCCCACCGTCATGTTCGGAAACAACGCGTAATTCTGGAACACCATGCCAACGCCGCGGCGCTCGATCGGCAAGGCCGTCACATCCTCGCCACCAAACAGAACGCGGCCGCCGGCATCGGGAAATTCCAGTCCTGCAATCATGCGCAAAGTGGTGGTCTTGCCGCAGCCGGACGGTCCCAGCAGCACGACGGTTTCGCCTGGCTGGATTTCCAGATCCAACGGCTGCAGTGCCTGCGCACCGTTGGGAAAGGTCTTGCCGCATTGGACTAATTGAATGGAAACGGCATTCTTCATAAACGGACTCTTGATTGTGTAGTGTGCGTCACCCATTGCATGGCGATCAGCAAAGGAATGATCATCAGGAAAAAAATCAACGTGTAAGCGGAGCCGACTTCGAGCCGCATCGACGCATAGCTGTCGGCGAGGCCGACCGGCAAGGTCATTGTCAGCGGCGTATGCAGCATCCAGGTGATATTGAATTCGCCAATCGACAAGGTCACCACCATCAGCGCACCGGCCAGGATGCCCGAGAATACGTTGGGAATCACCACGCCGAAAAAGCGCTGTCCCAGTCCTGCACCAAGGCTGGCAGCCGCTTCCTCCAGCACCGATAATTGCGACGACTGCATCACCGCCAGCACCGGCCGTACCATGAACGGCAGGGTAAACAACACATGCCCAACCAGGATGAACAACGCGCTGCTGCGGAATTCCCGATACTGGCCGTAAGCCATGATCAAGGCCAGCGCCGTGGCCAGTCCTGGCACCGCCACCGGCATCATCAGCAGTTCCTCAATCGCACGCGCCAGGCGGCTATTGCCGCCCTGATAGCGTGCCAGCATGTATGCCAACGGCACGCCGGCAATCGTGGTGACGACCAGGCAAGCCAGCGCAATTGCAATCGAACGCCAGATAGTCAGCTGATACGTATCCCAGACCTGCCCTACCCAGCGCAGCGTGAATCCGCTCGACAGGCCGACGAAAAAATTATCGGTAATTCCGGCCAGCATCGACAACACAATCGGCACGATCAGGAACGCACACACCAACAGGGTGAACGCCAATTGTACATAAAAACGGAAAGAGTGCTTCATGCTGCGGCTCCTGCTGCACTACCCGACCATGAGCGCGCCACGGCCAGCACCAGCCAGGTCACCGCGCCCAGTACAATCGACAGTGCCGCCGCCATCGAGAAGTTGGCGTAGCTGGTAAATTCGTTATAGATCGCCATCGGTAATACATCAATATTGGTCGCCAGCGTGAAGGCGGTGCCAAACGCACCGACGCTAGTCGCAAAGCAAATCGCGCCTGACGAAATCAAGGCGGGCGACAAGGCCGGCATCACCACATCGGTAAAAATGCGCAGAGGATTGGCGCCGAGTGATCGTGCCGCTTCCTCCAGCGCCGGATCGAGCTTTTCTGCCGCCGCCATCACGGTCAGGATCACGCGTGGAATTGAAAAATAGAGATAGCCGAGAAACAGGCCACCAAGCGAATACGCGAACACCCACGCATCGCGAAACAGCCAGTTGCTGACCACGCCGATCAAGCCTTGGCGTCCGGCCAACATGATCACCATGAAGCCAACCACAACACCGGGAAACGCCAGCGGGAAAGTCAGCATCGACAACAGAATCGCTTTGCCCGGAAAGCGATTACGCTGCAGGAACAACCCCACCAGCGAGGCAATCAGCAGCGTCGCCACAGTGAC
Source organism: Collimonas arenae (assembly GCF_001584165.1). Lineage (NCBI taxonomy): Bacteria > Pseudomonadati > Pseudomonadota > Betaproteobacteria > Burkholderiales > Oxalobacteraceae > Collimonas > Collimonas arenae. Next base: position 3,923,796 of record NZ_CP013233.1, read on the forward strand.
CGCTGCCGATAACAACAGCGTCGATAGCAGGCTCATGAAATAGTGATGATTGGTCAGCACTGCGAGATAGGCAGCGGCGCCGCTAGGCCCGCTTGCTCCCACCTCGACCAGGCGCAGCATTGGCAGCAGCCAGAACGCCAGGAACAGCGTCAGGCCGGGCGCCGCAAACAACAGATAAATCTGGCGCCCGGCTGCGCTCGCCGTTTTGATACACGCATCTTCACCGCACTTCAGCCTGATAGCGTTCGCTGAATTTGCGCTGGACTTCAGCCATCTTGCCGTAATCAACCGATTTGGCGCGGGCATATTCCGAAGCCGGCAAGAAATGCGCTTGTGCTTCTTTGGAAATCGCGGATGCACGCACCGGCCGTAGATAGGCATTGGCCCAGATCGCCTGTCCTTCGTTGGATAGCAGGAAATCCAGTACCTTCTTGGCGTTGGCGGGGTTCGGACCGTTTTTTACCAGGCTGACCACGTATGGCACTGTCACGGTCCCTTCGGCAGGAATCACGAACGCGACATTGGCCTTGTCCTTGTATTTGGCGCGATAGGCATCAAAGTCGTAACCGAACAGGATCGGGATTTCACCCGATAGCAGGCGCGCATATGAAGTCTGCTTCGGTACCAGCGGCTGATTCTTTTGCAATGCCTTGAAATAGTTGATGCCTGGCGTGAAGTTATCCAACGTGCCGCCCAATGCCTGATTGATCGCCACCGCACCGACATAACCGACAAATGCACTTGCCGGATCGAGATAACCGATCAGTCCCTTGTATTCCGGTTTCAGCAGATCCTGCCAGGAACGCGGCACCGGCTTGCCCTTAAGCGCATCGACATTCACCATCAATCCCATGGTGCCGGAATGGATTGTGAACCAATAGCCGTCCGGGTCTTTCAAGTCATTGGGAATCTCATCCCAGCCAGCTGGCTTGTATGGCGTAATCACGTCACTTTTCTTTGCCTCGATGCCGAAGGTCACGCCGACATAGGTAAAGTCGGCTACCGGGCTGGCTTTTTCAGCGATGATCTGCGACAGCGACTGTCCGCTGTTCTTATTGTCGGGCGGCACAGTGATGCCGGTCTTTGCCTTGATAGCTTTGATCTGCGTCGCCCAGTCAGCCCATTCTGGCGGACAGTTATAGCAAATCGCATTCTGGGCGCCGGCATGGAGCGAGGCTGCTAGGGCGACGGTGGCGACCATCGCATGGAAAACACGTGCTAAGCGCATGCTTGTTCCTTTCTTGAATTTAACTGCGAGAATGAAAAGTTCTAACCGATCCGCCCAGGCGGACGGTGTGCGGCAATATTTGCGAAGTGGCCGGCGCCCGGCCGTCCTGCGGTTCTTCAATCACGCGCACCAATGCGCGCAATGCCTGCTCGCCGATTTGCTCTGATGGTTGCGCAACACTGCTCAGCATTGGATCCATCAAATCACCCAGCGGGATGCCGTCGAAGCCCATCACCGACACGTCGTCAGGCACGCGCAAGCCGAGGGCACGCAAATCGCGCATCGCGCTGAGCGCAAGTAAATCGTTGGAACAAAACAGCGCGCTTGGGCGTTGCAATGGATCGCGGAAGGTTTGCAGGTAAGCGACGGAAAGTGCGGCGGAGGTATGACGGGGAACTTCAATCGGTGTCAGCGCCTGCAATCCATGCTCATGCATGGCCTGCTGATAGCCGTGGAAGCGTTGTAGCGCGCGGTCGGAAGCATGGAACTGTCCAGCCAGCATCTGGATGCGCGTATGCCCGAGCTTGATGAGGTGTATTACCGCGTCGTACGCGGCAGCCCGATTGTCGACCGATACTGATGGCCGCGCCGTCTGTTGCGGCTGGTTGTAAACCAATATGTAGGGGATCCGCTCACGATCAAGCACATCGAGCGTACTGCTAGCGTCGGCGTCGGCGACAGTAAGGATGACGCCATCAACACGATGCGCCAGCAGCAATTCAACCGCCGCGAATTCGTCCTGCTGACGATATTCGGTGGCAGTAAACATCACCGAATAATCGAGTTGGCGCGCAGCGATCTCGACCCCCTGCAGGCATTGCGCGAACACGGTGTTGGATAACGTCGGCACCACTACGCCAACTGTATGCGAACGCCCCTCACGCAAGTTGCGCCCGGTAAAATTCGGTCTGAAACCAAGCGCTTCGATCGCCCGATTCACCTTGCTCGCGGTATCGATGCTGACCGAGTCCGGCTTATTCAGCAAACGCGACACCGTGGCGATAGATACGCCGGCTTCTAAGGCAACCTGTTTGATGGATGGACGCACGATGGAGCAATCTCTGATGTAAACGTTTACATCGTGCCATCCCATTGTTACGCGCTGATGACTGCGCCGGCTTCAATCTCAATTAACTGTCAGATGTTGTATTGCTGATGAGCTGCCACTTCTGACGTATTACTTATAAAAGATCGGAGGAGCATCCCGTTGCCTGCCAAAGCGACAGTGCGTGATCAACGCGCTGCGCGGACATAGTAGATATCCCACTCTTCTTCCGCCACGAATGCAAAGCCATGTCGCTGATAAAAGCGATTAGCTTCGCTGTCCCTCAATGCCCCTACCCGCACTGGCAGCGACAGCGCGTCTGCCTCCATAAACACCTGTGCGAGTACCGCCGCCCCTATACCTTTTCCTTGGTAATCCGGGCGGATATAGAGATGGTCGAGCAGCAATTGATCCTGAGCCGGCTTGACGACCACGAAGCCAATACGTTGGCCATCAACGGTCACATGCCGTGTATATGCGGGCGCGAAACCGCTGCGGAATCGCTCCCTGGCACGTATCGGATCAAAGCGTCCCACTCGCTCCAGGCTTTCGCGCATGGCGGCGATACGCAATGCAACCAGTTCTTCGAAGTCCCCTTCAACTGCGGGGATCAGAGTGACTAACGGCGGGCTCAATACAGTCATGCACATTTCCACGGAACAATTTCAATGAGTTTCCCATTCTAGCCGAATGCGCGAGTCAGACGATTGATTGCCGACCACTAGCGCCGCGCCGTCCGCTAGAGTAGGCTGCTAGTGTTGCCAAGTTGTGCATATGGCCGTTCACAGGTGCCGCTATGGAAAAGACCGCATTTGTATTTGCCGGTGGTGGGAGTCTTGGCGCAATTGAAGCCGGTATGCTGCGCGAACTGATTGCCTCTGGTGTACAACCTGACTTTCTGGTTGGCGCCTCGGCAGGAGCAATCAACAGCGTTTTCTTTGCATTCCAGCCACATGTCGCCGGCACAATGCGCCTGGAATACCTATGGCGAGGCATTCGTCGACAACAGATCATGCCTTGGTCAGCGCTGTCGATCCTGAGTGCATTTCGCAGCCGCGGTAGCCACTTGGTCAGTTCTGCAAAATTACGTGAGCTCCTTTCTGAGCACTATGGCAGCCGCACGCTGGAAGACGCTGATCTGCCAGTATATGTCGTCGCTACGGAAATGAAGACCGGTAACGAGGTCGTTCTCTCTTCTGGTTCGGCAGTCGATGCAGTGCTTGCCAGCACCGCGATTCCCGGTGTTTTCCCGCCGGTCTCATTAGGCGGCAACATGCTGATCGACGGCGGCGTTGCCAACAACACCCCGATCTCCACTGCGATTCGCCTGGGCGCCACTCGCGTCATCGTGCTGACCACCGGCTTTACCTGCGCCGAACGGCGTCAGCCAAAAGGAGCTCTTGAACATGCGATGAGTGCGCTCAACCTGCTGGTGGCGCGTCAATTGGTATCTGACCTGGAGCGCTGGGCATCACACGCGGCGATTGCAGTGGTCGCGCCGCTGTGTCCGCTGGATGTTTCTCCATACGACTACAGCCAATGTGGCCAATTGATAGACCGCGCGGCGACGGAAACCCGACGTTGGCTGGAAGCTGGCGGCTTGAACAGCAAGGAAATTCCGGCTGCTCTCAAGCCGCATACGCATTGAAGCGATTAAATTGCTCTTGCAGGGTGGGTATGAGGCAGCGAGGGGTGATGAGCGAAGCGGAAGAGAGAGGATGTGCAAAGTGTTAGCGCAAAGCAAAAACCCTCTGCACGCTAAGATGCAGAGGGTTTTTTAATAAAAGCCTGACGATGACCTACTTTCACACTGGTTGCAGCACTATCATCGGCGCAAAGTCGTTTCACGGTCCTGTTCGGGATGGGAAGGGGTGGTACCAACTCGCTATGGTCATCAGGCATAACTTGTAACCGTTAGTTGTTCTCCAGTTGGAGCAACAACTAACGCAATCTAGAAGAAGTAGTTTTTTATACCGGGTTCACGAGGGTAAGTGAACCCGGTTGGGTATGAATGCACATTATCTGGCAAACAATAAAAGCTCATCATATAACCTGCTAAGGTTATAGGGACAAGCCTCACGGGCAATTAGTATCAGTTAGCTTAACGTATTACTACGCTTCCACACCTGACCTATCAACGTCCTGGTCTCGAACGACCCTTTAGGGGAATCTAGTTCCCGGGAAATATCATCTTAAGGCAAGTTTCCCGCTTAGATGCTTTCAGCGGTTATCTCTTCCGAACTTAGCTACCCGGCAATGCCACTGGCGTGACAACCGGTACACCAGAGGTTCGTCCACTCCGGTCCTCTCGTACTAGGAGCAGCCCCCTTCAAATTTCCAACGCCCACGGCAGATAGGGACCAAACTGTCTCACGACGTTTTAAACCCAGCTCACGTACCACTTTAAATGGCGAACAGCCATACCCTTGGGACCGGCTACAGCCCCAGGATGTGATGAGCCGACATCGAGGTGCCAAACTCCCCCGTCGATATGAACTCTTGGGAGGAATCAGCCTGTTATCCCCAGAGTACCTTTTATCCGTTGAGCGATGGCCCTTCCATACAGAACCACCGGATCACTATGTCCTACTTTCGTACCTGCTCGACTTGTCAGTCTCGCAGTTAAGCACGCTTATGCCATTGCACTATTAGCACGATGTCCGACCGTACCTAGCGTACCTTCGAACTCCTCCGTTACACTTTGGGAGGAGACCGCCCCAGTCAAACTGCCTACCATGCACTGTCCCCGATCCGGATAACGGACCAAGGTTAGAACCTCAAACAAACCAGGGTGGTATTTCAAGGTTGGCTCCACGAGAACTAGCGTCCCCGCTTCAAAGCCTCCCACCTATCCTACACAGATTGGTTCAAAGTCCAATGCAAAGCTACAGTAAAGGTTCATGGGGTCTTTCCGTCTAGCCGCGGGTAGATTGCATCATCACAAACATTTCAACTTCGCTGAGTCTCGGGAGGAGACAGTGTGGCCATCGTTACGCCATTCGTGCAGGTCGGAACTTACCCGACAAGGAATTTCGCTACCTTAGGACCGTTATAGTTACGGCCGCCGTTTACTGGGACTTCAATCAAGAGCTTGCACCCCATCATTTAATCTTCCAGCACCGGGCAGGCGTCACACCCTATACGTCCACTTTCGTGTTTGCAGAGTGCTGTGTTTTTATTAAACAGTCGCAGCCACCTTTTTATTGCAGCCCTTTCGTCCTTCTGGCGCAGGCCAGTCAAACTACCGGGCGTACCTTATCCCGAAGTTACGGTACAAATTTGCCGAGTTCCTTCTCCCGAGTTCTCTCAAGCGCCTTAGAATACTCATCTCGCCCACCTGTGTCGGTTTGCGGTACGGTCTCGTTAGACTGAAGCTTAGAGGCTTTTCTTGGAACCACTTCCGATTGCTTCGCAAACAAGTTTGCTCGTCCCATACCCTTGAATTACGCTGCCGGATTTGCCTAACAGCCTTCTCTGATATAGGAACCGGGACTTCCAACACCCGGACAACCTTCCGCGATCCGTCCCCCCATCGCATCTAACGACGGTGCAGGAATATTAACCTGCTTCCCATCAGCTACGCATCTCTGCCTCGCCTTAGGGCCGACTCACCCTGCTCCGATGAACGTTGAACAGGAAACCTTGGGCTTACGGCGTGGGGCTTTTCACCCCCATTATCGCTACTCATGTCAGCATTCGCACTTCTGATACCTCCAGCATCCTTTACAAGACACCTTCGCAGGCTTACAGAACGCTCTCCTACCATATCCTTACGGATATCCGCAGCTTCGGTGACTGGCTTAGCCCCGTTACATCTTCCGCGCAGGACGACTCGATCAGTGAGCTATTACGCTTTCTTTAAAGGATGGCTGCTTCTAAGCCAACCTCCTGACTGTTTTAGCCTTCCCACTTCGTTTGCCACTTAGCCAATCTTTGGGACCTTAGCTGGCGGTCTGGGTTGTTTCCCTCTTGACGTCGGACGTTAGCACCCGGCGTCTGTCTCCCAAGCTCGCACTCATCGGTATTCGGAGTTTGCAATGGTTTGGTAAGTCGCGATGACCCCCTAGCCATAACAGTGCTCTACCCCCGATGGTGATACTTGAGGCACTACCTAAATAGTTTTCGGAGAGAACCAGCTATTTCCAAGTTTGTTTAGCCTTTCACCCCTACCCACAGCTCATCCCCTAATTTTTCAACATTAGTGGGTTCGGACCTCCAGTGCGTGTTACCGCACCTTCATCCTGGCCATGAGTAGATCACTTGGTTTCGGGTCTACACCCAGCGACTGAACGCCCTATTCGGACTCGATTTCTCTACGCCTTCCCTATACGGTTAAGCTTGCCACTGAATGTAAGTCGCTGACCCATTATACAAAAGGTACGCAGTCACGGAACAAGTCCGCTCCTACTGTTTGTATGCATACGGTTTCAGGATCTATTTCACTCCCCTTCCGGGGTTCTTTTCGCCTTTCCCTCACGGTACTGGTTCACTATCGGTCGATATCGAGTATTTAGCCTTGGAGGATGGTCCCCCCATGTTCAGACAGGATTACACGTGTCCCGCCCTACTTGTTGCAAGCTTAGTTCCACAATGATCATTTCGTATAAGGGGCTATCACCCTCTATGGCCGACGTTTCCAAGTCGTTCTACTATGTCCACTGCTAAAACTTGCGGCTGTTCCCATTTCGCTCGCCACTACTTTGGGAATCTCGGTTGATTTCTTTTCCTGCAGCTACTTAGATGTTTCAGTTCGCCACGTTCGCTTTGCACACCTATGTATTCAGTGTGCAATGACCTTACGGCCGGGTTTCCCCATTCGGAAATCTGCGGATCAAAGCTTGTTTGCTAGCTCCCCGCAGCTTATCGCAAGCTACTACGTCCTTCATCGCCTGATATCGCCAAGGCATCCACCATATGCACTTATTCACTTGTCCCTATAACTTTAGCCTCTGCCTGCGTTCACAGACAAAGAGCGGTTATAGAGGTATTTCTATGAGTTTAGCGTTTGCCGTATCCAAAGTGTTATCGCATTCTCTATGCAGCTTGCGCCCATAGAGTCTTTTGAGAACTCTTTACATACTTTTTGATTTGATACAATCATACCCATCAATCACCATGTCCACGCTTTCGCATCTTCACGACAATTGACGAATCTTTACTTCTTCTAGATTGTTAAAGAACAGTTATTGCTTTTGATCTTAAAAAGACCAAACCTAAATCTCAGTGCCGACTTCCCGCACCGACTTAGGTTTGACATTTCAGTACCACCAGTAACTGGTGGAGGTTGACGGGATCGAACCGACGACCCCCTGCTTGCAAAGCAGGTGCTCTCCCAGCTGAGCTAAACCCCCGAAATTCTTTGGTGGGTCTGGTTGGGCTCGAACCAACGACCCCCGCGTTATCAACACGGTGCTCTAACCAACTGAGCTACAGACCCGCTTGGATCAGTACGAGCCTACCATCAACTTCAGCACTCTCATGCCGCAGCCTTTGACCGATACCTGTTCTTCTTGATTAACAGACGATAAGTGTGGACGCTTAACTTTCATGCAAACTCTAGAAAGGAGGTGATCCAGCCGCACCTTCCGATACGGCTACCTTGTTACGACTTCACCCCAGTCACGAATCCTACCGTGGTAAGCGCCCCCCTTGCGGTTAGGCTACCTACTTCTGGTAAAACCCGCTCCCATGGTGTGACGGGCGGTGTGTACAAGACCCGGGAACGTATTCACCGCGACATGCTGATCCGCGATTACTAGCGATTCCAACTTCATGTAGTCGAGTTGCAGACTACAATCCGGACTACGATACACTTTCTGGGATTAGCTCCCCCTCGCGGGTTGGCGGCCCTCTGTATGTACCATTGTATGACGTGTGAAGCCCTACCCATAAGGGCCATGAGGACTTGACGTCATCCCCACCTTCCTCCGGTTTGTCACCGGCAGTCTCATTAGAGTGCCCTTTCGTAGCAACTAATGACAAGGGTTGCGCTCGTTGCGGGACTTAACCCAACATCTCACGACACGAGCTGACGACAGCCATGCAGCACCTGTGTTACAGTTTTCTTTCGAACACTCCCAAATCTCTTCGGGATTCTGTACATGTCAAGGGTAGGTAAGGTTTTTCGCGTTGCATCGAATTAATCCACATCATCCACCGCTTGTGCGGGTCCCGTCAATTCCTTTGAGTTTTAATCTTGCGACCGTACTCCCCAGGCGGTCTACTTCACGCGTTAGCTGCGTTACCAAGTCAATTAAGACCCGACAACTAGTAGACATCGTTTAGGGCGTGGACTACCAGGGTATCTAATCCTGTTTGCTCCCCACGCTTTCGTGCATGAGCGTCAGTGTTATCCCAGGGGGCTGCCTTCGCCATCGGTATTCCTCCACATCTCTACGCATTTCACTGCTACACGTGGAATTCTACCCCCTCTGACACACTCTAGCTATGCAGTCACAAATGCCATTCCAGGTTAAGCCCGGGGATTTCACACCTGTCTTACATAACCGCCTGCGCACGCTTTACGCCCAGTAATTCCGATTAACGCTTGCACCCTACGTATTACCGCGGCTGCTGGCACGTAGTTAGCCGGTGCTTATTCTTCAGGTACCGTCATTAGCAAGAGATATTAGCTCTCACCGTTTCTTCCCTGACAAAAGAGCTTTACAACCCGAAGGCCTTCTTCACTCACGCGGCATTGCTGGATCAGGGTTGCCCCCATTGTCCAAAATTCCCCACTGCTGCCTCCCGTAGGAGTCTGGGCCGTGTCTCAGTCCCAGTGTGGCTGGTCGTCCTCTCAGACCAGCTACTGATCGATGCCTTGGTGAGCCTTTACCTCACCAACTAGCTAATCAGATATCGGCCGCTCTATGAGCATGAGGTCTTGCGAGCCCCCACTTTCATCCGTAGATCGTATGCGGTATTAGCTAATCTTTCGACTAGTTATCCCCACTCAAAGGTACGTTCCGATATATTACTCACCCGTTCGCCACTCGTCAGCGGAGCAAGCTCCCTGTTACCGTTCGACTTGCATGTGTAAGGCATGCCGCCAGCGTTCAATCTGAGCCAGGATCAAACTCTTCAGTTCAATCTCTGTTTTGTGGCATTGCTGCCTAGCATCTCTGCTATCGCTCACTCAAAATACTGACAGGCCGTTTAAATAAATTTAAACGCCTATTTTCTTCTTTTGTGAACATTTAATGTTTTAAGTTATACGCCACCGATTTACATCAGCAACGCTGCACTTCCATCAAACGCCCACACTTATCGACTGTTAATTGTTAAAGAACCTTCTACTGCGCGTCACCCAACTACCCGGTTCGCGTTACCAACAAATCGTTTTGTTTGTCAGCAGCAGAGAGATGAGATTATGTAGCGTTTCCAGTTTTTCGTCAACTACTTTTTTACTACTTACCGAAAAACTTTTTACCAACCACACCAACTTCCTGCCCATCTTCCCGTTCCCACTTCGCACTCAAATCAGCACCAATTCCTTGCTGCTCATTCGTTTTATTTCGCGTCGTTCTCAACGGGAGCCGAACTATAGCAATCCCCCACAAACCCCGCAAGTACTTTTAACCAAATTCTTTAAAATATTTCGATTTATTTGATTTAGCCCTATTCCGGGCATTCCTTGCTACTACATGCGCTCTATTAGAGAGCCTATACATCTACCGAATTCAATACCGCCCAACGCGCAGCACTGACACCTTTCTCCAGGCTGACCCGGCTGACAATCTGCTCCAGCTGTAAATGATTGCTAGGAGACGTAATCAGATCCGCGCGCACTTCCAGTTGGGTACCGGACGCCAGGTCTTCGCTGTGCAGCGATTGCACCACCAGGTGCGGCATGCCGTTCAGCATATGCAGCATCAAGGTGCGGACCTGCACCTCATCTTCCGGCCGACATACTATAGAGAGGCGATAGACCTGCTCGATTTCCGTCGCGCTATGCAGATCCTGGCGGTTGATCATATGGGACACACCGCGCAACAACACGTTCGCGCCCAAAATGGCGGCGGCGCCGATGGCCGCTTCCAGCGCATGCCCAAGTCCGCACAGCACACCGACCGCAGCTGAGCACCATAAAGTAGCGGCAGTATTCAACCCCCGCACATTGATACCCTCACGCATGATGACGCCGGCGCCGAGGAAACCGATACCGGATACAACATAAGAAGCAATCCGCGTTGCTCCCTGCGGATCCGACTCGAACGCGGATACCATCACGAACAGCGAGGCACCGATCGACACCAGCGCATTAGTACGCAAACCCGCCATGCGTTGACGCATCTGGCGTTCGGCACCGATCAGGGAGCCCAGGGTCAGGGCGAGCAATACGCGCAGGGTAAATATTTTCCAATCCATCTTCGCTACCTTTCTGCATGCGTCGCCATGCGCACGGCATGACGGCACTTCATTGACGCTCGGCGCCGCTTCAAGAAGTGAAGATCGGCCGGCCAGGCAAATAAACAAGGGATGGGGATAAGTGACGGGAATGCAGGAACACATTCCCGTATGCTACAGCGCTTGACTTCACGAGCTGCAGCGACGAGAGCTTGCTGGCAGGTGAATTACGTCGGGCTGATGGGCGCCCATCCAGGGGTACTGGTACAACTGTCCAAAATTGGGTCTCCTGCAAACATGGTCCACAGGATTCTATTTAGACGGGATGGCAAGTCAAGCCGCAGGGACTGGATCAGCGGCCAGCTTACGCAAGATGTGGCCGGCGGCGACCAGGCCGAAAGTAGCCGTCACCACTACCGCCGAGCCGTAACCGGCGCAATTCAGTCCGGTCACACCCGGCGCCGCCTCACCATCAACCTCACATGCCTGTTCAAGCAGCGGCGCACTGATCGGCTCAGTTGAAAATACGGCGTCGATGCCGAAACGGACCTTGTCGCCGCGCGGGAAGCGGTATTCCGAACGTAAGCGCTTGCGCACCTTGGCCAACAGCGGCTCTTGCTCGGTCTTGGCCAGATCACGCACTTCGATGCAGGTGGCGTCGACCTTGCCGCCGGCACTTCCGATGCTGATCAGGCGAATCCCCTTGTCGCGGCAATAGGCGATCAATGCCGCCTTGGCGCGTACATTATCGATGGCGTCGAGCACATAGTCATAACGCCCTTCGCCTATCATTTCCGGCAGATTGTCGGCGCTGATGAAATCCTCCACTTCAGTGACGTGGCAATATGGATTGATCTGGGCAATGCGTGCCGCCAGCGCGCTTACTTTGGCCTGACCGAGTGTATCGGTCAGCGCATGAATCTGGCGATTGATATTGGATTCGGCCAGATTGTCGAGATCAATCAGGGTCAAATTGCCGACGGCGCTACGCGCCAGCGCCTCGACCGCCCACGAACCGACCCGCCGACGCCGACCACGCACACATGCGCCTGCAGGAAGCGGGACAGCGCGGCCGCGCCATATAAACGGCCGATGCCACCAAAACGGCGATCAAAATCAATCTCGTCAAGATCGACAGTGGTGGGAACGGAGGCGCCGGAAGCGCTGGCTGCAACAGATGAGGACATGATAGGCAACTAAAAGTGAAACGACAGGCATTCAACAAGATAAGCCAGGATAATCTTGATACAGATCAAACTGGATATCACTAGTGCAGCTATTTTACCGGCTCTGCATGACGGATCACTTTTGAAGTGCTTTAATATAAACAGACCGTCAGTCGATCATAAATTATCAAATAGACATTCATCCTTCGATGAGCGCCTCCATCCAATCACGAGATACCCACCATGCCGAACGCACTGATAGCCACCGCGCCAGATTTTAGCCAGCCGATCGCCGTGCTCAAGCATTGCCACGACCGCATCCGCAAGCAACTGGATACGCTGCAAAATCTGCTTGAACACCTGCCTCAACACGGCAACGATGCCCAAGCCCAGCAAGCCGCGCAAAGCATCATGCGCTATTTCAACCAGGCCGCTCCGCATCATCACGCGGATGAAGAAGTCGACCTGCTGCCGATGCTGAGCGTCACCGCCAGCGGAGAAGATGCCGCGCTGCTGCAAAAGCTGATGCCGGAAATCATGGCCGAGCACCAGCAGATGGACAAGCTGTGGCACGCCCTTGACCAGCAGTTGACGTCTATCGCCGATGGCGAATCGACCAACCAGCTGTCGGCGCAGGATGTTCAGCAATTTTCCGCCATCTACTCGGCCCACATGGAAAAAGAAGAAACCTGGATCGCGCCGATGGCGAAGCGGCTTTTTAATGAACAGCAGATGCAACAGCTGGGATCAGCGATGCAACAACGTAGGGGAATTTCAGTATGAATACGCAAAACCAACAGAAAGACAAATCGATTGCAGACCTGCGCATCGACTATAGCCACGCCAGCCTGTCGGAAGCCGATACCGCGACCGATCCGATCACCCAGTTCGGCAGATGGTTTGATGAAGCCATGCACGCCGAAGTGCCAGAAGCCAATGCGATGAGCCTGGCCACCGTCGGCAGCAATGGCCGGCCTTCGTCGCGCATCGTGTTGATCAAGCAGTTCGATGAACGTGGTTTCACCTGGTTCACCAACTTTGAAAGCCGCAAGGGCCACGATCTGGAACAACATCCCTACGGCGCGCTGCTATTTCATTGGATCGCGCTGGAACGCCAGGTGCGCATCGAAGGTCGCGTCGAAAAAGTCAGTGACGACGAGAGCGATGCCTATTTCAACAGCCGCCCCTTGCAAAGCAGACTCGGCGCCATCGCTTCGGCGCAGAGCGAGACCATCGCCAGCCGCGAGCTATTGGAAGCCGAGTACACCAAGGCCGAACGACAATTCGGTGACAATCCACCGCGCCCAAAACATTGGGGCGGCTACAGACTTTTTCCGGATACGGTAGAATTTTGGCAGGGTCGCCGGTCACGTTTGCATGATCGGATTCTGTATACCTTGGATGTCAATGGCGGCTGGTTGCGACAACGTCTGCAGCCCTGACGCCAGGGCATCTTTACCGGCCAATGCGGGCCGCTTGGTACAAGTATTAATTCACCGGAGGAGAAATCGTGTTCTGGGAAAAAAAGCTTGAGAACTGGGTTAATGACATTCGTCACCGCGCCTCACTACCATTGCGGCTCGAATTATGGAACGGTCAGCATTTCGACTTTGGCACATACGTCGCGCCGGATGTCACGGTGCGCGTTCCGCATGCATCCGCCCTGACTTATCTGCTGACGCCTTCGCTCGCCAACCTTGGTGAAGCATATGTCGAAGGGAAAATTGAAGTCGAAGGCAAGATCAAGGAAATCATTGCCGTTGGCAATGCCCTTGCAGCCAACTCGCTCAAGGCGGATGGCAAATTCGCCCGCATCACACGCACCTTCCGCCACAATAAGGAAAAGGATGCCGAAGCGATTCGCTACCATTACGACGTCTCCAACGACTTCTACAAGCTGTGGCTGGATGAGAACATGGTTTACTCATGCGCCTATTTCGAAAATGGCGATGAAGATCTGGACACCGCGCAGCTCAAGAAAATCGACCACATCCTGACCAAAATCCAGATTCAGCCCGGCCAGACTCTGCTGGATATCGGCTGCGGTTGGGCGCGCTGGTACTTCGGGCGGCGCAGAAATTCGGCGCGAAATGCGTCGGCGTCACGCTTTCGGAAAACCAGTATATGCTGGCCAAGGAACGGGTCGCGAAGGCTGGGCTTGAAGACCGGATTGATATTCGCCTGCAGGATTATCGCGACGTCACCGGCACATTCGACCGGATCACCAGCGTCGGCATGTTTGAACATGTCGGCTTGGGTAACCTGCCTATGTATTTTGAGCGCATCAGGACCTTGCTGGCCGATGACGGCATTGCGATGAATCATGGCATCACCACCACCGACATCGACAATGGCGAAACACCATACGGCGGTGGAGAGTTCATCGAAAAATATGTATTCCCGCACGGCGAACTGCCGCACATCGGACTGGTCCTGAAAACCATGCAACAAGGTGGACTGGAAGTATTCGATGTAGAAAATCTGCGGCGCCACTATGCCAAGACTTGCGGTATCTGGGCCGACAACCTGGAAGCGCGGGCCGATGAAGTCAGAAAAGCCGCCGACGACCGGCGATTCCGGATTTGGCGCGTCTATCTGGCGGGGAGTTCCTACGGCTTCGAACGCGACTGGATGTCGCTGTACCAGGTAATTTGCCGCAAAGCCGGCCGCAAAGCCGACACATTGCCGTGGTCACGCAAATACATCTATCAAGGATCGCGCTGACCCGGCTCCAGAGCGTGCACTGTTGTTGCCGATTCATCGGGACAACAACAGTGCGCTTCTTCACTGAATGACTTTATCGAAGAATATCTTGCGCAACTTGGCCACTTTCGGCTCCACCACGAAAGCGCAATAACCTTGCAGCGGATGCTGGCGGAAGTAGTTCTGGTGATAGTCTTCCGCCTTGTAGTAGGTTTCTGCCGCCGTCAGTTCCGTCACGATCGGCGCATCCCAGACATTGGCCATTTCCGCGATAACCTGCTCGGCGTCTTTTTTCTGCTGCTGCGACTGATAATAAATTGCGGAGCGATACTGGGTGCCGACATCATTACCCTGGCGGTTCAAGGTGGTTGGATCGTGGATCGTGAAGAAAATCTCCAGCAATTCACGAAAACTGATCTTGTCCGTATCGAACGTCACGGCCACCACTTCAGCATGGCCGGTCGCGCCATCGCATACCTGCTCATAGCTCGGATTCGCAACATGACCGCCGGTATATCCCGACTCGACGTGCTGCACGCCCTTGAGTTGCTGATAAACCGCCTCCAGGCACCAGAAGCACCCTCCTCCCAACACTGCGACTTCGCTGGCCATGATCGCTACTCCCCGGTTGCCATCCAATAATGCATTAACTGTAACGCAATCCGTCGGCGCTTGTCGATGTGGATATGCCTTGACCTGCATCGCAGATGCGCGATTAGCCACATACAAAAGGCAGCGTCCATGAACGAAAAAGGCCCCGACTCTGCGGGGCCTTTCAAAGAACCTTATCCGACGAATGCGGCGATTTAGAACTTATAGCCGACAGTCAGCACGGAAACCATAGGATTCAGAGTGATCTTGGTAGTAGCGTGCGTTGTCGATCCATCGCTATGATGAGTGGTCAGATCGGCCTTGGTGCTCAATGGGACATATGACAACGAGAAGTTGGCGGACCAGTTCTTGTCGAAATTGTAGGCCATACCAATGTTCGCGACCGGTACGAAAGAGCTGCTCAGGTCTGCACTAGTGGAAGCACCAGGATCGCCACCACCCAAGAGGCCTGTCAGGCTGCTGGTCAGTTTGATATTGGAGTACCAGACATATGCAGCGCCGGCGCCGACATAAGGGCGGAACTGGCTGTTAGCGTCGCCGAAGTAATACTTGGCCAACACGGCTGGGCTCCACTGTGTGGCTGTACCGAGTTGACCCAAGCTATTCAGAGTACCTGAACCACTGAGCTTGAATTTCGGTGGAATACCCAAATCCGTAGTCACAGCGATATTGTCAGTGAAAAAATGCGTGAACTGCAAAATGGCAGTGTCAGCATTGGAAACATGTGCGCCGCTGCCTGGAACCGTGGCCGTGCCAAGTTTCAACGGTTCGCTGGATTGATTGAGGCCGATGTGCGCCCAACCCAGATTAACAACGTTGTCGCCAGCTTGCTGCGCCATGGCAGGAGCGGCAAAGGCTGTCAGCAACGACAGGGCGGCCAGTTTAGGCAATACACCAAATTGTTTTTTCATATGTCTTCTCCAAGATTGCACTTCATTTTTTAGTAGTGGGATCTTTGCCTGCAGCGGATACAGTACAAACCCGTTTTCGGCGCCTTACGGTTCTGGTCCGGCCAGACAGCGCTCTCTTATTCGACTGCATTTTCCTAAGCGCGGATGCATTTGCGGTCTGCAAACATCTTTTCCATGCCCGTACACCCAAAAAGAACGCGCGTGCTATTCTTTTTTTACACTATGCCAGCTTTAGAATGATTTGACTATAGTTGTAGCTTTTTTACCGCAATTATTTTTTAAATCCTGCCAGGACAGCTAAAGAATCGTGCGCAGCACGACGCAAGCGATCATTGATGCCTTGCCAGGAAAGGTCGGATGGTGGCGCTTCGACCACGATCAGGTCGGCCGCAGCATGATCCATGCTACGCAGCGCAGCATACAGATCATGGGCATAGGCTTGCGGTTCGGCGGCCATCGGAAACTGGGCGGCAAGCGGCGGCAGCTTCGCCGCCGGTCCGGAGTAAGCGATCAATGCCAGCTTTTGTCCGGCATGGTGCAATTGCTGCAGAGTCGCCGCCAGTTGTTCAGAAGATACCAACAGCACCGGCGTGCGCGGCGCGTAGTGAGATTCCAATGTGCCGGAAGCGCGCGGCGCCGCAGCATCGGCTGCTTGCACCGGGACGCCAAGCACTGCTGCAATCTGGGCGGCGCTGATATGACCTGGTCGCAACAGCACCGGCCCATGACTTGCGATGCGCGACAGGTCGATGATGGTCGATTCGATGCCGACCTCACTTTGACCACCATCCAATATGCAGGCGATCGGACTATCGCCATCGGCGTCGAACTCGTCGCGCACATGCTGGGCGGTGGTGGGGCTGACATGACCAAATTTGTTGGCAGACGGACCGGCGATGCCGCCTTTGCCGCCCTTGAACTCGCGCAGCAAAGCTTGCGCCACCGGATGCGATGGGCAACGCAAACCGATTGAATTTTGACCACCCGAGACCTGATCCGGAATATGCGCCGCACGCGGCAGAATCAAAGTCAGCGGTCCCGGCCAAAAGGCGTCGATCAGGGCCTGGGCCTGCGGCGGGATTGAAGCTACCCAATAACCAATGTCGGCTTCGGGCGCCACATGGACAATCACCGGGTGATTCGATGGCCGCCCCTTGGCGGAATAGATACTCGCTACCGCGGCAGGGTTTTCAGCGTCGGCGCCAAGACCGTACACCGTTTCAGTTGGAAACGCGACCAATCCGCCGGCTTCCAGCTTGCGTGCAGCCAGGCGGATTGCCGGCAGATCGAGAATCGTGCCAGTCATTAGAGTGCGATGCCGAGGATGGCGCAGGCTGTGGCCAGCTGTTGCTGTGCTTCCGCCAGTGTCGCTGCGACGAAAGTGATATGTCCCATCTTGCGGGCGCGACGCGGCTGGGCTTTGCCATACAAATGCAGGTGCGCGGACGGCAATGCCAGTATCTGGTCCCAGGCTGGTTCGCGCGCCTGATCACTGTCACCTTCAAACCAGACATCGCCTAGGATGTTCAACATCACGGCCGGCGAATGTTGGCGCGTGTCGCCCAACGGCATACGCGCCATTGCCCGCACCTGCTGTGCAAACTGACTGGTGACGCAGGCATCCATTGTGTAATGACCGCTGTTATGCGGACGCGGCGCCATCTCGTTGACGACCAGCGAACCATCTTGCAAGACAAAGAATTCGATGCACAGTACACCGACATAAGCCAGCTGCTCAATGATGACCAGCGCCGCATGCTGCGCGCGTTTCGCAGTTTCATCGCAGACATTTGGACCTGGCACTGTCGTGGTGAACAGGATGCCATCACGATGGACGTTTTCGGCAATCGGATAAACCACGGCCTTGCCGTCGGCGCCGCGCGCCACCAGCACAGACACCTCATAAGCCAGCGGCAGCATCTTTTCCAGCACGCACTCCACCCCGTTCATGCCGGCGAATGCTGCGTGCAGCTCATCCAGGGTACGTACCCGCGCCTGCCCCTTGCCGTCATAGCCGAGGCGGACGGTTTTCAAAATGCCTGGCAACAGATCGGCCGGAACCTGATCGATATCGGCTGCCGATGCAATCAACTGGTGCGGCGCTGGCAATACTGTGGATGCGTTGGCGCAAGCGGTGAAGAAACGCTTTTCCACCATACGGTCCTGGGCTACCGATACGCTGGCCGCAGCCGGGGCCACAAAACTGTTCTGCGCCAGCAGCGCCAGGCTGTCGGCAGCGACGTTCTCAAACTCGGTGGTCACCGCCGCACACAAACTGGCCATCTCGCCCAGGGCGACCGCATCGCTGTAATCGGCCAGGAAATGGCGATCGGCGACGTGTCCGGTCGGGCAATCCTGCTCCGGCTCCAGCACCGCGACTTTGTAACCCATGGCTTGCGCCTCGTGAGTGAACATGCGGCCCAGCTGGCCGCCACCCATCACGCCCAACCAGGTCGGCGGGGTTGTGCTTGGAACAATCGGGGCGATGGAATCTTGTTGCATACGACTCATACCGGTGGCAATTTCATATCAAGGGCAATTTGGGTCTGCTTGGCACGGAACGCCAGCAGCTTGTCGGCCAGCGCCTGGTCGGTGGTGGCCAGCATGGCGATGGCGGACAGTGCGGCATTGGCGGCGCCAGCTTCACCGATGGCATAGGTGGCGACCGGAATGCCTTTCGGCATCTGCACGATCGACAGCAAGGAATCTTCGCCACGCAGATACTTGGATGGCACCGGCACGCCGAGCACAGGCACGATAGTCTTGGCGGCGATCATCCCCGGCAAGTGCGCAGCGCCACCGGCGCCGGCGATGATCGCGCGCAGACCGCGCTCACGTGCACTTTCTGCGTAGGCGAACATCTGGTCCGGCATACGATGCGCCGAAATCACCTGCGCCTCGTGGGCGACGCCAAACTCGGTGAGGATGGCGACTGCGTGCTGCATCACATCCCAATCCGAGGACGAACCCATGACTATGCCGATTACCGGCTTGCTAGCAGTGTCCTTGGTCATCATCAATCCTTCAGCGTTTCGCCTGTCAGGCTGAATAATGCTTCGCGATATTTGGCACCGGTTTTTTCAATCACTTCGACCGGCAAGGCTGGCGCCGGTGCGGTCTTGTTCCAGCTGGTGACGGTTTCCAGGTAATCGCGCACGAACTGTTTGTCGAACGACGGCGGCGAAATGCCAACCTGGTAGCTGGCGGCTGGCCAGAAGCGCGAAGAATCGGCGGTCAGCACTTCGTCCATCAGGTGCAAGACGCCATCTTTGTCGAGGCCGAATTCAAACTTGGTGTCGGCGATGATGATGCCGCGCGTTGCCGCATAATCGGCAGCGGTCTTGTACAGTTCAATACTGACGCTACGAATTTTCTCGGCCAGTTCCTTGCCAATGCGCGTTTCCATTTCGGCGAAGCTGATGTTTTCATCATGCTCGCCCATCTCGGCTTTGGCCGCCGGCGTGAAAATCGGCTCAGCCAGCTTGGCTGCCTGCTGCAAACCCGCCGGTAGCGTGATGCCGCAGATGGCGCCGGTGGCCTGGTAATCTTTCCAGCCCGAGCCGATAATGTAGCCGCGCACCACTGCCTCGACCATGATCGGTTGCAAACGCTTCGCCACTACCGCACGTCCACGCACCTGCTCCACCTCATCCGGCGCCACCACTGATTCCGGTGCAATGCCGGTCAGGTGGTTCGGGACAACGGCAGCCAGCTTATCAAACCAAAAATCGGACATCCGGTTCAACACCTTGCCTTTGCCCGGAATCGGCTCGTTCATGATGACGTCGAAAGCCGACAAGCGATCGGAGGTGACGATCAGGATCTTGTCATCGCCGACTGCATAGTTTTCGCGCACCTTGCCGCGACCGAGCAATGGCAGGGAAGTAATGGTGGATTGGTAGAGGCTTGTCATGGTTATTCCAAAAGTCAGAAAACCAGGTAAAGAACGATGTAAGCATCATCCTGCACCTGGTAAGTTATTGCGCCAAGCCTTGCCTGGCGCCGGTACCACACTGCTTATTAGTGAATCTATTACTGAACGATCTGCGACAGCTCGCCCTTCTTGTACTTCTCTGCGATCTTTTCCAGCGAAACCGGCTTGATCTTGGCAGCCTGGCCTTCGCAGCCGAACGCCAGGAAACGCGCCTTGACCACTGCCTTGGCCGCTTCACGGGCTGGCTTCAGGTAATCGCGCGGATCGAATTTGCTTGGATTTTCCATCAGATAGCGGCGAATCGCACCGGTCATTGCCAGGCGGATGTCGGTATCGATGTTGATCTTGCGCACGCCGTGACGAATCCCTTCCTGGATTTCTTCAACCGGCACGCCATAGGTTTCTTTCATGTCGCCGCCGAATTCGCGGATTTCCGCCAGCAGTTCCTGCGGCACCGATGAGGAGCCGTGCATCACCAGGTGGGTGTTAGGAATGCGGGTGTGGATTTCCTTGATGCGCTCGATCGCCAGGATGTCGCCGGTTGGCTTGCGCGAGAATTTGTAGGCCCCGTGCGAGGTGCCGATGGCAATTGCCAACGCGTCGCACTGGGTCTGCTTGACGAAATCCGCAGCTTGCGAGACATCGGTCAGCAACTGTTCGCGGGTCATCTTGCCGTCCGCCCCGTGACCGTCTTCCTTGTCGCCCATCATGGTTTCCAGCGAACCGAGCACACCCAGTTCCGCTTCCACTGTGACGCCGATGGCGTGCGAGAATTCCACTACCTTGCGCGACACTTCAACGTTGTATTCGTAGCTGGCAACCGACTTGCCGTCTTCCATCAACGAGCCGTCCATCATCACCGAGGTGAAGCCGGACTTGATCGCGGCCATGCAGACTGCCGGCGATTGGCCGTGGTCCTGGTGCATGACGACCGGGATGTGCGGGAACGCTTCAACCGCGGCTTCGATCAGGTGACGCAAAAAGGCTTCGCCAGCATATTTGCGGGCGCCTGCCGAGGCTTGCATGATGACCGGCGCGCCGACTTCATCGGCGGCCTGCATGATGGCAGTGACCTGTTCCAGGTTGTTGACGTTGAAAGCAGGCAGACCGTAGCTGTTTTCGGCAGCGTGGTCCAGCAATTGACGCATGGATACGAGAGGCATGTTGTACTCCGATAATAAAAATCTGTTTTGCTACCTGATACCACGTCATTCACAAGTACGCCAGGCGGTACATGGGTTCTCCGCCTTGGCGACCGCGTATGCGGGAATGACGTTGTATTGAGAAACTAGTTAAGCATCAATACTCGCCGATCTTCATGATCTTCAACGCATTGGTGCCGCCGATCTGGCCCATCGGTTCTCCCCATGTCACCACCACCAGATCGCCCAGTTGCACGACGCCCTTGGCCAGCAGCAGATTCTGCGCGGCCTTCAGCACCGCTTCGCGGTCGGTTGACTTGGCCAGTTCGAAAGTCTGCACATTGCGGTACAGGGCTGCCTTGCGCTGGGTCGCCACACTCGGGGTAATGGCAAAAATCGGGATATCGATGTTGTGACGGCTCATCCACAGTGCGGTGGAGCCAGACTCGGTCAACGCGGCAATCGCCTTGACGCGCAGATGGTGCGCAGTAAACAAGGCGCCGTACGCGATCGACTGATCGACACGGGTGAAACGGACATTGAGGAAATCGGCATCAAGTTTGCAGTCTTCCGATTTCTCGGCCTCCAGGCAAATCGCCGACATGGCTTCCACCGTTTCTACCGGATATTTACCGGAAGCAGTTTCAGCCGAAGTCATCACGGCATCGGTGCCATCAAGCACAGCGTTGGCGACGTCCGACACTTCAGCGCGGGTCGGCACGGCATTGACGATCATCGATTCCATCATCTGGGTCGCAGTAATCGCCAGCTTGTTGGAAATGCGCGCCATCTTGATCATGCGCTTCTGCAGCGCAGGCACGGCGGCATTGCCAACTTCAACTGCCAGATCGCCGCGCGCCACCATGATGCCGTCGGAAGCGTCGAGAATTTCCTGCAAGACCGGGATCGCTTCGGCGCGCTCGATCTTGGCGATCATCATCGGCTTGTGATCGTAAGCTTCGCCGGCGACATTCGCCAATTGGCGGGCCATCTCCATATCGGTAGCATTCTTCGGGAAAGAGACGGCGACATAATCGGCCCGAAAGCTCATCGCGGTCTTGATGTCATCCATATCCTTGGCGGTCAACGCCGGCGCCGACAAGCCGCCGCCCTGGCGGTTGATGCCCTTGTTGTTGGACAGTTCGCCACCGATCTTGACGATGGTGTGGATCTCGTTGCCGATGATTTTTTCGACCGTCAAGACGATCAGGCCATCGTTCAACAGCAATACGTCAGCCGGTTTCAGATCGCGCGGCAAGGCTTTGTAATCGAGGCCGACGCGTTCCAGGCTGCCCATTGCACAGTCAGCATCGAGAATGAATTTTTCGCCATTCTTCAATTCAACCTTGCCTTGTTCGAACTTGCCGACGCGGATTTTCGGGCCTTGCAAGTCGGCCATGATCGCAACCTGCTTGCCGCAGGCCGCAGCTACCTCACGCACCAGCTTGGCGCGATCAATGTGATCCTGCGCCTTGCCGTGCGAAAAATTCAGGCGCACCACATCGACTCCAGCGACGAACATTCGCGCGAGTGTGTCAGCATCGCTTGATGCTGGTCCGATAGTGGCGACGATCTTGGTAGCTCTTTGCATGGACAACCTTTCAGTACAACATGGGTGAATGTACAGCTATTCCATCTCCGCCATTCCCGCGAACGCGGGAATCCATTTTCTTCAACTCATTTAGTTCGTAAGTTGGATCCCCGCGTTCGCGGGGATGACGGGTTAAAAATATTTCTTTGGCTTCTAGTTATTAACTAACGCGTTGCAACAAAATCTCAACTGCCGGCAAGGTTTTTCCTTCCAGGAATTCCAGGAAAGCGCCGCCACCGGTCGAGATGTAGCCGATCTTGTCGGTAATGTTGTACTTGGCAATCGCCGCCAGCGTATCACCGCCGCCGGCAATCGAGAACGCCTTGGAATTGGCAATCGCCAGCGCCAGCGTCTTGGTGCCTTCGCCGAACTGATCGAACTCGAACACACCGACCGGGCCGTTCCAGACTACCGTGCCGGCCTGGGCAATTTGCGCGGCCAGCGTTGCTGCGGTTTTCGGACCGATATCCAGGATCAGGTCATCCTCGGCCACGTCGCCGACATCCTTGATTTGCGCTACGGCAGTTGGAGAAAACTCCTTGGCGCAGACAACGTCGACCGGGATTGGCACCGAAGCGCCGCGCTTGGCCATCATCTCGATGATGGCCTTGGCTTCTTCCACCAGATCCGGTTCGGCCAGCGATTTGCCGATCTTCAGGCGGCTCGCCAACAAAAAGGTATTGGCGATGCCGCCGCCGACGATCAGGTTGTCGACCTTGTCAGCCAAGGCCTTCAATATGGTCAGCTTGCTCGATACCTTGGAACCGGCGACGATCGCCACCAGCGGACGGGCCGGTTGGTTCAGGGCTTTGCCCAGCGCATCCAGTTCAGCTGCCAGCAAAGGCCCGGCGCAGGCGACCGGAGCAAACTTGGCGATGCCATGGGTGGTGGCTTCAGCGCGGTGGGCGGTGCCAAATGCGTCGTTGACGTAGATATCGCACAGCTTGGCGATCTTTTGCGCCAGCTCGTCGCTATTTTTTTTCTCGCCCTTGTTGACGCGGCAGTTTTCCAGCAGGACCACCTGGCCCGGCGCGACATCCACGCCGTCGACCCAATTCTGTTTCAGTTCAACCGGTTGACCCAGCAATTCAGCCAGACGCTTGGCGATTGGCGCCAGCGAATCTTCCGGCTTGAATTCGCCTTCGGTCGGACGGCCGAGGTGCGAGGTCACCATCACTGCGGCGCCGGCGTCGAGCGCCTGGCGGATCGCCGGCACCGAGGCGCGGATGCGCGTATCTTCAGTAATATTGCCCGCGTCATCTTGCGGTACGTTGAGGTCGGCGCGGATAAAACACGTTTGCCTTGCAACTGGTGTTGCGCGATCAAGTCGCTTAGTCGATTGAATTTCATGTCGATCAGACAATATCAGTGAGGAAAAGGGGCTATTTTACTCCACCAGCTCCCGTCAAAACACCGTTTTGCACGCGGAACCGCTGTCAAAAGCCGTATTGCCAAAACCAATATTCTACAGAGTAGGCCACGCCGAATCCGTTAAAATGTCACTTTATACGCCTAGAATTTGCGAAATGCCTCCAGCGAATGCCACTCAATTGACTGAAACAGTATCTCAGCCACATTCCATTGCATCTTAGGCAATTTTTTAATTTATCGGAGAGTTAACTATGTCCATGGACGACCGCGACGGCAAAATTTGGAAAGACGGCAAACTGATCGACTGGCGCGATGCCAACATCCACGTCCTGACGCATTCGTTGCACTATGGCATGGCTGTATTCGAAGGCGTGCGCGCCTACAAGACAGAGCAAGGTCCGGCCATCTTCCGTTTGAAAGAACACACCCAGCGGCTCCTGAACTCGGCCAAGATTTTCCAGATGCAAGTGCCGTATGACCTGCAAACCCTGATCGATGCGCAGATCGAAGTCGTCCGCGAGAACAAGCTGGAATCCTGCTACATGCGTCCGCTGATCTGGATCGGTTCCGAAAAGCTGGGCATCGCCGCCAAGGGAAACACTGTCCACGTGGCGATTGCGGCCTGGCCGTGGGGCGCTTACCTGGGCGAAGACGGCCTGGCCAAAGGCATCCGCGTCAAGACTTCTTCCTTCAGCCGCCACCACGTCAATGTGTCGCTGGTGCGCGCCAAGGCCAGCGGTTATTACATCAACTCGATCCTGGCCAACCAGGAAGCCCTGACCGACGGCTACGACGAAGCGCTGCTGCTGGACACTGACGGCTATGTCTCGGAAGGTTCCGGCGAAAACGTGTTTATCGTCAAGAACGGCAAGATCTATACGCCGGATCTGGCTTCCTGCCTGGATGGCATTACCCGCGATGCGGTGTTGACGATGGCTCGCGACAGCGGCATCGAAGTCATCGAGAAACGCATCACCCGCGATGAAGTGTATTGCAGCGACGAAGCCTTCTTCACCGGCACCGCTGCGGAAATCACACCGATCCGCGAGCTCGACAACCGTACCATCGGCGAAGGCAAGCGTGGCCCGATCACCGAAAAAATGCAATCGATGTTCTTCGACGTCGTGGCAGGCAAATCGGACAAATATCGGCACTGGCTCACCGTCGTGGGCAAATAAGCCGGCACCCGCACAAATTCAGTACAAGTAAATTTGGAGAAGAAAATGACTACAGCAGCAAACACGCAAGCCCCGGTTGAACTCGACGGCAAGGATTTGCCGGCGCATTGCCCTAATCCGCTGATGCCGACCTGGTCGTCGCATCCGCGCGTATTCCTGAATCTGGACAGCAACGGCAACGCTAAATGCCCTTACTGCGGCACGCAATACCGGCTTAAACCGGGCGCCGTGGTTCACGGACATTAAACATATTGATTAAAACAAAAAGGGAGCACAGCTCCCTTTTTTGATGGCAGCAAAGCGTCGTCACATCGTCACCATTCGTTCTACATGTGCGTGAGCACGGAGGCAATATGCCGCATGTCAAATTTATGCATGGTTCAGCCGAAGAAACAGAAACCGCGTTTTACGACGCCATGAGCCGGGCCGATATCGAGGCCATGATGGCGCTGTGGGCGGACGACGACGAGATCGTCTGCATCCATCCGAATGCATCACGGCTGCATGGACATGCGGCGATCCGGGCGGCGTTCGAAGTTCTGTTCGAGCGCGGCGGTGTGCATATCCGGGCGCGCCAGCTGCACGTCACACATAACATGTCGACCAGCATCCACAACCTGGTCGAAGAATTGCACCAGACTACCGAGCACGACCGCGATATGCATATCCTGGCGACCAACATCTACATGAAGACGCCGCGCGGCTGGCGCATCGTGCTGCATCACGCCTCAGTGGCTCCCGGCCCGGCGCCGGAAGAATCCGTGGCGACCACCATGTTGCATTGACATTACTCTCCCAAGCATAGGTTTTAAAGTGTTCGTATGAGTCCCTCCGCTTTCCCATCTTCCTATCCGGCACCGCTGTGGCTCCCCGGTGGCCATCTGCAAACCATCTATCCGGCGACCTGCATCAGCAAGCCGGCCGTCAGTTACCGGCGCGAGCGCTGGGATACCCCGGACGGCGATTTCATCGATATCGATTTTGTCGACGGCCAGCCGGGCCTGCCGCTGGTAGTGCTGTTCCACGGGCTGGAAGGCTCCTCTGACAGCCACTACAGCCGCGCCCTGATGGCGCAACTGGCGGCGATGGGCTGGTCGGGCGCGGTGCCGCATTTTCGCGGCTGCTCCGGCGAAATCAACCAGGCGCCACGTTTCTATCATTCCGGCGACGCCGAAGAAATCGACTGGATACTGCGCCGCCTGTCGGCCTCGCGCGCCGACAAGCAATTCAGCAAATTCTATGCAACCGGCGTTTCACTCGGCGGCAACGCCCTGCTGCGCTGGCTCGGCGAATCGCAGCACGAAGCCAAGATCATCGATGCCGCCTGCGCCATCTCCGCGCCGCTCGACCTGGCCGGTGGCGGCGCCGCGCTGTCGCACGGTTTCAACATGGTCTATACGCGCTCGTTCCTGCGCACCATGAAGAGCAAATCGCTCGACAAGCTACAGCAGTTCCCGCGCCTGTTCGACCGCGAAAAAATGCTCAGTGCGCGCGATCTCTACGAGTTTGACAATGTCGTCACCGCGCCCCTGCATGGCTTTCGCAACACCGAAGACTATTGGCATCGCGCCAGCGCCAAGCTGGTGATGAACGACATCACGATCCCGACGCTGGTGCTCAATGCAAAAAACGATCCCTTCCTGCCGCCGCAGCATCTGCCGCCGAAGGCTGCCTCCAGCGTCACGCTCGAATATCCGGAGCAAGGCGGCCATGTCGGCTTCGCCGTCGGCGGCCCGCCCGGCCGGCTGGATTGGCTGCCGCAACGCATGCTGCGCTTTTTGTCGGAGACCTGATCAGCCATGGATGACATCGTCGAACAGGCAATGCGCAAATGGCCGAACGTGCCACACTGCTACGGCTGGCTGGGATTGGACGCGCGCGGCGCATGGCGCATGCGCGATGAACAGACGCAACGCCAGAATCTACTGGGCGATAAGATCATGCATGCGGCGCTGGTTGGTTTCATCAATCGTAACTACAAAGCAGATGAGCAAGGCTGCTGGTATTTCCAGAATGGTCCGCAGCGGGTGTATGTCGACCTGGAACTGACGCCCTATATTGCCCATACCGATCCGGCCTTGGGCTTTGTCTTGCAGACTGGCGAAGCGATGACCGATATCGAGGCAGTCATGCTGACCGACAAAGGCAGCCTGTTACTGATTGCGCCGGGTCAGGTTGCGGCAATCGATGATCGCGATCTGGCGCAAGCGTTGGCGGCTTTGCGCCTGGATGGAAAAATTGCCAGCGATGACGCTCTATTGGCCTGGATGGAAAATCCATCAGATCAGGGGAGCCTGACTTGGCAGCCCGCGGAGACAGCAATCGCCGTCTCCCACATTGCCACCAGCAACATCGCAACGCATTTCGGTTTTGTCTCTAAACCACGCCAACCCTAGTCAAATGGGGTCAGAGTTTTTTTACGACAGCCTCACCGTCGTAAATTACTCTGCCCCCATTTGACGGGCCAAGAAGAAACAACCTCCACATCCCCAAGTGTCGCTCAACCAAGGTTAGAACGACATTATCTACACTCCACCATCATCCCCCACGAACGCGGGGATCCACTTTAACGGGTATGGCAATAAACATGGATTCCCGCGTTCGCGGGAATGACAGGTCGCAAAAACGGAAACGCTGAAGTCAAATGGGGTCAGAGTTTTTTTACGACAGCCTCATCGTCGTGAATTACTCTGCCCCATTTGACGAACCACGAAGAAACGACCTCCACATCCCCAAATGTTGCTCAGCCAAGGTTAGAACGACATTATCTACACTCCACCGTCATCCCCGCAAACGCGGGGATCCACTTTAACGAGCATGGCAATAAACATGGATTCCCGCGTTCGCGGGAATGACGGGGTCGCCAAAACGGAAACGCTGAAGTCAAATGGGGTCAGAGTTTTTTTACGACAGCCTCATCGTCGTAAATTACTCTGCCCCCATTTGACGGACCACAGAGAAACAACCTCCGCATCCCTACTCCTTGGAAGCCTTCACTTCCTCTTTCCACCGCTCCTGCAACTCCCGTTCACGCGCATCAATCATCGACTGATCGTAAAACCCCGCATCCGGCGAATTACGCGCAATGCGCAACTGATCCAGCGCCGCCGGCACACTACCGGTCAACACGTAAGACTCCGCCAAAGCCATATGCTGCAACGCCCGTTTACCCTGCGCCGAATACGCCTTGGCCAGCAAATCCTGCACGTCCGCATCCTGTCGATAAATCTGCGCCTGTTCGCGCAGGTACTTGGTCACTTCATCCAGCCGTTTGCTGGCAATCAGCACCCTGGCATACTGATGCGCCAATCCGCGCGACAGCGGAAATTGCACTTGCGCCTGCTCCACCAGCTTCAGCGCCTCCGCCTCGCGCTTGGTGGCCAGCATGATTTCGATCCCCAGATCGGTCAGTACCAGGCTTTGCTTGGCCGGCGCAGCAGCCGCCACGGCCTGGTTCAGCAAGTCTTCCGCCTTGGCGTAATCTTCCTTCTTGAACGCCAGGAAAGCCATGCCGTATTTGGCGGCAACGATTTGCTGCTTGGTGTACAGATTCAGCTGCGCTTCGAAGACGTATTGCGCATCGCGCCGGCCCAGCTCGGTATCATCCTGCAGCACTCGGACACGGGCACGTATCAACTGAAAATCCAGGTTATCGGCACGCTGCCGATAGCGCTGCTCGCGGATCCGCGCCTCGATGTCGGCGATGCGTTCGGTGGTCAGCGGATGCGTCAGCAGATACGGCGGAATCGCATCGGAATAATTGCGCGAAGCGGTTTGCATGCGGCCAAAAAATGCCACCATGCCGCTGGTGTCGAAGCCGCCGGAATCCAGGATCGACAGCCCGATCCGATCCGCCTCGCGCTCTGCATCACGGCTGAAGTTCAACTGCCGCTGCATCGCCAGGCCGGTGCCGCCCATCATCACCGCCGCGCCGGCGTCGCCGCTGCCGCGCATCGCCAGCGCACCCAGCAGCATCGAAGCCAGGGCAATCATCGAATCCTGTTTTTGGCTGCCCAGCATGCGCGCGATATGGCGCTGCGCGACGTGGCCGATTTCATGCGCCAGCACCGAAGCCAACTCGGATTCACTCTGCGCCGCCAGGATCAGTCCGGAATGCACGCCGATAAAACCGCCGGGCAATGCAAATGCGTTCAAGACCGGATCGCGTACCGCGAAAAAGAAAAAATCAAAACCCGCTTCGCCGCGTACTTCCGGCCGCGCGGCAACCAGCGTCCAGCCGAAATTGTTCAGGTACTCCAGCAGCGGAGCATCGTTCATGTAATCCGGATCGCGCCGGATATCGTGCATGATCTCCTCGCCGAGCTTGCGTTCCATCAACGGCGGCAGCGATTCGCGCGCAGAATCGCCCAATGTCGGCAGGTTTTGTATGGCCAAGGCGGACGGCAGCGGCAGCGCGCAACACACGCTGACGAGCGCAGCAAGCAGTATCCGTTGTGGCGATTGCAATGGTCGGGCATTGATTACTGGATAGTGTCAAAATCACGATGCTATGATACTAAGCTAGCAAGTAAGTTCGCGTCAGTAATTTTAAATGGGCACCATTCCCGTGAACACGGAAATCCGGCTCGGCCGTAAAATGGCCGCCCGCCTTCGTGGAAACGACGCCACTGATTGCATCACCTAATGAACATATCGCCATGACCGACAAAACACCCGCCCCCGGCAAACTGACACACTTCGATCAAACCGGCCAGGCCCACATGGTCGATGTCGGCAACAAGAACGACACCCACCGCATCGCCGTCGCCAGCGGCCGCATCCGCATGAAGGCCGAAACCCTGGCGCTGATCCAGTCCGGCACCGCAAAAAAAGGCGACGTACTAGGCATCGCCCGCATCGCCGCCATTATGGCCACCAAACGCACCAGCGATTTGATTCCGCTGTGCCATCCGCTGGCGCTGACGCGGGTGACGGTTGATTTCAGTATTGATGAGAGCGATGCCAGCATCGGATGTACCGCACAGGCGGAAACGGTGGGCAAGACCGGGGTAGAGATGGAAGCGCTGACTGCGGTCCAGATCGGCTTGTTGACGATCTATGACATGTGCAAGGCGGTGGACCGGGGGATGGTGATTACCGATGTCCGGGTGATGGAAAAGCATGGCGGCAAGTCGGGGGATTGGGTGGCGGAATAATGCGTTGAAACATCCGCCCCCGCTTCAGAAATAACCGCCGGCCCAAATTCGGGGCCGCAACAGTGGGTGTGGATAGAGTTCTTTTTGCAGATTCTGCTCTTCATAAGCAGGCAAATTCAGAATCTCCGGCCACAAGCCATTGAAGAGAAAATAAATCGACGCCAGCAGAATGACGATGCCACCTACCCTCATCGTCATCGATAACCGCACCGTAGTAACCTGCGCCGCCGGCGTCATTGACGCGGTCCATCCCCAGGCGCAGCCGATGTACAAGGCAATCCACAGCTGACTGGTCGGCATCACGATCAAGCCCGACACCAGTCCATCCACCAGAATCGCCACGCCGATGGTCAACCAGGCAGCCAGCGTCGTGTGGTTTTTGACATCCTTGGTATCCAGATACTGGCGCACCGCCAGCAACCTTTTCAATCCAAGCCCAATCGCCGCCATCAGGCAAAGCAAGGCCGGAATTCCCCATTCGCAGCCGATCTGCAGTATCCAATTATGCGGATGCGCACCGAGTTGCAGATCGCGTCCGTAGTGCGCGAAATGCAAGGGTCCGACACCCAGCCACGGATGCGCCAGCATGAGTTCCCATGCGCGCGCCCACAACGCCCAACGGCTGGAGCTGGGATTTTCCATGGTGCGGTCAACTACGGAAAACAGAAAACCAAATGGCTGCAAACCCAGTGAAAGCGGGACCAAGACGTAAAACAGGATATATATGCCGAGGCCGATTAGCGCGGACCACAGCATTGTTCGGCACCATTGCAGGGCGTCTTTTCGTAGACAAAACCAGGTGACGAACATGCCGGCCAGCAGGCCAATAAAAGTGCCGCGTCCGGCTGTGACAAAGAGCAGCGTCCACCATATTGATGTTACGGCCCAGGCGAATATGTTTTGTTTGCTGCCGCTACTGCGGCATATCAGCAGAGCGAGCAGCGGCAATGTGATTGTTTGAACGTGGTTGAAAAACCGGTAGTTGTCGAAACCGAAAATGAAACTTTCATTCGGCGGTTGAGTACCTTTTATGATCAAGGCCATATAGACAATGATTTCAAGCAGAATATAGGCGGCACATCCAAGCGCGCACAGTCGCAATATCTGATTCAAGAGCGGGGTATTTTTTGTCGCGAGCTCTAACGCAACCAAGTAGAGCATTGCTAACAACAACAGAAAATTTGCCCATTCAAACAAGGCGTATCGCGGTGAATGGGCAAAAATGCTGGAAACGGCTCCAAGCAAAAAAAACAACAAGATCTGGCTAATCAGGTTGCTGTTGCATAGCCGCAAGAAAGAAGCGAATCGGAACAAATAACTGCAACTGAAAATTGCAGTTAAGAGCGTACAGAGAGTTTCAAAAAACCTCTGGTTATCGTAAAAACCGACACCAGGGGCAACACTGAATACCAATATTGTGCTCAACACCCCCGCTATAACGATCAAGTAACTAGCTGTGACTTTGGAGGTCAATACCATGGTTTCAAATTAACCATCTCCAAGATTTCGGCCGAATTGCGATTCACGATGACCACCAAATCACATGCTTTGCCTTTTAGCGGAAGATACGCAACATCAATTTTCAATGCGGTGTATTTGGTTACCAAAGCATCAACTATAGATAACTCATTTTGATTAAATTTTTTTAGTAGGCCTAAAGGCTGACTTTGTTTAAGCACATCTGCTCTTTGTGTCGTATAGGGCACATAGTATTGTGGCATTTGTGGCAAATCGTCACCACCAGACAATGAGCCAAACAAAAGTTCATTACGCGCATTGGTATCGTCCGGTCGGCGCGCTGCTATAACTACAGGACCAAATTTCGGCAAGGACTGATATTCGCGATTTGTTACTTTAGCTAATTTTTCGTCTGTAATATCGTTAGCAAAAGCCAAATCGAAACGATCCGTACTAAATACAACATATACTGGGCGCGCAATGTATACGGCATGCAAACCATATAACAAAGCTGCCGCCTGTACCATTGCCACGATCGCCAGATCACGTTTCAACTCTTTTTTCTTCGGATTGAATACGATCAACGTAATTACAGGCCCCAGTGTCACATCAACCAACAGTAACAACATATAAATGTCGCGTACCCCGTTTGCAAGCGCCAAATATCCTGGATACCACAGTAAAAATACCAGCATTGCAGAAAGCAATGCGACACAAGAAGAGGCTAGTAAGTGCCAGCCGAATGCGTGAAAGCGATTTATATGACTTAACTTCATCATCCATCTCTATGAAAAACGCCGCATATGCGGGCGTTTGCTTCACTTAGCTCCAGTTCTGCTAACTTAGCCGAATTGGATTTGCATCTATTTTACAGTCCACCAAGAACCGCTTGACGGCAGCTCGCTGGGAAATATTTCAAATTAGTTCCTACTGCATCGGTGCCACACGACCAACCCAAAACTGCATCCCCACCAGTTGCCATTGCAGTTTTACGCGCAGCATCGGTTGTAGGTTGCAAAATGATATGAGCAGTGTCCGCACCAGAGCCAGTTCCCTGAATTGCGCCCGAAGTAATTGCTGCAGTCTTGCTATCGACGGACAAACCTTTAGCCATATACTTAGTTGTAACTTGGCTATTACATCCTGCAGCATCTGCATCAGCCGGGAACGCCGCATTAGTTTGCAAGAATTCGGAAACCGCATTTTTACAAGCGCCAACTTGCAAGTTAACTTCTGTAATTTTCGCCCGCGCTGTGTAGTCTTGGTAGGCTGGCAAAGCTACTGCAGCCAAAATACCGATAATCGCCACAACGATCATCAATTCGATCAGGGTAAAACCGCGCTGTGCGCGTTGCTTCATTTGCATCGATTTCATTTGTTTCTCCTGTTAATAAAAGGGGTCTGCACTACACGTGATGTAGAGCAATGTCTGTGCCAGTGGGAAATCCTGGATTTTTTCTGATCGCCGGCCGGAAAGTGAGGAAATTTGGCAGATTTTCGATGTTGCGCTGACAAAGTTTGTCACAAAGAAACTGCGTTAATTCGTCGTCGGCCACTTAATCCGATACCGGCTTGATAGCCAGTTAATGCGATAGACATTTGGCAACATATTTGTCCGTTTCGCTGCGCTACTAAAACACGCGGAGACGGCGTGCCCGTAAAATTCTGGAGTTCTTCCCGCTTAGGAGACGCGTAGTAATAGAACGTGGACTGGGGACCAGTCGCTATTACTAGTGCGTAAATAGATAAAAAGACGTACAGCCAACTGACGCTTAAAGCCGCCTAAACAGCCTTCCAAGAAAATTTCATCATCGTCCCAGCAATATCAATCACATCCTCATCCTTCAACGCCCGCGCACCAGCGCTTAATGGCACATCATTGACCCGTGTATAAGTCTGCCCTTCAACGTGAGTCAATTCGTAACCATGCGGTCGACGCGTGACAATCGCGACCTGAATGCCAGGACGGCCAATCGTGGTCAGCACCTTGGTCAACAGCATTTCCTTACCTGCGCTCGGCCATCCAATACGGTGATCGTGGCATCCGGCCTCGGCACCGGGAACATCTTGGGCGGTTGTCCTTGATTTCTTCTTCGGAATCGACCTGGTAGACCAGTTTGTACCTGGCCATCTGGATGATGTCGTTGTGCTGCAGGAAGTGCTTACTGACCGGGTGGCCGTTGACCTGGGTGCCGTTGGTGCTGTTGAGGTCTTCCAGAAACGAGTCGTTGTAGATAGTGATGATGACGGCATGCTCGCGCTGATGGCGAGGTTATCAATAACCATGTCATTGTGGGCGCGGCGACCGATGGTGGTGCGCTCTTTGGTGAGCGTCATCTCTTGTATCACGGTGCCGCCTTTGGTCAGGATGATCTTCGCCATTCCTATCTCTCTTGGGAAACGCTATCTGTAAGTTGATTAAAACAATACCGCGGGTGGTCTCACGGCTGCTGGCGCTGGTCAAACTTCCGGTTTTACATGCTTCAACGCGCCCTAGTTTAATGTTGTTTAGGGGCAATGATACTCAAAATTTGGGATTTCATGACGCCGGGCCATCTATTCCGCTTGCTGCTCGGCCTCCTGCGGCACTTTGATCAGGATCACCGAGACATTGTCCTGGCCGCCGGACTTATTCGCTGCATTGACAAGCATGGTGCATGCCATCTTCAGGTCGCCCTGGCGTCGTCGATGATATTGCTGATGTCACTGGCGCCGATGCGGTCCGACAAGCCATCGGAGCAGAGCAAATACAGATCCCCTGCGCGCAACTGGTGCTGATGGATTTCCACCACCAACTGGTAATCGATGCCGACCGCGCGCGTGACGATGTTGCGATTGAGGGCGAATTGCGCATCTTCGGCGCGGATCAGGCCGGCGTCGATCTGCTCCTGTAGCAGCGAGTGATCGCGCGTCAGTTGCTCCAGCAGGCCGTCGCGAATGCGATAGGCGCGCGAATCGCCGACATGGGCAATGCTGACGTGGTTTTCCGGCTGGAACCAGGCCACCACCAGTGTGGTACCCATGCCGCGGTATTCGGGCTCGCGGCGTGCTGCATTGATGATGGTGCTATTGGCTTGCCGCACCGCTTGCATCAACCATTGGCGCACCGGCAGTTCGGCTTCGGGCTTTTGCAGGCGGCGGTATTCCTGCAACTGGCTTTCGATTTCTTCCTGGATGGCGACGGTGGCGATGCTGCTGGCGACTTCACCGGCGTTGTAGCCGCCCATGCCGTCGGCCAGTATGGCCAGTTGCAAGGCAGCGTCGACGACGACGGTGTCTTCGTTTTGTACTCGCACCATACCAATATCCGTTTTGGCGGCAAACTCAAGCGGCATATGTCGAGACATGAAGATGGTAGCTAAAAGAATTCTGACCAGGCGGTTGCCTGAGTTCAAGTATTTTCGTTGGTTCTGGCAAGGACGGCAAGATAAATTGCGCCTCAATATAAATGCCCTTGTCGATGATGCTACACCTGCCAACGGAAGTCAGTGTAAACCGGCGATGCAGCAAAACAAAAAGGGAGCCGAAGCTCCCTTTTTGTTTGTTACCTTTGACGCGTTTGTTGCATCAACCAGCGATTACAGCAAAGCCTTCAACAGGCGAGCCATTTCCGATGGGTTCTTGGTCACGGTGATGCCACACGCTTCCATGATATCCAGCTTGGCTTGCGCAGTGTCAGCACCGCCCGAGATCAACGCGCCGGCGTGGCCCATGCGTTTGCCTGGAGGAGCGGTAACACCAGCGATGAAGCTGACCACTGGCTTCTTCATGTTGTCCTTGATCCAGTAAGCAGCATTGGCTTCGTCCGGACCGCCGATTTCGCCGATCATGATGACTGCATCGGTTTCTGGATCGTCGTTGAACATCTTCATGATGTCGATGTGCTTCAAGCCATTGATCGGATCGCCGCCGATACCGACTGCCGACGATTGGCCCAGGCCCAGTGCGGTCAATTGACCGACTGCTTCATAAGTCAGGGTACCGGAACGCGAAACCACGCCGATACGGCCCTTCTTGTGGATGTGACCTGGCATGATGCCGATCTTGATTTCGTCTGGCGTGATCAGGCCTGGGCAGTTAGGTCCGAGCAGCAGGGTCTTGCTGCCGGCCTTTGCCATGCGGTCTTTCAGTGCCAGCATGTCGCGCACTGGAATGCCTTCGGTGATGCAGATGGCCAGGTCGAGTTCGGCTTCGACGGCTTCCCAGATTGCAGCTGCTGCGCCTGCTGGCGGAACATAGATGACCGATACGTTGGCGCCAGTGGCGGCCTTGGCTTCGGAAACGTTAGCGAAAATCGGGATGCCTTCGAAATCTTCGCCGGCTTTCTTTGGATTGACGCCAGCGACAAATGCGTTCTTGCCGTTTGCGTAATCGCGGCAAGCGCGGGTATGGAATTGGCCGGTCTTGCCGGTAATGCCTTGGGTGACGACTTTAGTGTCTTTGTTGATCAGGATACTCATACGATTCCTTTTTAATCCGTCATTCCCGCGCACGCGGGAATCCATGTTAGTTCAATAAACCAGGATATAAATCTTGCCAGTTCGGATTGGATTGTTCGATCAAATGAATTTTCCACATCCGATTCCATTTTTTCAACTGCTTTTCGCGTTTGATTGCCTCGGTCACATCTTCGTGAATCTCGTACCAGACCAAGGATTTCAATCCATGTTTCTCGCAAAAACCATCCACAAAAGCTTCTTTGTGCTGCCAGGTACGTTTGATCAAATCTGAGGTAACGCCGATATACAACGTACCTCGCAACTTGTTCGACATCACGTAAACGTAACTAGCCATTCCGTAAAATGGATTCCCGCGTTCGCGGGAATGACACTATCTATCTTGGTTATTCACCGTTTAAATTATTTACCGTTGGCCGCAGCAACAACCTTCTGCGCCGCTTCTTCCATGCTGTCCGCCGAGATGATCGGCAGGCCGGAGTCGGCCAGCATTTTCTTGCCGATTTCTTCGTTGGTGCCCTTCATGCGGACGACCAGCGGTACTTGCAGCGAAACGGCTTTGGATGCAGTGATAACGCCTTCGGCGATCACGTCGCAGCGCATGATGCCGCCGAAGATGTTGACCAGGATGGCTTTCAGGCCTGGGTTCTTCAACATGATCTTGAACGCTTCAGTGACTTTCTCAGCAGTAGCGCCGCCGCCGACGTCGAGGAAGTTGGCTGGTTCGCCGCCGAACAGCTTGATGGTGTCCATGGTGGCCATGGCCAGACCGGCGCCGTTCACCAGGCAGCCGATATTGCCGTCGAGCGAGATGTAAGCCAGGTCGAACTTGGAAGCTTCGATTTCAGCTGGATCTTCTTCGTCCAGATCGCGGTAAGCGACGATTTCTGGGTGACGGAACAAGGCGTTGGCGTCGAAGTTGAACTTGGCGTCCAGTGCGATGACTTTACCGGAACCGGTAACGATCAGCGGGTTGATTTCAGCCAGCGACGAATCGGTATCCCAGTACGCTTTGTACAGGCCTTGCAATTGCTTGCGTGCGTCGGCGATCGAACCGGCTGGTACGCCGATCTTGGTCGAGATGCTGTCTGCTTCGGCGTCGGTCAGGCCGGTAGCCGGATCGATCACAACTTGGTGGATCTTTTCTGGGTGGCTGGCTGCAACTTCTTCGATGTCCATGCCGCCTTCGCTCGATGCCATCAGCACCACGCGTTGGGTAACA
Source organism: Collimonas arenae (assembly GCF_001584165.1). Classification (NCBI taxonomy): domain Bacteria; kingdom Pseudomonadati; phylum Pseudomonadota; class Betaproteobacteria; order Burkholderiales; family Oxalobacteraceae; genus Collimonas; species Collimonas arenae. The sequence goes on from NZ_CP013233.1 coordinate 3,961,316, forward strand.
CGGTCGGTAACCATACTGACGTACAGTTCTTGCTTGATGTCAGCGCCTTCTTCGATCAGCAAGCGGCGTACTTTTTGGCCTTCTGGGCCGGTTTGATGCGTCACCAGTTGCATGCCGAGGATCTGGTTGGCGTATTCACGCACTTGTTCCAGCGACTTGGCAACTTTCACGCCGCCGCCCTTGCCGCGACCACCAGCGTGGATCTGGGCTTTGACAACCCAAACCGAACCGCCGAGGGTTTCAGCTGCCTTGACCGCATCATCGACGCTCAGGCACGGGATGCCACGCGGTGTTGTCACTCCGAACTGACGGAGAATTTCTTTACCCTGATACTCATGGATCTTCATACGAGCTTCCCTTCTGACACTTAATTAAATGAAATTGCTTGGTTGGATAAATTAGATTGGGAGTCAACTGCTGATGGAGGGCTGATTGCCCACTTCGGATAATATTTGGCGACAACTGCGCCTTCACTACGTAAAGCATGACAACGATCGAGCTGTGGCGGCCTTTTCTGCTCCGCCAGCGGATCTGAAACATTCGGTCGATTTACTTCGCCGCCAAAGGCCTGCAATGCCGCGGTCGGTAATATCTGCGCCAGTTCGGTCAGATGGGTGCAACCAAGCGCGCCGCCGATACGCTCCTTGAGCGCATGACGAAAGCCCTTGACCAGGCTTAAGCCGATCAACTTTTTATAATCAGGACCAATTGTGTTGCAATAACCAGGATATGGCACCGCTTCGGAATTTGCCTCGATGTCGACGACGACAAACTCGCGATCTAGCGTCAATCTTAACCACAGACTATGCAATGGCGCGCCCGCCGGCAAGTTTCCGGAAGGCAATGACAGATCAAAAGGTTTGGTATCGGTAACATGCGCGTCGATATCCCACAAGCCATCATCGCGTACAAAAGCTTCGACGTGAATCGCGCGGGTGTGCTTTAGCGCTCGGCGGGGGATAGAGGGTGTCAGAGACATATCGGTGGACTAATTTGCGTATCGTTACCACAGTTTCTATGGCAACTGCCGCTCCTGCGGTTTGCAAAAACCCCAAAAGTGTAGCACAGCTTATGCCGCCTTACAGATTTTGATCGACTATTGCAAAATAGCCATCGAACGCCGCCGGGACGGGGATGTCGCAATGCATCCCGATTCACTCATCCTCATATTCATCGCCGCCGCCCTTCACCGCGGCCTGTATTGCCCGGTGCGAAAACCCGCGTTGCAGCAGGAAACGCATTTGCTTGGCGCGCTCGGCGGCATCGGCCGGTGGCTGGTTGAATTTCTTGCGCCAGACTTCGCGCGCGCGGCCGACTTCGCCGCTGGCCAGGTCGGCTTTGATATCTACCAATGACTCGGCGTCGATACCATGGCTTTGCAGTTCGGAGAGGATGCGGCTGTTGCCGTAGCGATGGGCGCGGCGGTGGATCAGGGATTCTGAAAAGCGCGATTGGGACAGGAGTTTTGCGGCTTCCAGCGTGTCGAGCAGGGCTTCGATGTCGTCGCCTTCCTGCGCGTAACGCGACAATTTTCGCGCCAGTTCCAGGCGGCTGTGTTCACGCGCCGACAGATAGCGCAGCGCCCTGCCCTTCAGGCTGATTTGCAGTTTGGCCATCTCCGCTTTCCCGGTAATGCTGATTAAATGGTGCTGATTGGTCGTTACTTTGGTCGTTACTTGTCACTTAGCAAATCGCGTTTATTACATAGCGCCTGCTGTGTTCTATCGTGCGCCGCAAACAACAACGCCCTTCAAAAACCCGTTGTGCGGAATTTTATGAAAGGCGTTCTTGATTGACCAGCCTGTTTCTTACTTAACTGCTTAAGCGAGAAGCGAGGCCAGTCAGGATATTAAACCGGCTCTTCCGACTTTGCTGCTGCAGCAGCTGCGGCCTTGTTGGCCTTGGCTGCGGCTTTTTCAGCCTTGTCGCCGCCGTCCGACTTGATCGCGCCGAGTTCTGGCACGCCCAGGGAAGCGCGCACCTTGTTCTCGATTTCACGCGCCAGTTCTGGCCGTTCTTTCAAGTAGGTACGGGCGTTGTCCTTGCCCTGGCCGATGCGTTCGCCGTTGTAGCTGTACCAGGCGCCCGACTTTTCAACGATCTTGGCATCGGAACCGAGATCGAGGATTTCACCTTCGCGCGATGTGCCTTCGCCATACAGGATGTCGAAATGCGCTTCCTTGAATGGCGGCGCGATCTTGTTCTTGACGACCTTGACCTTGGTTTCGTTGCCGATGACTTCGTCGCCGGATTTGATCGAGCCGGTACGGCGGATATCCAGGCGCACCGAAGCGTAGAACTTCAGGGCGTTACCACCGGTGGTGGTTTCCGGATTGCCGAACATGACGCCGATCTTCATGCGGATCTGGTTGATGAAGATCACCAGCGTGTTGGTGCGGTTGATGCTGCCGGTCAGCTTGCGCAGCGCTTGCGACATCAGACGCGCTTGCAGGCCTGGCAGGGAATCGCCCATGTCGCCTTCGATTTCAGCGCGTGGCGTCAAGGCTGCAACCGAGTCGACCACGATCAGGTCAACGCCGCCCGAGCGCACCAGCGCATCGGTGATTTCCAGCGCTTGTTCGCCGGTATCCGGTTGCGAAATCAGCAGTTCGGACAGGTTGATGCCCAATTTCTGTGCGTAACCGACGTCCAGTGCGTGTTCCGCATCGATAAACGCGCAGGTGCCGCCGAGCTTTTGCATTTCGGCGATAGTCTGCAGCGTCAGCGTGGTTTTACCGGACGATTCAGGACCGTAGATTTCGACTACCCGGCCGCGCGGCAAGCCGCCGACGCCCAGGGCGATATCCAGGCCGAGCGAGCCGGTCGAGACCACTTGCACTTCTTCGACCACGGCGCCGTCTTCCATGCGCATGACCGAACCTTTGCCGAATTGTTTCTCGATTTGCGCCAAGGCCGCGGCAAGGGCCTTGCTTTTATCCGGATTGGGTGCGGATTTTTTATCGTCCATAGCTATTCTTTCGGCAAAAATGGTGAGGAATCTGGAACCTGTGCTTTAGCTTCAGGTAGCACTGTATAAAAAAACAGTGATTTATGCAAGCACTGTCGCATTTTTCTACAAATATGGACGTATTGTATGTGCAGAAATCATGGACTGGCATGCGCTCGCTTGAAAATCCGATCAAGAAATCACGCTTTAGGGCGGCACTTAACGCCATGCCGCCAAATTGCATTGGCGCAGTTCATGCTTAATACGCATATCGTTATCCGGATTTGTAAAAAGCATGCCGGGCCGGCAAGAGAGTGCAATAATTGTCGCGCACATCCTCTGTGGCAGCGAACGACCGTCTGCCGACTTACAGTGGGGTCATGCACCAAATTCGAAAGTACGGGCAAGCGGGTTGCCCACTAATAAAAGGGAGAAGGTATGCGTATTACTTATTGGCTTAAACCGTTAGCCGCATCGGCGCTGTTGTTGGGCTTGCTGGGCAACGCCCTGGCGGCTTCGGCGCCGGCAGTCGAGGCGAAGAATGGCATGGTGGTGACTTCGCAGCACCTGGCTTCGCAGGTCGGCGTCGATATCCTGAAGATGGGCGGCAATGCGATTGATGCCGCGGTTGCGGTCGGTTATGCGCAGGCGGTGGTCAATCCCTGCTGCGGCAATATCGGCGGTGGCGGCTTCATGACCATCCACCTGGCCGACGGCCGCGATACCTTCATCAATTTCCGTGAAACCGCGCCCGCTGCGGCCAGCGCCAATATGTACCTGGACGCCAACGGCAAGGCGATCACCAACGCCAGCCTGTTCGGCTACCTGGCGGCCGGCGTGCCGGGCACCGTGCTCGGACTCGACACCGCGCAACGCAAATACGGCAAGTTGACGCGCGCCCAGGTGATGCAGCCGGCGATCAAGCTGGCGCGCGACGGTTACATCCTGAACCGCGGCGACACCGACATCCTCGACACCACCATCGCCCAATTCAAGAAAGATCCGGAAGCTGCGCGCCTGTTCCTGCGTCGCGACGGCACACCATTGCAACCTGGCGATCGCCTGGTGCAAAAGGACCTGGCCAAGACGCTGGAAGCCATCTCGCGCAACGGCCCTGACGCTTTCTATAAGGGCGCCATCCCGGCAGCCGTGGAACGCGCCTCCAAGGCTGGCGGCGGCATCATTACCGCAGCCGACTTCGCCGGTTACAAGATCAGCGAAAGCGCACCGCTGTCGTGCAACTACCGCGGCTATGTATTCGTTTCCGCACCACCACCAAGCTCCGGCGGCGCCACCATGTGCCAGATCCTCAACATCCTTGAGGGCTACGACATGAAGGCGTTGGGCTTCCACTCGGCGTCGGCAGTGCACTACATGACCGAAGCGATGCGCCATTCCTACATGGATCGCAACACTTTCCTGGGCGACCCTGCGTTCGTCAAGAATCCGCTGGACCGCTTGCTGAGCAAGGAATATGCTGCTTCGATCCGCGAAAAGATCAGCGCCGACAAGGCCACGCCTTCGGTCGAAGTACAACCGGGCATGGCGCCGCATGAGAAACCAGAAACCACCCATTACTCGATCGTCGACAAGGATGGCAACGCGGTTTCCACTACCTACACCATCAACGGCCGCTTCGGCGCCGTGGTGATTGCACCGGGCACCGGCTTCTTCCTGAACGATGAAATGGATGACTTCACCGTCAAGGCCGGCGTGCAGAACCTGTTCGGCCTGGTGCAGGGCGCGACCAACTCGATCGCTCCGGGCAAGCGTCCGCTGTCGTCGATGGCACCTACCCTGGTGACCAAGGATGGCAAGACTTACATGGTGCTGGGTTCGCCGGGCGGTTCGCGCATCATCACCATCACGCTGGAAACTGCGTTGAACGTGATCGACTACGGCATGGCGCCACAGGAAGCGGTCGATGCGCCGCGCATCCATCACCAATGGCTGCCGGACGAGGTCTACTACGAAACCCGCGGCCTGTCGCCGGATACCCTGAAGATCCTCGAAGGCATGGGCTACAAGATGAAGGAACAAACCCCTTGGGGCGCGGCTGAGCTGATCATGATCGGCTTGCCAGGCGCTGCGGGTGTGACATCGGCCAGCTCCGGTAATGATTCCGGCGTATCGGGCATCGTGCGTCCTGGCTTCTATTACGGCGCCAACGATACACGTCGTCCTGCAGGCGCTGCGATCGGGTATTGATGCATTAGTCGGTTACGCGTGGGTACAATGTGCCCACGCTACTTCGTTCATTGTAGGGTGGGCAAGTTTTTCTGCACGCCATAAGGACAGCTGCTTCGGCGGCTGTTTTTTTTCGTCCCGCCCAAAGCCAATTGCTCTGTTCATGAGTAAAACGCATGGTTCTAATAGTATTTATCGTTTTATCCGGGGCGAAATCAAATTTACACTGCGCTTATCCTTCCTCGATAAAGAGCGCGCATGTCCACCACCAACCTGCAATTCATGCTGGCGTCCCTGCTGGGCGCCGAGCATGCCAGCCAATTATCTGACCTGCTGCAAATCCCTGAGAGCACATTGCGGCCGCGTTCCGACAAGGTTTCCCGCATCGAGATCGCGCAGGCGCTGAACATGTTGCTGTTCGAGAAACTGCTGAAAGCCGTCCCGCAAGGCAATGACTACGTGCAGGATTCGGTCCGCGCCGGCAACAAGATCCGCTTCGACCACGGCGCCTTGCGCACCGTGCTTGGCATCAGCACCGGCACGCTGCCGGCCGGCGAAGCGGCGTTCACGCGCATCCTGCGGCCGCTTGGCTACCACGTCAACGGCGTCTACCCGCTGCAACGGATCAGCATGACCGGCCGCGCCTACGCGCATGAGGACGATCCTGAAGAAATCGCGCAGTTCTTCCTGAGCGAACTGCATCCGCATCAGTTTTCCCACGCATTCCAGGCGACCGTCAACAAGGTCTTGTCGACCTCACAAGATCCGATCGACTCACACTCGGCGCGTCTGCTGCAGCAACTCGCTGCCGACAAAGCCCTGCCGCTCACCGATGCGCTGGCGCTGCTGCCGGTACTGGTGCGCTGCTTCGATCGCCAGCATGCATTGCCCAGCGTCGCCGAATACCGGATCTTGCTGGCAGAGTCGGCCGAAATGGCCTGGATTTCGACTGAAGGCAATGCGTTCAACCACGCCACCGATCGCGTCGCCCATGTCGAGCAGGTGGCCGATGCGCAGCGTGCGCTGGGACGCAGCATCAAGGACAAGATCGAAGTCTCACGCAACGGCCGCGTGCGGCAAACGGCGTTCCGCGCCAGCATGGTATCGCGGCCGATGCTTGACGATAATGGCCAGTTGGTCGACATGCAGGTACCGGGATCGTTCTACGAATTCATTTCGCGCGACCGCTATCTGGATGAAACCAGCCAAACCTCCAAGCTGGACCTGACCTTCGACAGCGGCAATGCGCAGGGAATTTTCAAAATGACCGCTTCGGCAGAGGCGGCGCCCAACCCGGCGAATGCCTGACATGACCGATATCATCACGCTGCAGCAACGCATCGCCGACCTGCTCGGTCCGCAAGGCTGCCTGTTGCAGCCGGAGCAGCGGCAACTGTATGAAAAAGGCGCGCGCTACGGCGACGGCAAGAGCTTGTGCATCGCCCGCCCGGCCAATGTCGATGAAGCAGCGGAACTGATGCGCCTGTGTGCGCGCGACAAGATCCGGATCGTGCCGCAGGGAGCCAATACCGGCCTGGTCGGCGCCGCATCGCCGGATCGCTCCGGGCTGGACGTGCTGCTCAGCATGGAGCGTATCAAGGGCGTCATCGATATCGATCCGGTTGATCGCGTGGTGCAGGCGTATGCCGGCACCCGTTTATCGGAACTGAATCAGGCGCTGGAAAAACATGACCTGTATTTCCCCATCGATCTCGGCGCCGATCCCTCGCTGGGCGGCATGCTGGCAGCCAATACCGGCGGTGCACGGCTGATCCGCTATGGCGATGTCCGCCACAACACCCTGGGGCTGGAAGCGTTGCTGATCGATCCGCCCGGCGAACGGCTGGATCTCACGAATCGCCTCAGAAAAAACAATACCGGCCCCGACTGGAAACAATGCTTTATCGGCACCGGCGGCGCTTACGGCGTCATCACTCAGGTGGTGTTGCAAGTCCATCCGCGGCCGCAGCAAAGCGCCACCGCGCTGGTGGCGCCGGCCTCAATGGAAGCGGCGGCGCTGCTGCTGCGCGACGTCGAACGCAATTTCGCCGATTTCCTCAGCGCCTTCGAAGGCATTTCGCAAAATGCCTTGCAATCCGTGTTGCAGCATGTGCCCGGCATTGCCGCGCCATTCGAGCCACTACCGCCTTACGCGTTCCTGATCGAACTCAGTTCGGCGCGGCCGCGCAGCGCCGATTTCGACCTGGAAAAACTGTTCGGCGCATGGCTGGAAAGCTGCTTCGGCGATCTCATCCTGGACGCCGTGATCGACAAGCCCGAGGTGCTGTGGCGCATTCGCCATGCCATCAGCGACAGCGTGCGCCAGGAAGGCAAAGTGGTGGCTTTCGATATTTCCGTGCCGCGTTCCAGCTTGGGGCAATTCCGTCAGGAAGCGGCGGCACTGCTGGAACAAAGCCATGCCGGCATCAAGCTCTTCGATTTCGGCCACTGGGGTGATGGCGGCCTGCACTTCAACCTGGCGATTCCCGAACAGCTCATCGCCGATTTTCCACCGCTGCGCATCAACGCCCTGCGCCAGGAAATCTACGACCTCGCGGTGCTGAAATATAAAGGCAGCTTCAGCGCCGAGCATGGCGTCGGTCCGTTCAACCAGCAATTCTACGAGCGTTATACGACGCCCGCACAACTAGCCCTGGCGACCAGAATGCAAAACGTGTTCGACCCCGAGCGGCTGCTGGGGGTGACCAGCTATGGCGCCAAGCAATAACGCGGCTGTCGGATGTCGATTCTGATTGGTGTTTATGCAAGCTAAAGGTGAAGCTGAAAAGCCGCGCGTTTGGTATAGTGCCTGCTCGATAGCAAGCACGGCAGCACATACCTACTCGGCACCACGAAAAATGCGCAGATTCATCCCCTCGACCTCGTGTCTGATCGCTTTTGACACGGCCGCACGCCACCTGTCCTTCACCAAGGCTGCCAACGAGTTGCACATGACGCAAGGCGCAGTCAGCCGACAGGCGGCGATCCTGGAAGACTATCTCGGGGTAAAGCTGTTCGAGCGCATCAACCGCCGCCTGATCCTGACCGAGGCGGGAGTCGAATACGCCAGCCAGGTCGCCACCATCCTCAAGCAGATCGAAATGGCCACCTTCCAGGTCATGGCCCACAAGAATTCGGGCGGCGTGCTCAACCTGGCCACCTTGCCGACCTTCGGCGTCAAATGGCTGATTCCGCGCCTGGCCAAATTCAATGCGGCTTATCCCGATGTGATCCTCAACCTCAGCACCGAGGTGCTGCCGTTCGATTTCAATAGCCGGCCGGTCGATGCCGCGATCCATTTCGGCGAGCCAAACTGGCCCGGCGCGGTCATGGTGCGGTTGATGGGTGAAGAAGTGCTGCCGGTTTGCAGCCAGGAACTGGGGCGGCAGATCAAGCGCATCGAAGACCTGACAGAGATGACGTTATTGCAACACACGACCCGCCCGCAAGCCTGGCAGGACTGGTTCAGCCAGGTCGGCGTGGCCTGTCCCGACGCCCTCTCCGGCCCACGCTTCGAACAACTGTCGATGGTGATCCAGGCTGCCGCTGCCGGCCTCGGCGTGGCGCTGATGCCGAAATTCCTGGTGGAAACCGAGATCGCCCTCGGCCAGCTGCATGTGCCGTTCCCGTTCGCGGTCAAGAGCCCGCAATCCTATTACCTGACTTATCCTGAGAAAAACGCCAGCAAGGCGGCAGTGCTTAAATTCCAGGAATGGATCCTGGGTGAGCTGCCGGAAGCCTGAGCGGCCATTCCAGTGCGATGAACTGCGGCGACACTGCATGATCAAAGGTAATGATGTCCTGATATTTTTTGACTTTAAGAAACCACGACTTATTCCTTATACTCGATGCCATCACCGATAGCAGTTCGCCCACAAGGCGGCACGCAGATCGGCATCCGAACCCCGCAAAGGACATCATGACGCAAATCTCCACCATCTTCGCTGAACTCGGTTTCGATTTCTCCGCCCATGCCGGCAACGATCTCCATTCGCGTTCGCCGCGCGATGGCGCTGCGATTGCATCGCTGCGCGCCCATACCGTGGCGGAAACCGAAGCCGCCATCAAGAATGCCCAGCAAGCCTACGAAAAATGGCGCGTGGTGCCGGCGCCGGTGCGCGGCGAACTGGTGCGCATCCTGGGTGAAGTGCTGCGCGAAAACCGCGAGCCGCTGGGCAAACTGGTGACGCTGGAATCCGGCAAGATCCTGTCCGAAGGTATCGGCGAAGTGCAGGAAATGATCGACATCTGCGATTTCGCAGTCGGCCTGTCGCGCCAGCTGTACGGTCTGACCATCGCTTCCGAACGTCCAGGTCACCGGATGATGGAAACCTGGCATCCGCTGGGCGTGTGCGGCGTCATCACCGCGTTCAACTTCCCGGTCGCGGTGTGGGCATGGAATGCCGCGCTGGCGCTGGTGTGCGGCAATGCGGTGATCTGGAAGCCGTCGGAAAAAACACCGGTGGTCGCGCTAGCCGTGCATGCCTTGTATGAAAAAGCCGTGGCGCGTTTCTCGCAACAGCGTCCGGACCTGCTGCCGTCGAATCTGTGCCAAGTGGTTCTGGGCCGCGCCGAGATCGGCGCTACCCTGTCGGCCTCGCCGCTGGTGCCGCTGATCAGCGCTACCGGTAGCGTGCGCATGGGCCGCAAGGTCGCCACTACTGTAGCCGAGCGCCTGGGCCGCAGCCTGCTGGAACTTGGCGGCAACAACGGCATGATCGTCACGCCGACCGCCGATTTGAGCCTGGCCCTGCGCGCGATTACTTTCTCCGCTGTCGGCACCGCCGGCCAACGCTGCACCAGCTTGCGCCGTTTGTTTGTCCACAGCAGCATTTATGACGATGTGGTCAACCGCATCGAACGCATCTACGCCAGCGTCAAGGTCGGCGATCCGCTGGATGCGGGCACCCTGGTCGGTCCGTTGGTCGACCAGCAGTCGTTCGAAGCAATGCAGACTGCATTGCAGCAGGCCAAGGCCGAAGGCGGCGTGGTCACGGGCGGCGAGCGGGTCGCAGTAGGCGATGGCGAAAATGCGTATTACGTGCGTCCTGCATTGGTGCGCATGTCGCAGCAAAGCGACATCGTGCATCACGAAACCTTCGCGCCGATTCTGTATGTGCTGCGCTACGAAAACTTCGACGATGCGGTGCGCATGAACAATGCGGTACCGCAGGGCTTGTCGTCAGCGATCTTCACCAACGATGTGCGCGAAGCGGAAGCATTCATGTCGGCCAGCGGCAGCGATTGCGGCCTGGCCAACGTCAACATCGGCACTAGCGGCGCGGAAATCGGCGGCGCGTTTGGCGGTGAAAAAGAAACCGGCGGTGGCCGTGAATCGGGTTCCGATTCGTGGAAGACTTATATGCGTCGTGCCACCAACACCATCAACTACAGCCGTACCTTGCCGCTGGCGCAGGGTGTGAAATTCGATATCGACTAAGCGGAGTCGGCTGAAATATAAAAAGCGGGACGAGATAGAAATCTCATCCCGCTTTTTTTGTGAGGTGGACATTTTTGCCCACCCCACGGCTTACATCCCCGGCAAGACTGAAATTATCAGTGCCCGTGATAAATATTAAAAAACGGGGTCGATTTGGCCATGCTTTTTTTCATCATTGGCATGCTTTCATTCATCTTCATCGGCATGTTTTCATCCATCTTGGCCATACCCTCATCCTGACTCGCCATACTCATCTGCGTCATATTCTGGGTAGTCTTTGTTTCACCAGCGGACGCCGTGAACGACGTGAGTGCCATTGCCAAGGTAAATGCTGCGACGATTGCGGTCTTCATAAATGCTCCTGTTTAAAAATAGTGGGATCGTGTCGTAAAAAAACTAAAGCGATGCGCGACACGGGGCTAAGCATCACAAGTTTGCAGCACGCTGGTTAGCGTTTATGCAAACCTGTTACTACCTGAGTCGCGCTGCCGACGCGATCCTTACAAAAATGAAAATATTTTTTGGCGCGCTGCGTTTGATCGTGGATCAGTTCGAAGTGACGTCGTACCAAACGGTGAACACACAAGTGGGAGAATCAGGCGGGAATAAAAACGGGAATGAAATCTGATATTGCATAAGCTTTATTTTCAGGGCGGCATTGCTGTTGCCGATCCGCCCTGTGACTTGCATGCAGTCTTTAAATTCGCAATAAAGTCGGCGCCCGCTGCAGCAGGATGTCTTCCATCCGCACCTGAATCGCCTGCTTCATTTCTGGATGCGTGAGGATGTAAAAGCGCTCCAGGCGAATCGCATCAAACACGTCGTCGGCAACCTGCTGCACCGGAATACCGTTCTCCACAGCCTGCAACACCGCCATACCTACCTTGGCTGCTACCGGATCCAACACTCTGTCAGCATGGGCCGCATTAGCACGATTGCGCTCAGAATGGCCGATTCCGGTCTTGACCCATCCCGGGCACAATACGGATACCTTGATCCGCGACTGGCGCAAAACGAGGTCGTGATGTAATCCTTCGGACACCGTCACTACCGCATGCTTGCTGGCGTTGTAACTGGCCAGGCTGGGCTGCGAGGTCAGGCCGGCCATCGAGGCGGTATTGACGATATGCCCTTCTTCGCCGTGCTTGAGCATGGTCGGGATGAAGGCGCGTAGCGCGTGGGTGACGCCATAGAAATTGACGCCCATAACCCAGTCCCAATCTTTTTGCGTGGTTTCCCAGGCCGGTTTGGCGACCGCGACGCCAGCATTGTTGACCAGCAAATGGACATTGCCGAATTGCGCAAAGGCCTTGGCCGCCAGCGCATTAACCTGCTCTTCGTTGGCGACATCGGTCGGCACGCCAATGACTTCGATGCCCTGTGCCTTGAACTCCGCCACCGTGGTTTCCAGTTTGGCAGCGTTGATATCGGCCAGCACCAGCTTCATGCCCTCCGCCGCCGCGCGTACCGCGATACCCTTGCCGATGCCTTCTGCGCCGCCGGTGATGACTGCGACCTTGCCTTGTAGGTTCTTCATGTGATTTTTCTCTTCTGTTCTTAATTCAACAAATAGCCGCCGTCGACATTCATGCAAACACCTGTGGCATAGCTGGCCGCCGGCGATACCAGATACAGCACTGCGCCCGCCATTTCATCCGGCTGCGCCACACGGTTCATCGGGATGTGCTGCAAGGCCTGTTTCAGGATCGCCGGGTTGTCGATCAGTGCGGCCGCGAACTTGGTCTCGGTGAAGCCAGGCAGCAAAGCGTTGACACGCACGCCGCTGGCCGCGCATTCCTTGGCGAAAGCCTTGGTCATCGAAATCACCGCTGCCTTGGTAATCGAATAGATGCCCTGGAACACGCCAGGCGTCACGCCGTTGACCGAAGCCACATTCACGATCGCGCCGCCGCCGTTCTGCGCCATCAGTTTTGCGCCATAGGACGACATGAAAAAGTAGCCGCGGATATTCACGTCGACGGTTTTCTGGAAAGCCGCCACGTCGGTCTCGACGATTGGCCCGAAATGCGGGTTGGCGGCGGCATTGTTGACCAGGATATCGAGCCGCCCGTGCTTGCTGGCGATGGCTTGAAAGATTGCTTCGATCTGCGCCATCTCACCGATATGGCAAGCCATGACCTCCGCCGATCCACCACTGGCCACAATATCGGCTACCACCTTCTCGCACGCCTCGGCCTTGCGGCTCGATACGATCACATGCGCGCCTTGCTGCGCCAATAGTTTGGCGATCGCTTCACCGATGCCGCGGCTGGCGCCGGTGACCAGTGCGATCTTGCCCTTCAGGTCAAAAATTGTTGTGCTTGTCATGTTCTCTGTCTCCGTTGAAATGGGTAATTTGGCGGGTAACTTGGTTGGTGATTAGCGATAGCTCACCAGCGTCGCATCGCGCGCGTTTTCGAGATGCGCAAAACTGTTCAGGTAACTCAGGCTGACACGCCCGGGGCGATACAGCAATTTGGTGACGCCGGTGTTGACCAGCGACCAGTTCAATTCAAAAATCTGCCGGTCTGGAATCGCCAGCAACCGCTGGCAAATCGCGCTGATCGGGCCGCCCGAAGTAAACACCCAGGCCGACTGACCCGAGCCGATACATTCCAGCAACCGCGCCAACGCAGCGTTGCAACGCGCCTTGAATTGCGGCCAGGTTTCGCTGTAATCCTCATCGTGTTCACCGCCAACCCAGCGTGCCACGGCTTTGGCAAACACTTGCTGGAATGCGCGCGCTGGATTCTCCTGCTCTGCCAGGTAAGCC